>JAPKBO010000263.1 GCA_028823395.1 Planctomycetota bacterium | reverse complement strand
CAGCGCCCGTGGCGGGCTCTCACCCGGAGGTCGATAGCTTTCCTCGCTCATATGTCTTCTTCGTTTCTTCTTCTTCTTCCTGGGTGGCGGCTTCACCTTCTTCTTCGCCCTCGCCTTCACCGCCTTTTGGACGGCAATCAATTTTATGGCCGCGGCCTGTAGTTTAGCCATCTTCCTGGCATCGTCGGCGGCCTTTAGTTGCGCGACAGTCTTCCTTTTCGACCCCTGTATTCGTGCTATCGCCGGCCTCGGCGCTTGCGGCGGCGGTACGTTCACGTTTCTAACGTAGCCTGGGACGTAATCCTCTACCGACGGCGATCTCGCTGCCGGTTTTTGTTTTGGCGGCATCCTTTTATCTTCTCCGGAGAAGTAAAAAGAAATGGTAGAAACTGAAGGCACTGAGTGGAGCCCGGACAGGTTCAAACGTTCAATGGTCGCCTACGAGAAATCCCACACGAATCTAAACCCCGACAACTACCACATGGCACACATGCCAAACAGGAGCGAGCCGGTGGCGCTTGGGTTTCAAGCAGACGTAAGAGCCCGAGTGAAATCGGGCATCTCGTTTATGCGGATGAACCACGAGCCGAGCGGCTGGGCCCAAAAAGGAGGCATCGAACGCGCGTGGCTACGGTACGAACACGAGCGTGACTTGCGGGTCCCGGCGCACATCCGCCAGGGGCTCCACGCGACGATGTGGGAGGCACAGCCCAGCTACCCGCTGCACGTGCCGAGCATTAACGACTTCCGGGGACCCAACCGTTACGAAGACTATGTGCACGCCGCCAGGGACTTTACCATGGAACTGCACGCGGCACAGGCACGGGCGACTGAGGACCGAAACCGGGCCCACCCAGGAGTGAGCCACTATTTCCGCGGTCTTCCCCAGCTCATCGAACAAATGAGGTTCAAAGAGGGCATGGGGTACCTTGGCATCGCCGCGGCAGGAGCCGGACGTCCCGACGTAGGGATGATGCTGGGGCTGGGTGGGACGCTCGGTCAGGGGGCGTTTCAGATCCACGAAATCAACAGGGCGGCCGAGGGGCTGCTAGAAGAAGCGCGTCAGTACGACCGGCTACCCCTGAACGTCTACTTCCACAAAGGCTCGGGCGAGTTCATGACCCTGACCGATCCGATAGAGGACCTGATGGAGGACACGCTGCACCCCAACTGGGACTCCGATCACCAGCCGGATATGCTCTTGCGGACGATGCGCCAACTGGAGAATCACCATGGGCCGGTCCAGAGTCGGACAGCAGCGATGGCCGAGAACCTGACGCAGATGGGCCGCCAGCTACGAACCCTGGCGCAGGCAAAGACGACGAACCTGGCAAAAGACACGGCCAAGGAACTGGCGATGGGTCTGGTATCCAAGCTGGTCCAGCTGAGCATGTTCAGCCGGTGGACGAACCAGGTCGGGTCCTGGCTGGTCGAACAGGGAATCGGACCGGAGCGCTCGGCACAGCTGAATTCGGCTATGCAGGCCATAATGCACCGACAGGGGGACCCGAACGCCGACGTCTGGGCGACCTTTGCCCAGCAGATGGGAATCTCTGAGGCGGACATGCGGGTACTGCGCGCGAAAATGCCGTTCCACGACGCTCTGATTTTCGTAAGTCGATCGACAACGGGCGACCTGAACCTTTTGGAAAAGCAGGGCAAGCTGGAAAAGGGCGCAATCGACTCGGACCTCTACGACAAACTGACGATGCTAGCGGCGGAGCCCATCAAACCGTCGAGTATAGACGCCCTCACGAAGGCGCACATCATCCCAGATGGTTCCGTCCGGGGCGAGTTTTCGAACTTCCAGAAGGCAAGCAAGCTCGGCGCGCACCCCGCGCAGCTGGACGCGTTTAAGAAGTTCGACGCGGAGTACCGCACATCGCGGAGCCAACGTGACGCTCTGATGCAGGCGCAAATCGACAAGCTGGCCAACTCGCCCGGCCCACCACCCATCTCGGGTTACTACGATTCAGGGGAAAAGGAACTTTTGGAGGAAGTAGAAAAAGACCTTTGGGAGAAATCATTCGGGGCCGAGAAACGCACACAGACTGCATCGGAGATGGCCAGAGAGGACGCCGAGAACGCGCAGGATGGCGCGGGAATCCTGAAGCGGAATGCAGACACAATGGCCAAGGATTTTAAGAAGTTCGAAGCAACGCAGAAAAAGCTCAACGCCGACCTGGAGCGGGCAGAGCGAGCTACGGACGCACGTGCCAAGGCGGCCATCGCCAGGGCAGCCGCCAGGGCGAAAAAGAAAGCGGGGAAGTTCGACGTCCCGAAAAGCGACCCAGCTAAAATGGAGCGCCTCGACAAGATCCGGTTAAAGAAAAGACACGCCCGAAAGAAGGCGATGGCTGAAGATGCCAGGAGGGCGGACATTTTAAAAAAGTTCCGGATGGACCCACCCAGCCCCGATCCGTCCCCGAGCCCGTCTCCGAGCGACTACGGAGATTCCCCAGATCCAGATTCGGAAGAAGCGGACGGGTTCGACTGGCGGCGGGCGGCGAAGTACGGTCTCGGCCTAATAGGTCTGGCAAAGATGCCGGACGTCCTACGCTGGTCCGCGGAAGCCGTGCGCAAGGATTCCAACAGAAAACGACTGGGCCTTGCAAAGTGGACTCACGGGGAGATGGCGGCCCACTATGGACGAAACGCGACACACGCACACGCGATGGCCCACATGGCTACCACCACCAACGAATTGATGAACGTGACGCGCCCCGCTACGTTCCGTGGATACGAGCTGGATAAGACAATCGGGGACACGAACATCGTGGTCTACCACGACCCCAAGACCTCTCAGGCGTGGCTGGCCGTGGGGGGGAATCGGTTCATGGGCGCTGTTGGCGCAGCCGGGTATCGCAAGGGCGCACCCGTCGTGGAGTCCTTCGTGGATGCTCTGAAGATATTCAACCTGAGCGTTTTCAGCGGCGACGCCGTCAAGACGACGCCCAGATACTACCAGCTGATGGTCTTCCTGGACCAGTACCTCGCGAAGTACAAAGACCTGGGCTACGAGCACATAGCCGTAACCGGGCACAGTCAGGGGTCGATTATGCTTTTGCACATCCTGGAGGCCGAGAAGAAAATCCGTGATGGGGTGACGTTCGCGACCCTCTTCAACACGGTGGGGGTCACCGGCATGAGCCAACAGAGACGGTTCCGCAAGTTCGTCCAACAGCAAAAGGGCCGACTGGCGCTGATGGGCACGGAGTTCGATATCATCGACCCGACCCACCGCATCTACATCGACAACCAGGCGCAGGTCCTCGGGTACCTCGACAACGCCCAGCTGCAGCCGACTTTGGAAAAATACGAAAGGATGAGAAAGCTCGGCTCGTCTTCGTGGGGGCCCGGAGGACACTCCCTGAGTACGTGGGGCGACATACCCATGCCAGGCCTCGAGAATGAGTACATGGGGGGCGGCCTGGACTCGTACTGGCACGACGCTGGAGACCCAAGACTGTTTCTGAAGGACGAGGTGACGGCGAGCCCCTACGACCCCAATGCGGACGCGGCAACTAGCATCTTGGACGCGGTAGGCTTCACCGGGTTCACGCGGGGGGTTGCCGGCTACGCAGCCAGGGCATTTGAATCGGTGCAGGACGCCATCTACGGAGACTACCAGCAACCGCGGAGAACGACGTCCTTTGGCCAGGTGGCGGATCATGTAGCGAGAGTCACGAGGCCCCCCAGGCCC
>JAPKBO010000262.1 GCA_028823395.1 Planctomycetota bacterium | reverse complement strand
ACCCGGCTCTCGCCGCTTGCGCCCGGGTCTTCGTGGACGACCGCGAAGCGGCTCTCGCGGAAGCCGGAGAGTTGATCGCGGCGATCGAGCATGGGCACACGACCGCGGACGACTGGACGCTGCTGGGAGATGTGGCTCGCGGAGCGACGACAGGTAGAGAGGCCCCCGAGGACAAAACGTGGTTCAAATCGGTCGGGCTCGCAGTGCAGGACGTCACCGCAGCGGCGGCGGCCATAAGCACCGCCCGCCAAAAGGGTCTGGGACAGGTGGTCCGCTTCTGAGAGTCCGATTGGGGGCCGGCCCAAGGGTTCGAGTGTTCGCCACTAGTTGTTTTATGTAAAACCCCTCATTCACCCCGCCCCAGATGGGTCTGAGGAACAGTAGTGTGCACAACGTGAAGCCCTTACTCACGATATTTGCCTGCTCGGCGCTAGCAGGCTGTGGCAATCAGCCGATTCCTGCGGGCGGGGCGGAGGAAGAGCCACTCGATCTGGACGCCGATCGGGAAGCATTGAGTGGGCGCTGGAAGAAGGCCCGCTGGTCAAAAAGCCTCGCGGATAAGATCGAGGGGCTTGAGGGAATCGGCTATGCGGGTGGCAGCGAGGAGGCTGGCGAACTGAGCAACGTCACGGTCCACGACCGCAAGCAGGCCTTCGCCGGGCTCAACCTAGTTGTCTCAGGCCATGCGCCTGAAGCCCTCCTGATGGATATGGAGGGCGAGATCCTGCACAGCTGGCACTACAGCTATTCCTCCGTCGTCGAGGACGACTCGGCCCGTGACATGGAGAGAGAGGTCTACCGGGATTTCTGGCGGCGGGCGCACCTTTTTGAGAACGGCGACCTACTGGCGATCTTTGAAGGGCACGCCCTCATCAAGCTCGATGCCAAGAGCAATCTCCTGTGGACCTGGAAGGACCGGGCACACCATGACCTGCAGGTTGACGATCAAGGTCACATCTGGGTGCTGACGCGCAAGGCCTCAATCGTCCCACGCATCAACACCGAAGAACCGGTCCTGTTGGACTTCATTGCCGAACTGGACGCATCCGGCAAGGAGCTGAGACGAATCTCCATTCTGGAAGCCTTCGAGGAATCGGAGTTCGCCGATGCATTGGAGACTATGCAGAGCGAAGGGGACATCCTGCACACCAACACGCTTGAGTTGGTGGATGAACGACTGTCGGATCAGTTACCCGGTGTGGAGCCTGGGGACGTGCTGATCTCGTGCTTGTTCACCCACGCAATCGCCATCGTCTCAGTGAAGTCGGGCAAGGTGGTCTGGGCCATGCGTAGCACCTGGAAATGGCAGCACCAGCCGACAGCCTTGGATAATGGCCACATCCTGCTGCTCGACAACAAGGGAGGCCGCCCCCAGTCGGGGCGCTCGCGCGTGATTGAGCTCGATCCGGTCACGGGGAAGAATGTATGGCTCTACACCGGAACGCCAGCAAATCGCTTCTTCACCAACACCTGCGGATCATGCCAGCGCCTTCCCAATGGCAATACGCTTATCACCGAATCCGACAACGGCCGCGCACTGGAGGTGACCAGCCAGAGCCGGGTGGTCTGGGAATTCCTCAACCCCTTCCGCTCAGGAAAAGAGGGGCGCTTGGTGGCCACACTCTTCGAAGTGATCCGCCTGCCACCCGAGTTCCCAACGGATTGGTTAGAGAATGACTGAACAGCCTGAAGCCTCGCCGGATCTGACCATCGATGGCGGATTCCTCCGACGGGCATATTGGATTCTATCCCTGGGGCTGGTCGGCCTATTAGCCCACGCCTTTGTGCCCCTTGAGGAGTTCCTCCACCGGGGGGACGACGCCTACTACTACTTCAAGGTGGCCGTCAACTATCCCACGCACGGCTTCTGGACCTTCGATGGCATCCATGCCACCAACGGAGTGCAGCCGCTCTGGTGCCTGATCCTCACCGCCTTGGCCCAGATCATGCACTGGATCGGCATCCGGGACGTGGACGTGATGTCCCGGGTATTCGTGTTCCTGACAGCCGCGATCCACTTTGCCTCGTGCATGGTACTGCTGCGCATTGTCCGCCGAGCCGTCTCGCTGCCCGCGGGTATCGCCGCCGCCGGCGCATTCCTCTTCCCCCTCGGCATCGTGTGGACGCGGGTCTGGGGCATGGAGAACAGCCTCTATGCCTTGGTGCTCCTGCTGACCGTGTCGTACTACCAGCAGCATTTCCGAACAGGGTGTACGCGACGGCAGGCAGCGAGCCTGGGTGCCTTGCTTGGCCTAACGTGCTTGGCCAGGCTCAACGCCGGGTTCTTGATTCCTGTTCTGCTTGCGACGTACCTGATCGCAAGCCGCCGTGACGGATCTCTCGGTCGGCGCCTCCGGGACTGCCTGGTGATCGGCGGCGTAGCCAGCGCGATCATCTTGCCCTACCTGGCGTACAACCTAGCGACCACGGGGCACCCCCTGCCGGTCTCGGGTGGAGCCAAACTGATCCAGTCCGCACAGTTCCTCGCAGAAAATGGGGTCGAAACTGTTTGGTCCCTCCCATTCCTGGAACTCCTAAACGAGTGGACCAGGGAAGCGCGGAGGTGGTTTTTGACCTCCCGTGGGATGGACGGAACGTGGCTCATTGGTGGAAGACTCTTCCTCGTAGATTCCACTTCATACAGCACGTTTGGGGCATTCGTAGTTGTGCTCCTACTTGGTCCTGTCTTGCTTGGAAAACCGAGGGTCTGGCTCGCTGAGTTACGGCACTCCTCAAGATGCCTCGCGCCCTTCAGTTACTTGGCGGTGTTCGCCCTGCTCAATGTCGTGGTCTCATTGCTGTGGTTCCCCTACGAGGCAACCTATGCGCTCAAGCGCTGGGGCCTGCTTGAGGCCGAGATCGTGATCACAACATGCGTTGCCGTCCTGACGGCGACCAACCTCTGTTTTGTGGGCTCGCGCCTGATCCCAAAAAAAGCCCATACACCCGTCGCCACGGGCGCCCTCCTCCTCATCGTCGCCCTCAGCACCCAGAAGACACTGACCCACTACTGGGATGGGAAGGTGCAGTACAGCGACTGGAATCGTTCCACCAATGACGCGCGGTTTCGAGGCTGCATCACCCTGCGCAAGAAGGTCCCCAAGGGATCCGTGATCGGCAGTTGGAATGCTGGCGTGCTCGGCTTCTATTCCGGATATCCTGTCGTGAATCTCGATGGACTCATCAACAGCTGGGAATTTCTACCCTATCTTGAGCGCCGGGACATGGCAGGCTATATCCGCGACCAAGGCATCCAGTACCTCGCAGATACCAGGTACGAATTCAGTGCGCGGGCAGGGAAGGGACTGATCAAGAAGCTGGACATGGAGCGGGTCTCTCGGCAAAACATGGACCCCGATGGCACGGGCTTGGCCTACAAGAACCAGGAGTTCCTAATCTTCAAGGTCGGTCGTTAAGACCTTCGTTTCTGTCACTCCAGAGTAAACCGTCCGCTCCATAATCGATGCGGCCCCCCACCCGTACCCTTCAAGCACAAACGAGCACCATGACCCAACCCTCGCACCTCACCCGTCGTCGCTTCCTCGCCGCCTCCGCTGCAGGTTCCGTGCTCAGCATGAACGCGAGCTCCTACGCTCGCATCTACGGAGCATCGGAGCGCTTGAACGTGGCCTTCGTCGCCGCGGGCGGCATCGCCACGGGGCAGCACATCGGACAGATCGCGGGCTTGGGTGCCGGGTGCCCCGCCTACGCCGATGCGG
>JAPKBO010000261.1 GCA_028823395.1 Planctomycetota bacterium | reverse complement strand
GCCCCCTCGATCATGGGCTGACCGGTAATGTCCGTGAGGAGCGCGCCCTCTCGCAGCTGCACCACGTAGGTACCGCCTTCGGTCAGAGGCAGGGCCGGGGTCAGGATGACCACGCGCCCGTCCCCGACCAAGGGCGGGGGCTGGATCGTGGGAACCTGGGTTCCCGTGGAACTCTCCAGGATCTCCAAGGCTCCCGAGAAGGTCGCGGGGTTCATGCTCTCCGAGAAGAAGAGGACCACGGGCGCGCCGGGGTTCACGTTGGAACCCGCAGGCTGGACCTGATCGAGGGTCGGCGCAGAGGGCAGGATCCAGGCCCCATCCTCTGGGAGGGAGGCCGGCTGGGAACCGACGCCGCCGCCGGAGCCAGCGCCACCACCCCCATCCTGGCAGCCGTTGGGCGCATAAATGCAGGCCGGATTGTCACAGGCGGGGAGGCCGACGAGTAGCCCCAGAGCAAGCAGACGCAGGAATCCCCCCTGCAGCGAGGGGGTTGAAGTAGCAAGGCTGTAGCGCATGAGGATGGTTGGGTGGATACCGAAAAGGAAGCCTAGCGGCCCCCTCCGAGTAGACGTCCGAGATAGGACACTCTTCCAGTGGACCCGTGTACTTTATACGTGGCTCCAACAGGAATCGAAAAAGAGTGACCCCGATTCGAGCGTGCACTACCACTGACCCCGGTTTCGCCCCTCCCAGGGTCCTTCCCACTCCCATGATCATGGTGTGATCGGCCCTCGCCTAATAGAATGGCCGCCCCCGAAGCCCCGCTCATAGACCCAGATTCTTCGATGCTTGCCCGCTATATCCCCCTCATGGTCCTTGTCCCGGTCCTGGCCTGCCACGGCCCGGATTCCGGACAAGCAATCCCAAGTCGAACCACCCCCGGCCCGGACGCTGAACTCGCTCCCCTCGAGCAGGCAGTGGACGCGGCGCGCCGTGCCCTGGACAGGGATGAGTATGAGCTGGCCCGAGAGCACCTAGCCAATGCCCGCGCCCTCGAGCTGGCGGCCAAGGCCCAACAGATGATGGACGCGGGTCGACCACTGGACGCCCTCGTTCCCCTGGACGAGGCTCTGGAATTGGGCGGCCGTACGGCGCGAGTCCTGCTTCTGCGGGGCCAGGCTGCTCTCCAAGCGGCGCCAGCGAGTTCCTCACCCCAGTTCTTCTATGAAGATGCAACGCAGCACCTGGTAGATGCCCTGCGTGCAGGGGCCGGAGTCGAGATCTACTTTGAAGCCAGTCGCGCGGCGAGGCGTATACCCGATCCCGACAAGGCCTTGGCTCTGGCGCGCCGGGGTGCCGAACTGCTCGAGACCGCGGAACCGGCGCCCACGATTACCCCCCACCCTTCTCGCACCTGGGCCGAGGCGGCCTTTGACGTCTACATCGAAAAGATCAGTCAGCAAGAAGAGGCGCGTGAGTACTTCATCGAAGCGGAGGATCAGTTCGCGCGACTGCTCGGACGCACGCCGGAGGATACCTGGCCGCGGTTGCAGTTAGCCAACCTGTACGAGTGGGCGGGCGAGAACGTCATGGCTTTGAAGCAACTTGAGCAGGCTCTTGAAGTTGCCCCCACCGACCAGTCGATTCACGACCGCCTGCAGCAGCTGGCCGTGGGTGAGCAGGGCTACCCACAACTCCTTGAGTACTACCGCGCCTTTGCGGCCGCGCGGCCCGACGGACGCGTACTGCGCAATCTGGGCGTAATCTCTTTCTATGCCGCCCTGGAGGCCTTCGAGGCTGAAACGCCCGATGTCAGTGCCTTCGAAGAAGCCGAAGCCCAACTTCTACGAGCACGCGAACTGGATGAGTCCTTGCACTCGGACTGCCTGGGCTTCGAAGCCATCGCCCGCAATGCCCGGGGCTGGTGTCACTACAACGCGGGAGAGTTGCTGAAGGCCCGCGATGCGTTCCTATCCATGGAAGACCTCTTTGAAGGTGGCCTAGCATGGAGTCTCGGGCAACGACTGCCCGACGGCATCAGCGGCTTGGGGTTTGTGGTGGCCGGTCTAACTCGCAGACCCAACAGCCTGAGCGCACTGGACAACATGGTTGCCGCGGCGGAGATCGCGGACTACCTGCACGGCTACCGCCCCGAAAACGGCAACATGGCCAATGATGCGGGCTTCGTGAACCGCGATGCCGCCGTGCTCCTGATGCGGGCGGCCCAGGGATCTGAAGAAGGGAATCAAGAGCTCAAGGCTGACGCCCTGAAGGTGATGAGCCGCAGCTGGGCGGCCTACAAGCAAGCGGCTCGCCTCCTGCCTGAGGACGTACGTGTAGTGAATGACACGGGCTTGGTCATGACCTACTACCTGCGCACGGATCCAGAAGAAGCTGAGAGGCTCTTGCTCTCGGCCATCGAGCACGGCGCAGTGCAGGTCCCCAAGAAAGAGCTTGAGCCTGGGGCTCAGGCCCAACTCGAAGAAGCTTGGGGCGATGCGCACCAGAATATGGCCATACTGGAGCTAACATTGCGCGGCAACGCGGGTGCGGCAAAGGACTGGCTGCAAAAGAGCCTCGACATCGGTCCAGCAACTCGCGAAGGCCTGCGGCCCCTGCTGGCGGATTGCGAGCGCATGCTTGCCGGAGAAGAAGTCAACGTGGCCGAGACCATCGCCGGACGCATGGTCTGGATCGATCAACCTACCCCCTGATTCCACCCATCATGACCCTTACCACCATTCTCGTTTCCGCTCTCCTGTCCGCGTCTCCGGCGTTTGCCCAGACTTCCGCCCTAGAGGCACTTCAGGAAGAAGGGCGGCACGCCGAAGATCTCATCACACGTGGACGCGCACTGCTGGACACAGGGGAACTCGATGGCGCTCTTGAACTCTTTGAGCAAGCCGATGCCGAAAGCAAAGGGGCGCTATCCACGCGCATGTGGGTCCTTCGAGTCTGGTTCGCCCAGGGCCGCATCAACGATGCCTTCAACCAGACCGATGCCCTGAAGGAAGCTAACGAGGGACCCGACTTGGACTACCTGTATGGGATGGGCTCCTTCCTAAAGGCCAAGAAGTACATCGCTGAAAACGTGCCGAGCAATACGACCGGTTTCGCCCTGCAGGACGCCCAGACCTTTCTGACCAAGGCCCTCGCTGCGGCCCCCGACAAGTACTACGACGCCTGGCTGCCCCTAGCGGAAGCGGCGTGGCTCAATCAGGATCCAGCCTCCGCTGCGAAGGCCGCGGAGCAGGCGGTCAAGAACGACCCGAGCCCCAAACCCCTCTTCCTGCAAGGGCGGATCCTCTTCTCGCAGTACCAGGTCCTGTCAGGGAACGAGAAGATGGCCGATCAAGCGGGCGCGGCTCTGGCCAGCTCGATTGCGGCCTACCGTTCCGCCATCGCTGGCGTAGAGCCCAAGCCGGAGGAGGCAGGGCGTCTTGGTGAAATGCACAAGAACTTGGGTCTCGCGCTGCAATATGCGGAGGACGGCCCCGGTGCCGAAGAGGCCTATGCGGAGACCCTCAGCTGGAATCCGAATACGTTTGATTTCGGCACCTACTGGGGTTCGCTTGGCCCGGAGGTGTTCACCCGCGTACTCCGTGATGGAGCCGCCCGCTTCGTAAAACGCTGGGGTGAGACGACAAGCTCTGATGCCACGCTCGTGTGGTGGTTGGGTTACGCACAGCTCAGCTCGGGCTCCCACGAAGAAGCCGAAACCAACTTCACTAGCGCCGTGAAAAAGTGGCCGGCCTACATGAACAGCTACTTCTACATCGGGATG
>JAPKBO010000060.1 GCA_028823395.1 Planctomycetota bacterium | reverse complement strand
AGAGCCGGGCGTACGCAGAGGACATGTCCACCCAGTGCACATCCCTCATGACCGCCGTAAGCGCGGGAGATCGACAAGCGTTTGACGAATTGACGCACCTCGTGCGCGGCCGCGGATACCGCATGGCTCGCAGCTGGGTCGGTTCGAGCGATGACGCTCTCGAGTTGTGCCAGGACGCCCTCCTCAAGGTATTTAAGTCACGGGAGAGCTATGACCCCGGGCAACCATTCCTGCCCTGGTTCCACCGCATTCTGCGCAACACCTGCTTCAGCCACCTGAGGAAGCACCGGCGAATTCGCCCCACATCTCTGACGCAGGTGGGCGCCGATGGCGAAGAGCACGAGTTTCAGATTGTCGATCCCGAGCCTTCCCCCGAAGCCAGCGCCCTGCAGGCGGAGCGAGAGACCCTGTTTCACGCAGCTCTCGCACAGCTCACCGAGCGGGACCGGGAGATCATCTCTCTGCGGCACTTCGAGGATCTGCCCTACAAGCAGATAGCCGAGGCTCTAGAGATCCCCGAGGGAACGGTCATGTCGCGCTTGTTCCACGCCCGACGCCGCCTACGGGAGGCCCTCGCGCCGCACATGACAGATTCCCCTTCCTCCGCCCACTCCGAAGCCTGACCCTCTTGCCATGACGCGCCACGCCGATGACCACCGGGCCGACCCAGAGCCCAGCGCCGATGAACTGATGGCCATGGCCTACGCGGATGGTGAGCTCTTAGGATCGGAGCGAGAATCCTTTGAACAGCGACTGGCTGCTGAGCCCGACCTGGGCCGCGCCGTGGCCGACTACCGCGAGCTCGAAATCATGGCGCGCCAGATGGCTCCGCCCGAGCCGGCGGATCACGAGTGGGAACGATTGAGCGGTGAACTCGGCCAGCGCGCCGGCCTGAGCCTAGGCCATGGCCTGATCCTGCTCGGTGCGGCTGGACTCTTAGGCCTCGCTGCAGTGGAATGGGCCCAATCGGACATGGAGCTCCTGCCCAAAGCTCTCACGGGCGCCCTTGGACTGGGCCTCTTTCTGCTCGCTGCTTTCGTTGCCCGTGCCCGCCTACGGGCTCTTCCCTTTGACCCCTACCGGAAAGTTAAACGATGATCGTGACCACCGTGGAAACCATCGCCGGACGCTCCATCACCCAAGTCCATGGCCTGGTGCGAGGTACGACCGTGCGCACTCGGCATGTGGGCAAGGACATCATGGCCGTACTCAAACTGCTCATCGGCGGCGAGGTGCATGAGTACACCAAGCTCGTGGCAGAGGCTCGGGAGGAGGCCTTAGACCGCATGGCGGCTGAGGCACGGGCTATGGGAGGCAATGCGGTCGTTGGTTTCCGATTCGCCACCAGCCAGGTCTCCAAGGGGGCCGCCGAAATCATGGCCTATGGGACAGCCGTGACTCTTTCCGGGACTGAGTAAGGAAGGGCGACCCCATAGGGGCCCGGGGGCGGGCCTCTCATCCCACCGCCACCCCCAGCCTGGGGTACTCTTGAGAGCCGCCGACATGGGGCTTTCTGCAGTTTAAGGCGGCCCCGCCAACCCTCTCCGTTTTCAGCGTGACAGAACGACCTAACCAGCACCGCCAGCATGGAGCACCCAAGGTGTCCCGGGATGGGGTATATGCGCAAAGCTGGACAGGCTCCCTCGCTCTCGGAGTGCTCGCCCTGATCGCGTCCTGCGCAAAGCCTGACCTTGAGGCTTCTGAAAGCGCCGTTCAGCACATCGCGCGCCTCAACCTGACGGTCATTCCCGGCAGCCCTGAACCGACGAAAGAGATCCTCTCGCGGGGCCGATTTGAAGTGGGCCCTGAGAGCCCAACCACGTGGCAGATCACCGGAGCCGATTCGGAGTTAGTCCTTCAGTCCAAGGAGCGTTGGGGAGGCCCATGGATAGGGTTGGGCTTCTCGTCGCCCAAGGGTCGCGTCGCCATTCCGCAGGCCATCCCCGCTGGCAGTGTCAACCGGGCGGCTGTACGCCTGATGTGCAAGAGTAAGGTGGACGTCGCAGTGGCTCTGACCCGGAACGGCGAGGACGTGGTCACAAGCGCATTCCTACGTCACTCCGGCACGGGGCTACCAGGGGTCGTTTTCGTTGACATCCCAGGAGTACTCGGTCAGAGCAAACCCTTCGACGGCGTGCGCGTACTGATAGACCGACTGAAACACAACTCCGTATTCCTCGGAGTCGAACTCCTATCCGCACCGCTGCATGGTTTCCTCCCCAAGGACCCGAGCCAACCCGAAGCCGTGGGTATGGAGAACGAGTACCGCACAGCCATCGCCCTGTCAAAGGATGCTCCCATGACGGCGGAGGTCTTGGCCACTCCTGGGGCCGTACTGAAATTTGGAATGGCGCGACCGCTAGAGGTACGTCGCACTACGGAACACCCCCGAATACTCGTGCGTGTTACGGACATGGAACAGGAGCCGCCGGTCGAAATCGCCAAGGGAGCGTTCAACCTTCCCCGTGGCAGAGACTCGAAACTTTGGGTCGATGCGGAGCTGGTCCTCCCGCTCGCCGCCCCCGGCAGAGTTCAAGTGAGCTTCTCGCTGCATTCAGCGGAAGAGGGGCCGAGTCTCGTGGCACTGTCTTCCCCGCGAATCGAGCGACGCTGGGCGGGACCCAAGACGGTGGTCTTGGTCACTTCGGATACACACCGCGCCGATCATGTGGGCGGGTCCTCACGCAACGTGGGCGTCGAAACGCCCTTCCTGGACCAACTGGCCGGCAAGGGAGTGATGTTCGAGGACGCCTATGCCTCTACGAACATCACCAACCCTTCTCATGCGTCATTGATGACGGCGCTCTCCCCCCGTGACACGCGCATGGTGGACAACAACACCGTCCTCGCCGAACACGCCGTGACCCTCGCTGAGCGCTACCAACAGGCGGGCTACTTCACCCTAGCCGCCCTCAGCGCCGGACACATGAATCACCGCCAGAGCGGACTCTCCCAAGGGTTCGATCGACTCTGGGTCCCCAGCGGAAAGGCCGACGTGGATTCGCGCATCTCTATCGCCCGTCTTGACGAGTGGCTGGATGAGGCAGATGGCCTTCCATTGTTCGTATGGCTGCACGTCTTCGATGCCCATGCCCCCTACCAAGTACCCGACGAGCTGCGCTGGCGCTACTACGATGAGAGCAAGGACCCCTACTCGGAGTCCATGCAACTCCCCGAAGGAGTCCGGGTCCCGTGGGACGCGGCGGTACGCGATCTAGATTACGTCACGAGCCAGTACATGTCCGAGGTGACGTACCTGGACACACAGCTGGAAGGCTTCCTCTCCAACCCGCGCTTCCAGAATGCGGTCATCGCCATTACCGGCGACCACGGCGAGTCCTTCGGCAACCACGGCCTCTACTTCACCCACGCGGGCCTCTACCCGGAAACGCTTGGCGTCCCCCTGATCCTGACCTGGCCCGGAAGTCCCATGGATGTCGCGGTCACGCGGGGCGTCAACCACCTCGACCTAGGTCGCACGTTGCTCGACGTAAGCGGCCTAGTCGATGTGGAGTTCCCAGGCGAAAACCTCATGCGCTGGCTGGGGGATGCGGAGCGGGAGAACGAGGCACGTTACGCCATCAGCTCCCACGCCCACTCGGCCTCCATCGAGTTGGACGGTTGGTTCCTGGTCCTGGCCCTACGCAACTCCGGAAAGCCTGTTCGCGCGCAGCACCAGGTGGAGCTCTACCGTCTGGCCGATGACCCCGGCTGCCTAGTCGACTTGATCGACGAAGAAATGGAACGCGCACGGTCACTGCGAACTCAGCTCCTGGCTTGGCTCGCGGCAGCCGACGAAGGCGGACTTTCCCGGGCCACGGGCCTGCAGGACCGCGAAGAGCTGGCCCAATTGGCCGCCCTGGGCTATGCAGACCAAGGTATCGACGAGGGCACCGAGGCAGGCGCCTGGTACGAGGAAGACCCCAAGAGCCAGTGGTGTAAGCGGTTCCGCTAGGACCCACCTGCTAGAGGTCAGGCGCGTAACAGGCAAGCACACGCTACCCTGGGGCAGCCCCGTCACCGCCCCGTTGAACCCCTCCTCAGCCCGAGCGTTTCACGCCTCATGCTCTCCCCTCTCCTGGCCCTTCTGGCCGCTGCGTCCCCCATCCTCCCCGCCGTCTCCGAGCCTGCACCCCAGGATCTGAGCAGCCTGAAGGATGAAATCGACCTCTCCATTCGCTGGCTACGTTCCGTCCAGGATCCGAAGCTGGGCCGCTACGGATCCGGCGTCCAAGACACCGCCTCTGTGCTCACGGCCCTGGCGAGCAGCCCACGGCACTACACACGTATCGACGGCCCCTTCGTCGCCGCGGGCCTGGACTACCTCATCGGCCTGCAGTCAGCAGAAGGATCCATAGCCAGCCCAGACGCCGAACCCGGTGGCGTTCTCATGCAGACTCGCCAGGCAGCCGTAGCGCTCTTCGGCTTCGTTGATCCCCTCACGACCCCGGCGCTGGGCCTAGCCGTCTCATGGCTCGCCAAACAAGGCGTGTCCGACCCGAGCGATGGGGCTCCACTCCCCAACCCATGGCTAGATCGAGGTGAGTTCACGGACAGCAAGACTCAAGCCGCCGCCTGGGCCACGTCCCTGCTGGCCAAGCGTCGAAGCAATGGCTCCTGGATGGGCCCCAATTCCCAAGACGTGTGGGCTACGGCCACGGCGGTGATCGATCTCTCGATCTGCCAACCCATATTCGCCGATCCCAAGGTCACCCCCACGGGCGCCACACCTCTGCCCGCCATCACTGGAGTCAACGCCGAAGCCGTTCGCGACTCCATGCACAAGGGCGCACAGTTCCTACTGCTCACAAGCGAAGGCGGTCGTTGGGGTGCCCCCGGCCAAGCGGATGCAGGGCTGACCGCCATGGTGATTGCCTCCCTTCAGGCCCTCCCGAGCCCACGCCCAGCGGACATTCAAAAGGTGATCGATGAGGGACTACAGTGGATCGCGAGCCTGCAGCGCGAAGACGGATCCATCCACCAGGGTCGACTGGCCAACTACGTCACTTCATCTTGCATCTTGGCCCTGGCACAAGCCGAGGGTGAGACCTACGCCAAGGTGATCAAGCGCGCCCAGGGTTTCCTCGTGAACTTGCAGGCAGACGAGGGCGAGGGCTACTCAGCCGACCACCCCTTCTATGGCGGAATTGGGTACGGCGGTGACGAGCGCCCGGACCTGTCGAATTTGCAGATGGCCCTGGAAGCTCTAGTCGCTTCGGGCCTGGAGGAGGATCACGTCGCCTTCGACCGCGCCGTGCGCTTCCTTGAGCGCTGTCAGAACCGCTCAGAGTCCAACGACTTCGAGCTGCGTTCCGCAGAGGGCAAGATTGTCTCGGGCAATGACGGCGGGGCTGGCTACTACCCCGGAGATTCCAAGGCGGGCTTCGAGGTACTGGCGGACGGCACTAAGATCCCGCGCTCCTACGGGTCCATGACCTACGCCCTACTCAAGGGCCTGGTCTTCTCGGGCCTCGAAACCACCGACGAGCGCGTGCAGGCCTGCTGGAAGTGGCTCAGCGAGCACTACACCCTCGATGTAAACCCCGGCTTTGAACACTCGAGCGATCCCACAGCCGCCTACCAGGGCCTGTTCTACTACTTCCACTCGATGGCACGCGCCCTGTCGGTGTTTGGTGCCCAGGAGGTCATCGATGGCGAGGGGCAGGTCCACGATTGGCGTGCCGAGCTGGCGGGCCGTCTTGTGGCAATGCAGTCCAAATTGGACGGATCATGGGTGAACGCCAACGCTCCACGCTGGTGGGAGGGCAATCCCGTGCTGGCCACGGCCTACGCTTTGCTCACCCTGGGTGAGACCCTGTAGGGCCCACGGTATACTGCGCGCCATGGACACCGGCAGCGCCAAGCCCGCATCAAGCGGCCCCATCCGCATCTACCGCATGAGCCCGGAATCAGCCGGGCGCGGCGGGCGACTGCTCCTGGACGACGGGCCAGATCCTGAGGCATGCGGCGAACGTGGATTTCTGGATCTCACGGACCTGCTCGAACGCCGGGGCAAGCCCACGAATCTGACCGATCTGTTTGAGATTGACTGGCTGAATCGAGAGCACCTGCAGCGTGCCTTGGACGAGGCGCAGGACTCCGGTGGCCTGGCGAGAGTCCAGGTGCAATGCGTGAACGGCGTCCCCCTCGACACGGGTCTGCCGCTGCTCCCCGGTGAAGTGGGCAAGATCCTTTGCCTAGGCAAGAACTTCCGCGCCCACGCCGAGGAATTCGGCGAGGAGGTTCCTGACGAACCGCTGTTCTTCAACAAGCTGCCCGAGACCCTCAGGCCCCATGCTGCCCAGGTGTGCGTACCCGAGTGGTATCAGGACCGATTCGATCACGAGGCCGAGGTCGCGGTCGTCATAGGCTTGGGTGGACGAGACATCTCAACCGCCGACGCCATGGAGCACGTGGCTGGCTACACCGTGGCCAACGACCTCACCGCACGCACCATGCAAGGCGCCGACCGCAAGCTGGGCCACCCCTGGCTGCGTGCCAAGAACATGGAGGGCGCCTGTCCCCTGGGCCCCGCTTTTGTCCCGCGCGATTACCTAGACGTGAACGCACTGGACCTGACATGCCATGTGAATGGCGAACTACGCCAGGAGGCTTCCACTGCGGATTGGGTGGTGGGATTGCCCCAAGCCATCGCCTACCTTTCACGCCACCTGACTCTCCACCCGGGCGACATCATCTTGACGGGCACACCGAGCGGAGTGGGCCCCCTCTACGATGGGGATGAAGTGCTCTGCACCGTGTCCGGCATCGGCACCCTGAAGACGAGCATCCAACGTATGCCCCCAACCCAAGTCACATCATGAACGGCGCCTACGACCTGGAGAAGTCCATGGAGGGATGGGTCTTCCAGAGATCCAAGCCCGACGGTCGCCAGCCCGCCCGCATCCGTTTGCGGCTGGATGGCATCGTGGCCAGCCTGGAAGATGGCACAACGGTCCAGATCCCCTGGAAAGGCATGCGACTAAATGCTGAGCCCGCTGGGGGAGTGATCTATTGCATCGCCGCCGACGGAGCCCAGCGTATTTTCAGCGAGGACCCGGACTTCCTGCGAGCCTTGGAGGCAGCCGGTGGCAACGACCTCGGCGATGCTCTGGCCCGCATGGAGGGCATGCGAACCTCGACACCTCTCTCCCACCGACTGAGCTGCGTCGGTTGCCTCATCTTCTTGGCCGTGTTTGCACTCAGCGTGCCGTCACTGTTCCGCTGGGGCGTGGACTCCACCGTGGAGGCTCTGCCCTACAGCGTGGATGAGGTCATTGGTGAGCAGGTCTGGGGCAGCATGGACCTGGGCGGTGACGAGGTCACCGACCCCGAAGTGCGCGCCGCTGTACAGACCATCTTCGACCGCCTCACCCCCCATTCCGGGCTTCCTGAAGCCGAGTTCCAATTCAAGGTCATCGACAGCGAAGTGGTCAACGCTTTCGCCCTTCCCGGTGGCTACATCACGGTCTTCACGGGCCTCCTCACCGAGGCCTCCTCTCCCGCCGAAGTTGCCGGGGTCATCGCCCACGAGATGGCTCACGTCACCCACCGTCATGGACTGCGGCGCATGGCGCACTCGGTCGGTCTCTGGGCATCCGTCACCCTGGTGCTGGGAAACACCGACGTGCTGGCCTCCATCGCACGCGATCTATTCACCCTGGCCTCAGTCAACGGCTACTCCCAGGACCAGGAAACCGACGCGGACCTGGAGGGCGTACGCATGCTCATGGCCGCCCGCATCGACCCGACCGGCCTGGCCCGCTTCTTCGAACATCTGGCCGAGGAGCATGGCGACGTGCCCGATTCCCTGGCCTGGTTCTCCACCCACCCCCAGCACGAGGAGCGCATCGCGGCCATCGAAGAGTACGCCGCGGCCCACGGGGACACCGACAAGTGGGAACCCCTGGACCTCGACTGGGACGCCATGCTCAAGGCACTCGAGTAGAGCTCAGGGAGTCAGCGCAGGGGCGCTCTCGAGTCGTGGCTGGGCGTGAAAGCCACGCCCCAGCACAGCACCCACCACGCGGCACTCGGCCACCACGCGGGTCAGCTCGCCGGGCAGCAAAGCCTGGGCACCGTCCGAGCGCGCCTCGTGAGGGCGCGGGTGTACTTCCACGGCCACCCCATCTGCTCCGGCGGCGATGGCCGCGCGCGAGAGAGGCGCCACCAGCTCGGGGATTCCGCCTGCGTGGGAAGGATCGACCAGGATGGGCAGATGCGTCCACTGGCGCAGCAAGGGCAGGACGGTCAAGTCTAGGGTGTTACGCGTCGCGGTCTCAAAAGTGCGGATGCCCCGCTCACACAGGATGATCTGGTCGGACCCGTGGGCCGCCAGATACTCTGCGGCCGCCAGCCACTCAGCTACGGTGGCCGAGAGGCCGCGCTTGAGCAGCACAGGCCGACCCGCGACCGCAATGGCTTTCAACAGGGTGAAGTTCTGCATGTTGCGCGCGCCCACCTGCAAGCAGTCGATGTCGCAGTCCCGAAAAGCTTTCACCTGAGTGGCGTCCATGATCTCGCTGATCACGGGCAGGCCCACGCTCTCCCCCGCGTCCTTCAGCTGGGCCAGGCCCTCGCGGCCCAGACCCTGGAAGGCGTACGGACTGGTGCGCGGCTTGAAGGCTCCGCCGCGCAAGATGTGGGCGCCCGCGTCCCGACAGATACGTGCCCCCTCCAGAATCAGGTCCCGGCCCTCGACACTGCAGGGTCCGGCGATGATCACCGACTCTCCCGCGCCCACGCAGACCGCACCCACGTTGACCCCGGTAGGCCCTTCGCGAAAGGCGCGATCCACCAGACGCCACTCCCCGCGGGGCACGATGGCCTGCTCCACCTCGGGCCGCGCCGACAACTGATCGGCCAAGTCCCCAGGGACCTTGTCCACGATAGCGATGATGGGACGCGCGGGCTCGGGCGAGAGGAAGGTGCGCAAGCCCTGAACCTCGATCAAGGTGCGCAGTTCCAAGACCACCTCAGGTGGGGTTCCGATACGTAGGCGTAGGATCATCGGGACAGGTCCTCGGTCGCCCGGCGACAACCCTCGTCCACGGCGGCGAAGACGCGCTCAAGGATTGGAGCCGGAAAGTCCCCATCAGTACGGGCGAGCACATCGTCCAGGGCGGGTGCGGGCAGGGGCGCACCGCGCGCCAACTCCCGGGACAGACGTGCACGCTCGTCCAGCAGGTGGGCCAGCGCCCGGTCCAGGGCGGTCAGTTGGTGTCTCAGAGTCAAGCTCATGGTTTCAGTCCCTCTCGCAGGTGGGTCACGAAGTTGGCCGCGGCGCGGGCGCACACGGCATCAATGTCTTGGTCGGGCGCCGATCCGAGGGCGGCCTGATGGATGTGCTCCACCAGGGCCGAACCCACGATGGCCAGTTGGGCGTGGGGCGCCACAGCAGCCACCTCCGCCGGTCCGTTAATACCAAATCCCACGCCCAGAGGGCAGGTTGTCAGGGAGCGCACGCGTGCGAGGAACTCGCTGCCCTCGCTGCCCAGCTCCGTGCGCGCCCCCGTGATGCCCGTGCGGCCGATCACGTAGAGGAAACCACGGCTCAGCTCAGCGGCGCGCACAATGCGCGCGTCGGCGGTGGTGGGCGTAACGAAGAAGACGCTGGCCAGGTCCGCCGCCTGCATCGCGCCAGCGATACAGGTGTGCTCCTCCACGGGCAGGTCAGGGATCAAGAGACCATCCGCTCCGGCCCCCGCCAGGCGTGAGCAGGCATCCTCGGCCCCGCGGCTAAGGATCGGATTGGCGTAACTGAAGGCCAAGATGGGCAGGGCTCCCCCAGCGGAGCGATAACGAACGATCAGATCCTACACACCTTCGAATGTGGTGCCCGAGTCCAGGGAACGCAGGGCCGCGGCCTGTAGCAAGGGCCCGTCGGCCACGGGATCGCTGAAGGGCAGTCCCAGCTCGACGCAGGCCGCGCCGGCTCCCTCGAGAGCGTGCAGCACGGCCAGGGTGCGTCCCAGCCCGCCGTCGCCGGCGGTCACGTAGGGCGCGATGCCGCACTCACCGGCCTGGGCCAGGCGCGCGGTGACAGCTTCCAGCCGCGAGGCGCTCATGAATCCTCCCCATCCTGATCGGGGGCGAGCACTTCCAGGATCGTGGCCATGTCCTTGTCCCCCCGGCCCGACAGGTTCACTAGCACGGACCGACCGGCCAGAGCCTCGCGCTCCCGTCGCACCCAACCCAGGGCGTGGCTCGACTCAAGGGCCGCCAGGATGCCCTCCCGAGAAGCCAGGTCCTTGAACCCGGCCAGGGCCTCTTCATCCGTGGCCGACTCGTAGCGCGCGCGGCCCGCGGCACGCAGAGCCGCGTGCTCGGGTCCCACCGAGGGGTAGTCCAACCCGGCGCTGATGGAGCGCGTGGCCTCTACTTGACCGTCCTCGTCCTGCAGCAGGTAGCTCAGGCAACCGTGCAGGACTCCGGGACGACCGCCGCTGAAGCGCGCCGCGTGCTGGCCCGCCTCGGAGCCCACACCGCCCGCCTCCACGCCCACCAACTCCACGCTCGCGTCGTCCACGAACCCACGGAACAGCCCGATGGCGTTCGAGCCGCCGCCCACACAGGCCACGGCCAGATCTGGGAGGCCGCCGTGGGCGGACAGGAACTGGGCGCGCGCTTCGTGCCCGATGATCTCCTGGTAGCCCGCCACGATGCTGGGGAAGGGATGCGGCCCGAGGGCGCTGCCCAATACGTAGTGCGCCTCGGGATCGGTGACCCAGGCACGCAGGGCTTCATTGATGGCATCTTTGAGGGTGCGCTGACCGTTCTCGACGATGCAGACCCGGGCGCCCAAGAGGCGCATACGCTCGACATTGGGCGCCTGGCGCGCGGCGTCCCGGGCACCCATGTAGACCACGCACTCCAAACCCAGGAGGGCCGCGGCCGTGGCGCTGGCCACCCCGTGCTGTCCGGCTCCGGTCTCCGCCAGGATGCGCTTCTTGCCCATACTGCGCGCCAGAAGACACTGACCCAGGGTGTTGTTGAGCTTGTGCGCGCCGGTGTGCAGCAGGTCCTCGCGCTTGAGCCACAGGTCCACGCCCCAAACCTCGGACAGTCCGCGCGCGTGGTAGGTAGGCGTGGGTCGACCGGCGTAGGTTTCGAGCAGGCGCGTAAGTTCGGCACCGAACGATTCGTCCTCCTCCGCCGCGATCCAGGCAGCCTCCAGCGCAAAGAGGTTGTCCATCAGAGTCTCGGGGGCAAAGACCCCACCGAAGGATTCATCGCCCGCTGTGAACCGGGTGGGCCGCTCGAACCGATCGTTACTCACAGGGCGCCCTCAGCTGTCAGAGCCTGGCGTGCGGCCAGCGCGAAGGCGCTCACCGCCGCAGAGTCTTTGATTCCGGGCTCCCGCTCCAGGCGCGATGAAGCGTCTACGCCCATGGGCGCCACCGCCTGAATTCGCTCGGCCACGTTCGTTGCATCCAAACCACCGGCCAGGATACACGGCGCCAGCGAGGCCAAGTCTCGGGCCATGACGCCGTCCACCTCCACCCCCGTCCCTCCCGGTGCGCCGGGATGATCGAGCACGAAAGCCTCGCATAGGTCGGCCCAGCGTTCCAACTCCTCACGAGCTCCGAGCCCCACGGCGATCCGACGCCAAAGGGCTGGAGAGGGGCGGTCCGCGCTCCAATCCCGAGGGTCCTCCGCGCCGCACAACTGCAGGTGAGACGCGCCACTGCGGTCCGCCAAGGCGAGGATCTGGTCGGGAACGGCATCCACCACGACCAAGACGGTGTAGGCGTCCGAGCGCTCCCGAGCGCGCTGCACGAGATCGACCAACTGCTCCACCTCCAGGTGCCGGGCCGAGGGTGGGTAGTGCACGAACCCCAGGGCATTGGCACCCGCTGCCAGGGCCTGATCCACGTCCTCCTCGCGGCACAGGCCGCAGACCTTGATGATCCCCGAAGCACTCACGCCTGAAGCCTCTCTAGCCAATCAGCCAAGGTGGCTCGTGGATCGGGAGCTCGCATGAGGGCCTCCCCCACAAGTGCTGCGTCAGCTCCCGCGCGCGCCACGCGCTGCAAGTCGGACAGACTTCGCAGCCCACTCTCCGCCACGCTCAGCACACCCTTCGGGATCTTGGGCAGGAGCTGCTCGGTGCGCGCTAAGTCCACCTCGAAGGTCTTCAGGTCGCGGGCGTTGACGCCCACGCAGTCGGCGCCGCAGGCCAGGGCGCGCTCCAGCTCCGGCTCGTCGTGTACCTCGACTAGGGCCGCGAGACCCTGAGCTCGAGCCACCTCGAGCAGCTCCCCCAGGAGCGGGTCGGGCAGACAGACGGCGAGCAGCAACACGGCGTCGGCGCCCATGGCCATGCTCTCCAGGACCATGGCCTCGTCCAGCAGGAAGTCCTTGCGCAGGCGCGGCAGGCCGGCCGACTCCACGGCCAGCAGGTCTTCCGGGCTGCCGCCAAAGTGGTCCTGCTCGGTCAGCACCGACAGGGCCCGAGCACCGCCGCGGGAGTAGGCCTCGGCCCGGGCAGGGAGGTCGGTCTCCGTGGACAACTGTCCAGCGGAAGGGGAGCGGCGCTTGCACTCAGCGATGATCGAGAGGCCCGCCGCGCCCAGCCCGTTCAGGAAGCGCTGGCCTCGGGCCGGATCCGGAACCGCTCCGGCGCGCAAGGCCTCGAGACTCTGAATCCGGCGCCGCTGGCGAGCGCGCTCGGCCACGTCCGCGAGGATGGGGTCCAGTCGGGTCCCCGTGGAGGAACCCATCAGGCGCTCCCCGCCGCGGCGCGGCTGATCCGCACCCAGTCCTTCAGGCGCCGGGCGGCGGCCCCCGAGTCGAGGGCCTCCCGGGCCAGAGCCAGGGCCCCCGGCCCGTCTTCGGCCCGCTCGGCCACCAGTAGGGCGCCAGCCGCGTTGATCAGCACCCCATCGCGCAGAGGCCCCTGCTCGCCCGCCAGAATCGCCGACAAGATCTCCACATTGCGCTCGACCCCCCCGCCGCGTAGATCGGCCACGGGACAAGGCGCCAAGCCCAGGGCCTCGGCGTCCAAGGGCAGCGCCGGCGCGGCGCCCACGGGCAGAGCCTGATTGGGGCCCTCCAGGGTCAGCTCATCCGCTCCCCCGGCCCCGTGCACCACGTAGCCACGCTCGCATCCGAGTCCCTCCAGGGCCAGCGCGAAGTCCCCTACCCGCGCGCCATCGCTGACGCCGAGAAGTTGTCGCCGCACGCGGCCCGGGTTGCACAGGGGGCCGAGGAAGTTGAACAGGGTGCGTACGCCCAGGGCCTGACGCACGGGGGCCGCGAAGCGCATGGTCGGGTGATAGCGCGGGGCGAACAGGAAGGTGATCCCTACCTGGTCCAGGACAGCGCGCGCCTGATCGGGATCCAGTTCCAGTTCGATGCCCAACGCCTCCAGCAGGTCCGCCGACCCGCAGTTACTGGAGACGCTGCGGTTGCCGTGCTTGATGACCGTGGCCCCGGCGGCGGCGGCGACCAGGGCCGCGGCAGTGGAAAAATTGAAGCTTCCCAGGCCATCGCCTCCGGTACCGCAGGTATCGATGGCGTGGGGATGATCGTGTTCGAAAGGAACGGCGGCCGCGCGCAGGGCCAGGGCGGCGCCCACGATTTCCTCGGAGGTCTCCCCGCGCTGGGCCAAGGCGATAAGGAAGGCCCCGAAGAGGATCGGGTCCGTGTCCTCCCGCAAGGCACCGGCGAAGACCGCTCGGGCCTGGTTCCGGTCCAGGGATTGTCCGCCCAGGGAGAGGGCCAGGGCGGCGGAGAGTTCCATGGTCAGCGAGCCGTGGCCGGTTCCCCCGACAGAAGCAGGAACCGGGCCAGGAGCTGATCTCCCTGGGGAGTAAGGATGGACTCGGGGTGGAACTGCAGACCGAAGTGCGGCTCGCTCGTGTGCTGCACAGCCATCACATCCCCGGCCTCCGTCCAACCCCGTAGCTCCAAGCAGTCGGGCAGCGTGGCACGCACGGCCCGCAGGGAGTGGTAGCGACCGCAGGGGAACGGACTGGGCAGCCCGCGGAACAGGCCCTGGGCATCGTGATGCACAAGGCTCGCCTTACCGTGAATCGGGCCCTCGTACACTTCGAGACTCCCGCCGTAATGTTCCACCAGAGACTGGTGTCCCAGGCAGACGCCCAGGACGGGCACCCCCTTGGGCAGAGCCGCCAGCAGATCGAGGCACACGCCCGCGTCCTTCGGGCGGCCCGGCCCGGGAGAGAGGACGATGGCGGTGGGCGCCTGCGCCAAGAGGGCTTCCACCGAGTACGCATCGTTGCGCACCACCTGCACCTGAGCACCCATGCCCGCAAGGGATTGGTACAGGTTGAAGGCGAAGGAGTCGTAGTTGTCGATCAGTAGAATCACGGCCGCACCCCCGGTTTGCTTTGATCTTGCTCGGTAAAGCCTTCTGCACTGGCAGCCGGCTCAGGCTGGAAGGCCGGTGAGGCGGCTTTGCGGATGGCCTCGAACAGGGCCTTGGACTTGTGCAGGGTCTCCTCGTACTCGCGCTCGGGGACAGAGTCGTAGACGACACCCGCCCCGGCCTGCACGTGGATCGTATCCCCCTGCAGGAACAGGGTGCGTATGGCGATCGCCATGTCCAGGTTCCCTGCGCCATCGAGATAGCCGAACGCTCCGGCGTAGGGACCACGACGCGACCCTTCGATTTCCGCGAGGAGTTGCATGGCGCGCACCTTGGGAGCGCCACTCACCGTCCCGGCGGGGAAGGTCGCGGCCAATAGGTCCAGGGCGTCGCGACCGCTGGCCAGCTCGGCCTCCACGCGACTGACCAGGTGTTGGACCGTGGGGAATTTCTCCAGCACCCCGTACTCCTTGACCGCCACGGTGCCCACCCGCGCCACACGGCCCAGGTCGTTGCGCGCGAGATCCACGAGCATGTCGTGCTCGGCGCGCTCCTTGGTGTCAGCCAGCAGCTCAGCGGCCAGGGCCTCGTCACGATCAGGGTCGGGGTCCCGTGGGCGCGTACCGGCAATGGGCACCACCTGGGCTAGGCGACCGTTGAGGGAGGCCAGGCGCTCGGGAGAGGAACCCACCAGGGTCAGCCCATCGGCCTGGAAGAAGAACATGTGGGGTGCCGAGTTCACCAGACGAAGCATGCGGTAGAGCATGAAGGGGTCGCCTTCGTAGCGCTGCTCGAAGCGCTGGCTGAGTACGGCCTGGAATATCTCGCCCTGTCCGATCTCGTGCTGCAGTCGCTCGACGCCCGCCTCAAAGGCAGGGCGCGTGGTCTGCGCCCGCGGTTCGTCTTCCAGCAGTCTGAATCCCTGGCTGCCCCCCGCGTCGGCGCTGAGATCCGCGGCCAGGCGCTCCAGCCGCTCGCAGGCGGCCGAATAATCGTCGGCGCCCCGGGGACACCCCGCCAGAAGGATCAGGCGCTGGGAGGCGTGGTCGAAGGCGAGCAGATCGGAGTAGTGATCGAAGATGGCCTCGCCCACCCGGTGGGGATCGTCCTCGGGCAGAGGCACGGTGGGCTCCAAGCTAGCGGCCCACTCATAGGTGAAGCATCCAATCCAGCCACCGGTGAAGGGCGGCAACCCGGGCTGAGTCACGGGAGCGGTGGCGTAGCGCCGCGCCACCTCGCGCAGAGCTTCGTGGCTCGGCCCGATCAAATTCTCAGTGCCCTCCGGCGTGGTCAGGGTGCAGCCCTCTGGTCCACCGCGGAAGTGAGCGCCGGGGTTCACTCCGACGAAGGACCAGCGGGCCAGACGTGCGGGGCCCTCCACCGACTCAAGTAGGCAAGCGTGGTGGCCAGCCGCCCGCAGGGAGCGGAAGGCACGCACCGGCGTGAACAGGTCGGCCGGGTGGATGGCCCAGCACAGGCGGTGGCTTTGAGCATCCTCGGCGGTGGAAGTCTGAAGGGAGATGAGCACGGGATCAGCGGTGGAAGAGGGAAAGGGAGACGGACAAGCCTAGAGCATCCAGCCGCCAGCAACATCCATGTTTTGCCCGGTGACGTGTTCAGCTTCGGAGGAGAGTAACCAGACCGCCGCATGGGCCAGGTCCGCGCCCCGGCCCGGACGGCCGGCCGGAACCGAGCCGGCGAGAGCCTTGGTGTCCTCGCTAGAATGCTCGTGAGGCACCAGACCCGGTGAGAGCATGTTGATGCGCACACCGAATGGCGCCTCTTCCTTTGCTACTGAGCGCACCAAGGAGAGCAGGGCGGTCTTGGCCATGATGTAGGCAGCCGCATCTCCCCGCGCGCGCAGGCCCTCAACACCGGCAGCCCCAAAGAAGATGCAGGCGCCACGATAGGTGCGCAGCTGAGCTCGTACGGAGCGGATAAGAGTGAAGGCAGAGAGAGTGTTGCTCTCAAGCATGTGGCGCAGATCATCCGCTCCCAGCCCTTCCAACGGGCCGGCCATGTACTCACCCACGGCGTGCACCACACCATCCAAGCGGCCATCAACCTCCAGTACGGCCGCCACGATGCGCCGACAGTCGTCCTCCGAGGTGATATCTCCGCGATGCACCCGGCCAGGAAAGCGCTGCTCCAACTCCTCGCGGTTGCTGTTTCGCCAGACCACATGCGTGCGCCACCCTCTACGAGAGAGGTCGATGGCGGTCTCCAGCCCGATGCCCCGGCCAGCGCCGGTCACCAGAGCCACAGGGCGTGCAGTCTGCTCATTCACAAGCAAGGGTTTACCAAAACCGGGGGGGCCAAGTCATCTACCCTAACTGCAACCCCAGCTCAATCCAGGACGCCGATGCGCCCCATAGGCCAGAAGCGAAACATGGCCCTGCCCCGCAGATTCCCGTAAGGCACCTGGCCGAACTCCCGGCTGTCCGATGAGCGGCTACGGTTGTCGCCGAGGACAAAGCAGTGATTCGCCCGTACGACCGTGTTCAGATGGGTCCAGGGCTCAACCGAATGGGGCCCCACGTAGGGCTCGTTCAGCCTCTTCCCATTGACGAAGACCGTCCCCCGCGTGATCACCACTTTGTCCCCGGGCAGACCTATCACGCGCTTGATGTAGTCGAGGCTCGGGTCCAGGGGGTACTGCAAGACGACGATGTCGCCGCGATCGAGGCCCGCCAGACGGAAGGTCACGTGGTCCACCATGACGTGATCGCGGTCATGGATTCCAGGCTCCATGGAACTGCCGCGCACCTCGGACACGTTGAAGGCCAGACCCCAGACGAAGAACAACCCCAGGATGAGGCGCAGGCCCGTGCGACGCCAGCGCCGCTGAGAGGGCGAGGCGCCCGGCCCTGGAGCACGTAAGAACCTAGCCGGGCGATAATCGTCCATATCACCGGCTAGCGATACCTCACTAGCATGACGCATGAGGCTGGCGAGAGACTCCGGGTTGACCGCTGGTACATCCGTGCCACGCTCCCCGACCTGAGGGGAGGGCGCGCCAAGCTGATTCGGCGCCAGGAATTCGTGGGAAGCGGAGTCCATTCACGCCTGTATCGGCGTCATGGATGTCTTTTCTTGAATTCACCTCCCACCACCTTCGAGGCCCTGGGCTAGGAAGCGCAGTCCACCCCCCGTATGGTCGGAGCACCATGTCAGAATTCCGCAGCCTCTCCCCCCTGCACGGTGCTCTCAGCGTCGCCCGAAAAGAGCTCACCGAGAGCCTGCGGGACAGGGCGACCGTGATCTACGCGTTCGTGCTGCCCATCTGCATGTACCCAGTCCTGTTTTGGGCCATTCTCCAGGGCGTCATGGTGGTGGAGGGTCTGCAGGACCAGACCGAGACGACGCTAGGGATCGCCGCGGCAGAGGTTCCAGCTCAGGATCACGTCACGGCCACCGAAGGCCTCATCGAGACGCTCTCGCCCCCCAGCGAGGGCTCCGATGCGCCTGCGGCGAGTTCCATGAAGCTGCTCTGGGCTCCGGCGCCCATGGATATGGAGCAAGCCCAGAATTGGCTGACAGAGGACTCGGAGGAGAAGACGGATGACGCCGCCGAGACACCCGACGCAGTGCTCTTCCTGGATCCCCTGACGATCCTACACCTCAGTACAAACAGTACATCCAACCTCGCCAGCAAGCGCGCCCGCAACCGGTTGGCAGCCCATGCCTCCGCCCTGCGTGAGGAATCCGCGGACCAGGCAGGGCTCGAGCCCGCTGACCTCGACCCCATCAGCGTTTCAACGGTGGATCTTGCTGAGCGCGGAGCCAAGGGCGCCCTGGTACTCGCGTCCCTGCTGCCACTGCTGTTGGTGGTGATGGCCGTCATGGGCTCCTTCTTTCCCGCGGTCGACCTGACGGCCGGGGAAAAAGAGCGGGGCACGGCCGAGACAACACTGCTCATCCCCCTCGCCC
>JAPKBO010000260.1 GCA_028823395.1 Planctomycetota bacterium | reverse complement strand
ACGTCCCGGCCGCGCTCAACCAGCTGAGTCAGCGCCCGGTGCACCGATCGACCGGCGCCCTTGCTGGCGGTGATCTCGCGCAAGAGCTCAGCGAACTGAACCTGGTCATCCGGCCCGTCAAGGTCCTCCAGCAGGGCCGCTAGCGCTGCGGCTGTGATCTCGGCCGCCTCTGGCCCCTGAGCTACCGACCACTGGGGTGCCAGATCCAGATCCAGGGCAAAGAGCCGGCCCAGATGAATGAAGAACGAATCCAGCGTACGCACTTCGAACCGATCCAGGCGGCGCACGAGATTCGCGAGCAGGTTCAGAGCGTCTTCGGATTCGAAGCTGGAACCAAAATCACGACTGCTCGCCAACTCCTCGCGCTTCTTGCCGTCGTCCACAGCTTCCACAAGGCGCTCCAGCACGCGATCGAGGATCTCGCCGGCAGCCTTGCGGGTGAAAGTGGTAGCGAGGATTGAGCGCGGCTCGGCTCCCGCCAAAAGCAGATCCAGAAACCGGCCGCTCAGGCGGAAGGTCTTCCCCGTTCCGGCAGAAGCCAGGAAGATCCGGTGGCAACGCTTCTCGTGCTCGCTCACTCTTCTTCCTCCTCGCCGTCCAGAGAGAGAAGCCCCTGCCCGCACAGATCCGCCAGGATCGGGTCGAAGATCTTGGGCTGGCCCAGAGCAAATTTGGGCTCGTCACTGGATAGCTGTTCACGGACCTCCCGAATGACCTGACGTGCAGCATCCAGAGCCCTATCGAGAGCCGCCTCGTCAAACGCCTTGGCAAGTTGGATGCCGGAGTCGCTCTCAGTAGCCGCCAGGTTGAAGTAGCCCAGGTCGGGGTGGGCGTCACCGATCACCTCACGCGCCAGAAGGGCGTAAAGCGGCAGTTGGACGTTTACCCAAACATCTTTGCGCAGGTGCACATTCTTCGGGTACTTGGCCTTCTCTCCGAATTTGTAGTCCAGGATGGCCCAGCGCCCGTCCTCATGTAGGTCGATCCGGTCGATGCGGCCCACGATGGCGACGTCTTCTCCGTCGACGTCCAAGCTCACAGAACCAGAAGGTGCCCACTCCACCTTTTCGATATGCCAGCCCTTTGCTGTCCGGGCGGCCTGGCAATGGGCAAAGAGTTCCAGCCGATAGGCGAGCTGCCGGCTCTGCAACTGCACGGCCGGTAGAGGTGCAGTTCCGAAACGCTTAGAGCACTCGGAGATCAAAGCCTCATTCAAGTAGCTCGCGATGGCCTTGGGATCTGTACTTGCGATCAAATCACTCTCGCCGAATCGATGGAGCACTTCATGCCCGATGATGCCAAACAACATCGGCCCCATCTCCTGATCGCGATCATCCAGCGTCCCGAGACCGGCCAGATTTTTCAGGCAGAACACGTAAGGAGATGCGAGGTATTCGCTGATGGCCGAAGCACTCCAGTGCTTCGGCGGAGTCAGTGGAGAGGGCATCTTCAGCTTGGCACGGCCCAGAGGCATCTCCGCATCGGAGACCTCCCCCCCCTCCTTGGGTAGGAAGTGGCGTACACCTTCAAGCGCCTCTTGGGGACTTCCGTGAAAGGCCAGGCGGCTGGGGCGCAAGGGGTCGCCGTCCAGGGTGCGTCGCCCCGAAATCAACACGAACTCTTCACGGCTGTTCATAAGCCATTCCAAGGTGTAGAGGTCACGGGCCAACCTCCCCCTGTCGTCGGGCAAGCCCAACTCCTGGCGTAGCCCATCCGGCAGCCAACCATCACCCTGTACCGCCTCGGGCATGAAACCCTCGTTGAAGCCCGTCACTACAAGGGCCGGGGCCTCGTCCATGGCGAGTTCGAGCCAGCCGAGCAGTTCGACGGCAGCTTCCCCGGCGACTGCCGCACGGGGCGGAACGCGCTCGGCCGTGATTTCGCCCAGCAAGATTTCCAGCGCCTCAGCAGCCCCCACTTCAGGATTGGCCGCACTAGGCAACTCAGCGATGTGTTCAAGCCCTTGGGCTAATCCCTTGAGCCCAGCCTGCAACAGACGATCTTCCGGGCAACTCGAGTCGAACTCACGTTCTCCATAGACGGCCGCCAGTACATCGCGCACCGGGTCAGCCCACTCACTCAATGGGCGCGGACGCCCCCCTAGCGGAACGAGCCACTCCTGCATGGCCTCTCCCAGCTGTTCGGTCAATTCGCTATGCCGAGACTTACGACTATCCACGGCGCGCAACCAGGGCCGCGGTTGAGGGCCCGGAAGATGGTCGTTGTGGTACGCATCGAACAATGCACCTGGAGCCGAGCCTTCCAAATCCAGGCCTGCGCGTAGGTAGGTCTCAAGACCCGGGTGACGCACGAGTCCGGCAAGATCGGCGAATCGGCCTCGGCCCAGGAAACTGGCTATTCCTGAGAGCAGTCGGCCCGGGGGCGTACTGCCCAACCCGGTGCCCTCGGCATCCCGGGCAAAGACATTTTGCGCCTGGAATGAGCGCTCAAGAAACGGGGCCACCTCCCGGTCAGCAACTCCGACGGTGATCTGTTCAGCCGAGTACTTGCCCTTCCACTGGCTTATGGCTTGCACGGCCTGCTGAGATTGGTCATCTGGGCCAAGGGCAACACGCCAAGAATCAAGAGGTGGGGTCCACGTCCGCTTCAACCACGCCTCTGGCTCCAAGCAGCCCATAGCATCGAAGGCCTGACTGCATTCCTCAGGCGCGAAAATTAAGGCATGCACGTCTCCACCCGCCTGGCCCAGCGCCTCGACCACTTGCCTCACAAGCCCGATGGCATCCACTACCCCTACAAGAACGACGGATCTGTCCGGCCCGATCAGGTCACCACGCTTGAGAGCCGCAAGTCGTCCACGGTGCGGGTCGCACAACTCCGCTTTCGCCAAGTAGTCCTCAGCTAGGACCTGCGCCTTGGAGAGAGCTTCAAAGCGTCTTTGCTCTCCACGACTCCGAGAGCCCATCGCGTTCTCACTTACGGTAGTGAAGTCCAAACCTTCCGCGGAAAGGGTCCCGAAGACTCCACGCACCTCACTGGCCAGCCTTCGCCACGCGGCATTCTCATGGGCCTCTGGAGGCCTAGACACCAATGCACTCAGCTCCGATGCACCAAGTTTACGTAGGGCCTGTTCCCAGGAGAGGGTGCGCACCAGTCGCTCAGCGCTAGGACATTCCAAGCCCAGGAACAGGTCCGTCAGTTGCCCGGGCGTCACAATGGTCGGTGGCTGCCAACCAGAGGGCTGGGCTTGGCCTAAGCGCTCGATCAGGAGGCGCCCGGCTCGAGAACCAGGGAGCGCGACGATGGTGTTACTGAGGTCAGCTTCGAACTGCCCCTTCAGCCACTCAACAGCCAAATCCACAGCCGGGCCATCCCATCCGAGAAAGCTACGAACCGTGGACCCCATGTTGGGCAAGGTAGAGACCTGGGTGTCAGAAGTCGACCGACAAGATCTGGGTAGGGCATTCTGGGAAGCCCAGGCCAGAAGCCGTCCTGGAACATGAACCTCCGGACCGGGTCAGAGTAGATTTTCGGCTCAACCGGCTTCGGGGCCCAATCCACGGCGATCGAACTCCCGCCGAGTCCGCCGACCGGGGTCAGGAATAGCCGCCGCTGACGGACGGATCACCTGGGCTTTGCCTCACGGGATCGCCTCCATCGCGTAGGGAATCGGCACACCGGTCAGGCCGGTCAGGCTGAAGGGAGTGACCCAATTGGCGCCCCCCCAGAATCTAGGAGCACGGGCCGTCGACGACCCCGAAATCGAGAGCGCCGTAGGACGCACAATCCCAAATTGGCACCCCTTTTCAGGGCCATGAGCCTAGGTGTAGGA
>JAPKBO010000059.1 GCA_028823395.1 Planctomycetota bacterium | reverse complement strand
CCCTCTTCGGGCACTGGCTCGGGATCAAGAGCATCATCATCCGGAGGCTCGGGAACGGCAAAGTCAGAAGAGCCTTCGGCTTGAGACAACTCCACTTCGCCCTCGGGCACCTCATCTACGGAAACGAATAAGTACCGTAGTACCTTCTCAGACAGGTCGAACTCCCGGCGCAGGCCGGGGATCTCGCCCCCATCGATCTGGTAGTAGGCAATCAGGAAAGTGGCACGACGGCGACCACTGATGGGATAGGCCAAACGGCGCTCATCCCAGCGGCGAGCGCTGAGCAATGTAGCTCCATGCTTGTCCAGGGCACCGGTAACGAGAGCTTTAGCGCCCTCATACCCTTCTCGCACGACATCATTGTCGAGGAGGAACATACCTTCATAAATCTGGCTCAAAACGAATCTCCTTGTGTGTCGGCGATACCTGGGGCTCCTTGGCTATCCAAGGGGCTCAGCTGCCCTGGTTCCAGCGGCTGTGGAACCGCGTCATGCACCCCTCGAGGTCGCCATGGGCCAGCCAGTCGAGGAGAGCCTCGGCCGCCTGGGCGTAGGCCACTTCGACCTCCTCGCGCTGTGAAGCAGAGAAGGGTTGAAGCACGTAACGCGCCGCGTCGGTCCCCTCTCGCCCGATCCCCACCTTCAGGCGGGGAAACAAGTCGGTCGAGAGGTGTTCAGTGATGGAGCGCACGCCGTTATGCCCACCCGCCCCTCCGTGGGGGCGAATGCGCAGTTGCGCCGATGGCAGGTCGAGGTCGTCGTAGACGACCATCAGATCCGGAAATCTGAGAGCCGAGACCTCGGAGTCCTCACAGGCATCCGCCTCTGAGAACTGACTCGGCCACAACCATCGTGCCAAAGAGGCCACGGCCCGACCGGAATGGTTCATGAAGGTCTGAGGCTGAACGAGCAGAGCGTCCAAGTCCTCTAGATGGGTCCACAAAAAAGCACCGGCGGGTGAGGCAGGCGCTCCACTAGGAAGGTCCGGTGAAGGACCCGCCCGGTCGGCGAGTTGACGTGCACTGCGAAAGAGCTCCACCCCCCGTTCCCGGGCCAAATATTCGAGGACTTCGAACCCGGCGTTGTGCCGGGTGCCAGCGTAATCCTGGCCGGGATTGCCGAGTCCGACGATAAGCCGGGTCATGGGAGAGGGCCTCGCGGGATCCGCGAGGGCGAAACAGTCTATCCCTGGCCCCTGCCAGCGCAAGGGCACCAGGGCCTGGATTTGGACGGGACGGGAGAGCCCACGACCCACGGACTGCAGACACCCGGGGGGCCTTCCCCCCCGGGTGCCCCGGATACCACACCCGGAGCGGGCTCAACCCTCGGAGGATTAGCTGTCTGAGGGGGCTTCCCCATCAGAGTCGCCGTCGGACTCCTCGGCACCTTCGCCTTCCGCCACATCAGGATCCACTTCGGCGACTTCTTCCACCACGACCTTGAGGTGTCCGACCACCGCGATCTCGAACTCGGGATCCACGGCGAGGGAAATACCCTCAGGCAGGGAAATGTCCGAGGCGCGCAGGTGAACTCCTGCTTCCAGACCCTCGACCTCCACTCCTAGGTTGTCCGGGATCAGAGAAGGGATACAGGAGATAGTGATCTCCGAAACGTTCTGGCTCAAGACCGCATCCTTGACCTTTCCGTTGAACACGAGAGCCACCTGGGACTCAATCGCCACGCCACGCTGGACCGGACGGAATTCGATGTGGTTGAGGTAGTCGCCCATGGCATCCCATTGCAACTCGCGCACCACGGCCGCGTGGACGTCGCCGTCAACATCGAGGTCGTAGAGGTGCACATGGTGTCGCCGAGACGCATGAAACTCATCCGCCGCCAGATGGATATTCATGTGAACGCTCTTCCCCTCAGCCTGAAGGCTGGCGGGAATGCGCCCTTGTGAGCGTAACTTGCGGGAATCGCGGCTGCCGACCTTGTCGCGCAGACCACATTTTAGGGATTCACTGGAACTCATAGATAGGGCCCTGGTTGGTTCGTCGTCCGGATACCGGACGCACAGGGGTTTGAGCGAGGGATCCTCGCTACTCGAATAGGGAACTCACCGATGTCTCGGCGTGGATGCTTCGGATGGCCTGGGCCACTAGGCCAGAGACACTAACAGTCTCTAGCTTGTTAGGCGCAGGGTCTGCGGTAGGAATGGTATCGGTAACTAGGATGTGGTCAACAGGAGCCGCATCTAGGCGCTCCACCGCCGGACCACAAAATACCGCGTGAGAGACCGCAATCACTATTTCCTTGGCCCCTGACTTGCGCAGGACACTGGCGGCCTGGGTGATGGACCCTCCCGTGGAGATCATGTCGTCCACGATCACACAGTTACGCCCCGCCACGTCACCGATCACGTGCTCGATTTTGGTCTCCGACCCAGAAATACGACGCTTGTCAACGATGGCCAAGTCCGCCTCCAGGCGCTTCGCGTAGGCGCGCGCCATCTTGGTCCCCCCCACGTCGGGAGTGACGACAACCGGCCTCTCGAGGCCTAACTTCTTCACCGCATCCAGGAGCACTGGCCGCGCGTACAGGTGATCCACCGGGAGGTCAAAGAAGCCCTGGATCTGAGCAGCGTGCATGTCGAGGGTCACCAAGCGGTCGGCTCCCGTGACGCTCAAAGTGTTCGCCAAAACCTTGGCACTGATAGGCACTCGCCCCTCATCCTTGCGATCCTTGCGGGCGTAGCCGTAGTAGGGCATGACCGCCGTGATACGGCCGGCACTGGCCCGGCGCAGGGTATCGATCAGGAGCAGCAACTCGACCCAGTTCTCGTTGACCGGAGGACAGGTGGGCTGCAACACGAAGCAGTCGCGACCACGGATGTCCTGGGTGATCTTGATGTCCACCTCGCCATCAGGGAAGCGTCCCACGTGGGCTTCCGCGAGCGGCATGCCCAATTCCCGTGCGATATTCTCTGCCAGTTTGGGGTGGGCGTTCCCCGCGATCAGGGTCATCTTGCCGTACAAGGACATGGTGGCTTCCAGAGGGGGGGGAATCAGTAGGAGGGGATCTGGCCCGCAAAGACTCAAACGAGACGAATCGGGCGGATCAAGGTAGCGTCAATTCGCTCCGGTGCCATCGCTTGGCCGCATCTTCCTCGCGGGCACCCCCACCCAGACCTCACCGGGGGCCATGCCACTATCACGGGTCAGGACGGCCCCCGCGCCCGTGGTGGCCCCGTCGGGCACCTCATTGGGAGCCACGATGGTTGTCCCGCTGCCGACGAAAACACCATCCCCCACGCGGGTCAGGTGCTTGGCTTGGCCATCGTAGTTCGCAAAAATCGTTCCAGCGCCAATATTCGTCCCCGCGCCCACCTCAGCGTCCCCGAGATAGGAAAGGTGCTTGGCCTTGGTTCCGGCGCCCAGGATCGCGTTCTTGCATTCTGTGAAGTTGCCCACCTCGGCCCCCGGGGCCAGTTGCGTCCCTACCCGCAAGTGACTGAAGGGTCCCACCTCGCAGCCCGTTCCAATCACCACACCCGAGCGGATGACGGTACAGGGCAGGATGCGGGTCCCCGCGCCGATGCTTACCCCGGCGTCAATGTAGGTACTGGCCGGATCCTCGATCAACACCCCAGCATCCATATGCTCCTCGAGGATGCGCATCTGCATGGCCCAACGCACTTCGGCCAATTGGGAGAGCGTGTTGACTCCGAGGGACTCCTCAAGATCCAGATCCACCGTAATGACCGGCCGGCCGGCTTCCACTGCCATGCCGGGCAGGTCGGTGATGTAGTACTCGCTCTGGGCGTTTTCGCTGGATAGTTGCGGTAGATCGGTGCGCAGGGCGGCCCCATCGAAGCAATAGACGCCCGTGTTGACCTCGTCCACGAGGCGCTGCTCATCCGTGCAATCGCGCTCTTCCACGATTGCGGCGAACCCACCCTCGGCTCCGCGCAGCACTCGGCCGTAGCCCGTGGGGTCAAGAGAGCAGGCGGTCATCATGGCGATAGACCCGACTCCGGCCTGGATCTGCTCCTCTACCAACTCCTGCAAACTCTCCGCCCGTAAGAGGGCCATGTCGCCGTAGAGAACGACAACACGCTCGCTCCCCTCCAACTCACCGGCTGCCACCTGAACGGCGTGACCCGTTCCCAGCTGAGGCTCCTGGACTACGAAGCGCAGGTCACGGTCGGGCAAGAGGGCGCGAGCCTCAGCCTCCACGGCCTCCCCTCCGTGCCCGATGACCAGCACAATTCGATCGGGGTCCAGAGCTTCGGCCTGAGCCAGAACCCAACCGAGCAGAGACTTGCCGCACAGCGGGCTCAAGACCTTGGGCCGCGTGGACTTCATGCGTGTGCCCTTGCCTGCGGCCAAGATGACGACGGTGGTTTGAGTACCCATGAGGATGGCGTGATGGAGGGGCTAAGTTGCGGAGATCGCTGGCAGCGTACCCCGGGAGCCCGGGTGGGGCTACCGCCACGCCCCCCTCTCACCGTAGGCTCATGCCCATGTCCACTCCCCTGCGCCGGGCTCTATCCCTTGCTGTCGGCTGGCTGGCTGACCGGCGCGTACCTCACTTCCTGCGTGGGCCCCTCTACAGGGGCTTCGCCCGCTTCACCGGGGCTGATCTCAGCGAGGTGCGCGGCCCTCTCGAGGAGTTCCCCAGCCTGGGCGCGTTCTTTGTGCGTCGGTTGAATCCCGGGGTGCGACCCATCGACTCAGACCCCTCCGCTCTAGTCTCCCCCGTGGATGCCCGAGTGCAGACTCTGTGTCGGATCGAAGCGGACACGATCCTCCAGGCAAAGGGCCACCCCTACAGCGTGCGAGACCTTTTGGCCGGAGTAGGAGCGGACATCGACCTGGAAGGCGGTCACGCCTGGACGCTCTACCTGGGTCCCAAGGACTACCACCGTATCCATGCCCCGGAAGACGCGCGCCTTACGGAGGCACGCTGGGTTCAAGGCTGCCGCTATTCCGTGGCGGCCAAGGTCCTCGACCGGCGGCGGGTCCTCGATGTCAATGAGCGCTGCGTGCTGCGCATGGAGAGCGAGCGCGGGCCTCTCCTGCTAGTTCTCGTGGGTGCCTTGAACGTAGGACGCATCCGGGTACAAGGAGTGGATCCGACCGAATCGGGCGTCCTGAACAATGAGCGCCAGGTCAAGCGCGGCGAAGAGCTCGCTCGTTTCGAGTTGGGCTCAACCATCGTCCTCCTGACTCCGCCCGGTATGGCGCAACCCTTGTCGGAGCTGGTGAGCGATACACCCGTGCGTTTGGGGCAAGCCATCGGGCGCTACTCATGAGCACCCACGACCCACTCATCGATCCCAAGACCGGTCGCCTCCTGGACCTGACGACCGCGGTGGTCCTCGGAGATTGGAAGTGGCTGGCGGAATTGCGCAAGCAGGCACCCGCTGGCGAGCCCGACCGCGCCTGGCGGGAGACGCTCCTGCAGTGCCATCTATTCGCCGGCTATCCGCGGGTGGTGGAGGCCTTCGAAACCCTTAGCCGCCACGGGGGAATGGGCGCGGTCCCCGCCGAGGAAACGGAAGCCGAAGGCGACCTCGCACGTGGCCGCAAGCTATTCGAGACTATCTACGCCGACCTCGCGCCCGAGGTAGAACGGCGACTGGGTGAGTTCCACCCCGACTTTGCCCACTGGATCAGCGAGCACGCCTATGGTCGGGTCCTATCGCGACCCGGCCTGGAGCCACAGGTTAGGGAGCTGTGCGCCGTGTCGGCCCTGACAGTCACGGGGCAAACACGCCAACTGGCCTCCCACGTGCGCGGGGCCATCCGGCTGGGCGCCAACGAAGATGCGCTACACGCCGTCCTGGACCGAGTCGATGGCCACACTCCACCCGAGGCGCTGGAGAGAGCTCGAGCCTGCGTGCAGCAGTTCGGGAAGTAGAGCGCGCGCTAGCGCCGGCCCCCCAATCGCTCGGCCTCCAGACTGACCTGCAAGAGGTCGAGGGGTTTGCGCGATCGAACGCTCAGGAAGGGTCGGTCCGGCAAGGGGCCACGCGGGAGAGAGCGCAGGCGTAGAGGCTTGTCATTCACCCAAACCTTCAAGTCCCCCCGCTTGGGGTGCACTTCGATCGTCAGCTCCAACGGATCCTCCCGAGAATTCGGAAACCCTGAGAAGCCGGTGAAGCCAGGGACGGTCCCCATTCTTACCTGCTCCAACAGTTCGACGGGATCACCGCGGCCGGCAGCGAATGCTGGCCTGTTTTCGTCATCCTCAAAGACCAGATTCAGACCGGCCAATTCAAACGCGAGTTCATTGCGCTGGCCTGGGGCGGAGGATGAGAAATGCAAGCGTAGACGTATGGTGAACGGACGTTCGAGGTCCAAGGGCTCCCCAAGACCCAGACTCAAGGCGCGATCAGGATTCCAGAAATCGGCATCCGTCGTGCGGGCAGCAGGAACCCGGAAGCCGCCAGAGAACAAGATCCAATCTCCTGCTCGCCAGGCACCCGCTTCGCGGGAGGTGAAGTCCCACGTTAGTCGCACGGCCTGCCGCTCCAGAAACTCCAGGCTACTGGGCTCGTAAACCTCTTGAAGGGTGGGCAGGCGGGGCACCACCAATTTCCGGACCTTCAACTCCTCGCGGATACGACTGAGCTCGGCGCTCTCGGAGTCACTCAACAAGCCCAGGAACTCGGACTCGATCCTCTCGATATCTTTTAGGATCGTGCCAGCATCTGTGTCTAGCCCGTAGCTGGTGCGCAGGGCGCGCATCTGCCGGTCCTTCCCTTCCAACTCGACCGGCGGTGCGCTAGCACGGATGCGCTCCGCTAGATGGATTAGAACCTCCGGGGACTTCACAATGCCCGCGGGGAGGCTCGTGCGCGCCCCGGAGAGATCCCCTTCGTGGAACAGGAACAGGCTTCGCAGGAGCTGGTCGTCGGCACTGCCCCCCATCGCCTGGGACTTCACCTCCGCCAGATCCAGCAGATCGGGTGCTTCCAGCAAGCGATCGCTGCGCGGGAGGCTGCCGCTGCGAACCAGGTGCACCCGGAAGGGAGAGAGGTTGGGGGCTCGCACCTCGAAGCCTCGCTTGAGCACGTCGGCCGTCGTGAGGATCACCGTGCCCGGGTAAGAGATACGCCCGAAGGTAGGATCGAAGGTGGAATTCCTGCGGGCCTGCAGCTTCCCGCGGGTGCGCTCGATCAGGCGCTCAAGCAGCACGCACTCCGCACGCAGCAGGTCCATCTCTCCATGTACTCCATTGCGCCACGCTTCGGCTAGGCGTCGCTCGAGGAGGCGCCGGGCCTCGCCGTAGCTCCGATCTGCGCACAGAGCCTGGACATACTTGCCGTCCTCGATGAAGGCGGCACTGGCCGTGCGATCCAGTTGAACCTTCGCCTCCAGATCCAATTCCTGAGACGCTCGCTCAAGCACCCCCCCCGAGCCGACAGAACGTCCGCGAGTCTCCTGCCAATCCTGCGGGATCTCCTCGGGGACGATGCCCAGGCGCAGGGCTTCAGCGTCGAAGGCGCGCTCCAGGTCCTTGGCGGGCCGAGGCAAATCCCCAGTGGGAATCCCAAGGCGCAGACGCTCGGCCTCTTCGCGCACGAAGGCTGCCAGGCGGCCGTCCAAGCGCAGGTAATGGTTGCGAGCGCTTGAGCGCCGGGCCTCCAAGTCTGGACGTACTCCCTCCAGAAGCTGTTGGCGATCTGCCTCCGAAAAACCTCGAGAATCCGCGCCGGCTGCATCCAGCAGAAGTGTGCCGCCAGCCAAGAAGCCCAGGGCTGACCCCCAAAGATTGTCTGCCAGAGCCTCGTCAAACGCGGGGACGACGACGGCTCTTAGGTGGTTACGTAGAGCCGACCGCGCCGTAGCGAGCGCCATCGCGTGGTCGCTGTTGAGACGCACCGTCTGGCGTTCCATCCACTGGGTGAAGCCCCGACGCAGGTGCCCTGCCGGCAGGTCCCGAATCGTCGTGACCCCGGTGCTGGCGCTCAGCGCCACGGCCACGCTGACGTTTAGGTACGACCGCACCTGTTCGTACTCGTGCCCAAGCAGCCAAGCACCAACCTGCTGCTCACCCGCTTGCTCCAAACGATCGAGTCGCTGCTCAAGATCCGCGAGGACCAGTTGCTCCAGGTCCCCCTCGGACGCATGCCATCCGTTCGGGGCTTCCCCCAACACGGCTAGCTCCAACAAGGCTTCGCCAGGACGCAGCTTGCCCACCTGCCAGGCATTCTCCAAGCGTGTGAAAGACGGCCACGGGCGCACAGTGGTCACCGTTGGGCTCGGATCAATGGAAGTGTCTGACTGCCAGGGGCGCCAGATAGCCATCAGGGCCACGACCGCTGCAGAAGCGAGAAGGGCCAAAGGCAAGCGCCAGGGCGAGTGCTCCTCGGCTACAGGATCAAGGTTCGCAGGACGCACGGCGGGCGCTCTCCGCTCACGCAGGCGCTCCAGGTCCGCCAGAAGATCGGCTGGCGTGCTGTAGCGCTGCAGGGGCTCGCGGGCCAGGCACTTGCGCAACACCATGGAGATCCCCTTCGACAGGTGCGGTGCTAGCCGACGTGGCTCCGTGATGCGGTGGTAGAGGACACCCGAGAGGATCTCCCCCACGCTATCCCCTTCGAACGGCGGCCGCGAACACAGACTATGGTAGAGGGTCGCACCCAGGGACCAGATATCGCTGCGCTGGTCGGCCTTGGTGGGATCACGCGCCTGCTCGGGGCTCATGTAGTGCGGCGTTCCCAGAGTGCCTCCCGAGCGCGTCATGGAAGGGTCGTCCTCGGAGAAGGCGAGCCCCAAGTCCACCAGCCGAGCACGGCCGCGCTCGTTGATCAGGATGTTTGCGGGCTTGATGTCCCGATGAACAACGCCGCCCTCGTAGAGATGCTGCAGCGCATCACAGAGGGGGCAAAAGAGGCGCAAGGCTTCACGCTCCGTAAGCGTTCCACGCTCAGCCAGTCGCTCGGCGAGGGAGATACCCTCCACCAATTCCATGGCGTACCACCAACGCCCGCCCTGCTCGCCCATGTCGATAGCAGAGATGATGCCCGGGTGAGCCAAGCGGGCTGCGGTGCGCGCCTCACGCTGCAATCGCCTCGCGGCCCGTCCGCTGCCCACCAGATCGGCATGTAGCACTTTGATGGCGACGGGCCGATCGACGGCTAGTTGAACTGCGGAGTACACGATGCCTGTCGCTCCACGTCCAAGGATGCCCTCGATCCGGTAGCCGCTAATCTCAGGACGGCCCCCAGCAAGAGGGGGTGACGCGGAGGCTCCGGCCACACGCGCTTCATCAGGCTGGGTGTCCTGCGACCCCCAACCGCCGTCGTCGTCTACTGCCCGGTCGCCAGGAACCATGTCCGCCACTCCTTGTCGGCTGCACGCCACCCCATGCCCACGGCATCTTGGAAAGCCGCGTCGTAGCGCGCCTGACGCGTTGCCGCTTTGACTTGTACACGCTGGGGCGCACGCGGGGCGCTGCCCTTGAGAGACTCCTGGAATCGGCGCACGCTGCCGTCGCCGTGCTGTTCAATCCAGGCCACGATAGCCATGGACATGGCTACATCCGCTGGGCCCAACTCGCCGAAACGCTTTTGCGCTAGGCGGTCAAAACCCACGAGGGCCGTGTCCCCGGCAAGCAGACCCGAATGCAGATTGCCCCTCCACGCCCCGGCCCGGAACTCCTTTTGATTGAAGACGTACACGTGCCTGGATTTGGCGTTGGTACGTGACTCGGTACCCACAGTGGTCAGCCCAGCGACACACATCACCTGATTGCGGTTGTGCACCCTAAATTCAAATAGACAAGCAAACCCTTCATCGAACCAGGGCGGCAGGAGCCGGCCGTCGTAGAGGTGCTGATTGATCAGAATGTGCCCGCGATGGTGAAAGCTATGGCCCGCGAGGCATGCTTCGGGCCTCCCCATGCAGCGCGCGGCTGAGATAGCACGCGGCTCGGAGAAATAAAAGCCATGGGTTTTCTTGACCGCTTCACCCCAACCCGGGGGGACCGTATCGGTCAGCCCCACGAGGGCATCGACACTGCGCAGGTAGGGATCGGAGTCCTGCCCAAAAACGTAGAACTCGTGCAGAGCGCTCACGCGATCCGAATGCACCGGAGCCGGAGCCTTGCCTTCTTCAGGGCGCATCAATCCAGTCACCCACTGGCCGCCGCGTTCGAGGCCATCGACCATTCCCTGCAAGAAAACCAGATCAAAGGGGCCCGCCACAAGCACACTCGTGCCCACGGCAACTTCGCCACCGGCACCTCCCACTTCCAGCACGGCGCGTGCGTTCTGAACCGAGGCCGCCCGGCCCGCGACAACCCACTCGCCATCCAACTCTTCGAAGCCTCGCGCACGCTCGAGGTCTCCAGGCTTGAGCCAACGCCCTTCATGGTAAACCTCGCCCGCGTCCAAGTGCTTCTTCTCGGCCAAAGTGACCCACGCGCCGTCGTGTTGCACGAGGCCCCGCTGGCGCATGTCTTCAGAACGAGCCTTCTCCTTGAGTCGCTCGCGCTCCTCCGGCTTGACCCAGCGGCCGTCGTGTGGAACTAACCCCAGAGCCTTGTTTGCACCGGCGTGGTCCGGCTCAAAACTGAGGACTTTGCTCATCGCGCGCCGCATGTCCGCCCGCAGCCGCTTCTCGGAAGCCCACTGACCCAGAGCGAAGTAGTCTTGTGCGCTCTTGCAGCCCTTCCAGCGTTGGTCGAATTCCTGCGCGGGAGTCAGCCCTTTCTCCAGGCGGGAGATCTCCGAGCGCGCAAACTTGAGCTCCCCGAAACGCGTCTCAAAGAGCACCTCGCTGGCCGTCTCCTTGAGGATGGTTCCCTCAAACCTTCGGCCGTCCTTGAGCAGAATCAGATCGGCTCTTGCACTGGCGACGGTAAGCACCAGGACGACAAGCAGCAGTATTGGGTTGAGAAGGGTGCGTGGCATGGTTCGGGGGGGACTTCCTATCCTCTATACGATCGGACCCTGCGCCCGACTACGCAACGAATGGGTTTGAGAATAGGACTCTCCCGGTGCGTGAGGCCCGGAATGAGCCCCAGTGGCAGCCTGGCACCCCTCTCGAGGCCCTGGGAGGGGAGGGCCCCTATTGAGGGTCGGCGTCGAGCCCGTACTTTTGGATCTTGCGCTGCAGGGAATAGCGGCTGATTCCCAGGAGCTCGGCAGCCGGGGACTTCATGCCATTGGAGGCGCGCAAGGCGCGGCGGATCGTGCGCACTTCCACCTCGGTTACGGCACTAACCAGCTGGGGCACCTCGCCACCCGCTAAGGCGTCCTCCCCACCTTGCTGCACAGCAGGTGAGAGATCCTCCAGCTGCACCTCCTCGCGCACGAGAACCACAAGCCGTCGCATCTCATTTTCCAGCTCACGCACGTTGCCCGGCCAGCGGTGATTGACGATACACGCAAGGGCCTCACTCGAAAGGATGGGCGCGGCCCTGCCCGCCTCGCGAGCCGCGCGTGCAAGCAGGTGCTCAGCTAACAAGGGCACATCGCCGCCCCGCTTTCGAAGCGGCGGAAGATCGACGGTCAGCACGGCGATACGATAGAAAAGGTCCTTGCGGAAGGTGCCCAGGGTGACCATCTCCTTGAGGTCCCGGTTGGAGGCCGCCAAGATGCGAACGTCAACCGTCACGTTGCGCGTCGAACCCAGCACACGGAACTCCCCATCCTGCAATACGCGCAGCAGCTTCTTCTGCAGGTCCGGACTCATGTCCCCGACCTCATCTAGGAACAGAGTGCCCCCGTTGGCCTGCTCGAGGATCCCACGCTTGGACTGGAAGGCGCCGGTGAATGCCCCACGTGCGTGCCCGAAGAGCTCGGACTCCAGCAGGGTATCCGGCAAGGCGGCACAGTTTTCGGTGACGAAGGCCTTCTTCTGCCGCGGACCGTTGTGGTGGATGGCGTGGGCGATGAGCTCCTTGCCCGTTCCACTATCCCCCTGAATCAGTACCGGCAGGTCCGATTCAACGATGCGATCCACCTGCTTGAAGACCGCCACCATGGCATCGGAAGCCCCCACGATACTCTTGTAGTCGTACCGGCTCCGGACACGCCCCAGCTCCGCACGCACCACGGCCAATTCCCCCTCGCGATCTCGCACCTTGCGGCCCAGCTGCTCGTTTAGTCCCTCGATCTGCTGGCGTGAGAGATCCAGATGGTGGTTACGGCTGCGCAGGGTCTCCAAGAGGCGCGCGTTACGAATAGCAATGGAGGCCTGGGCGGCCAGCATCTCCAGGAGATCCAGATCCTCTTGGTCGAAGGCTCCGGACTGCAGGCGATTATCCACGTACAGGATGCCCTCCACCTCTTCGCCGCCATTCCTATCGGCCAGGATCGGCAAGCAGACAACCGAACGCAGGCGTAGGTTCTCAACGCTGGCCATGTCGCTAAACCGCGTGTCACCAGACGCGTCCACACTGAGCACGGGCTTGCCCTCTTGCACCACCCGATCGGCGATGCCCATCGAGAGCCGTGTTCGTGGAACGGCCACGTTGGTGTGATCGAAGCTGCGCGCCACGCTGACACTCATGCTGCGCGCCGCATCGGGGGCTTTGGCTTCCGCGGCGCCATCCTCGCGCAAGAGAATAAAACCCCGCTCGCCCCCAACGAGGGACACAGCCGAATCCACGATCAGGTCCAAGAGAGGCTGCAGCTCTGTGCGCGCAGCCAATTCGCGGGTGATGCGCGCGAAGACGCGCAGGTTCTCGCGCTCACGGTAAGCCTCGCCCGTAAGCGTGCGCATGCCCACGTCTTCCTCGGTTTCCAGTTCCGCCCCACCCGGTACATCGTCCCCCAAGACGAGCCGCACGCCGAAGCCCAGGCTGACCTCGTCACCTGCACGCAACATGCAGCGGTCCACGGATTCTCCGTTGACCTCGATCCCGTTCGCGCTACCAAGGTCCAGGATCCAAGGCGCACCCCCTTGGCTCTCGATGCGCGCGTGATGGCGTGAGACGCGCGTGCTGGCCAGCTGCACAGCATTATCCTTGGCCCGGCCGATGGAGATCACGGCCAAGTCCAGGTCCAGATCCGTCTGGACGCCATCATCAAATACGGTCAATTTCATAGGCAGCTTGGGACGGCTCGAAGAGCAGTCCCGGCAGAGTGTGCGATTCTGCACATCCAGGATAGGACTAGCCCATCATCGAGGCCTAGTAACCGCACAGCGTGCTTCGTGGAGTCATTTACTTGACCATAACTGCCTAATTTACATAGAGTTACGTCAATGAGCACTAAAGGGGATAGCAAGGGTTCTGATTCGACACCCTGGTACGCAGACGGCCTGCGGTTCGGGTGCACGGCCAGCGGCCGCTGCTGCAGCAACCACGGCGAACATGCCTACGTTTACCTGATGGAGGCTGAGGTCACGGCCCTGGCCGACGCCCTGGGTATGGAGGAAGCTGAATTCCGAAAGACTCACACCCGCCAAGAAGAGGGCTGGACCCTGCTGGAGCCCCGGGGGACCAGCTGCGTGTTCCTCGGTGAAACAGGCCAATGTGGGGTCTACGAAGCCCGTCCGGTCCAATGCAGAACCTGGCCCTTCTGGCGCGAGAATCTGGCGAGCCCGGAGGCCTTCCAGGCCTTGGTCGGCAGTATCTGCAAAGGGGCCGGATCTGGGACGTTGTACAGCGCAGAGCAAGTACTCCACATAGCCGACAGTACAGAGGCCTGGTACGAGGGGGATCTGGACGAGTTCCCGGCCTCCGCACAAGTGGGAACGGCACCCGAACACTTCCCCCCCCGGTAACCCTCCGGGACAAGCAGAGCTTGGATCCTACAGCCCTCGTTTGGGCAGCATTGTTCTCCCATGGGGTACCCTCGTCTCGTGAAACGACTTCTCACCAGCTTGCGGGGTGCCACGGCCCTTCTGGCCTGGAGCCTCCTACCTCCGTCCGCTCCTGCCGACCTTTCCGCATGGGATTGGGACGCTGCGCGCGCCCTGGTCGGAATAACCGACCACCTAAGCGCGATACATCTAACGGAGGACGGGACCCTGATCGGTCTCGACGATGATGGCTGGGTGGTTCGGATTCCCTCTCTCGTGGCAGCCGCACCCTCTGGAGGGTGGCCGCGCTCGCGCCTGGACGGGGGCGGCGACCTAGAGGGACTTTGCGCCACTCAAAATTCCGACCTGCTCGTGCTCCTTGAAGATCGCTGCGAGATCCTGCGTTTGGACAGCGAAGGCAGGCGGGTTGGCCGCCACCCATTGAGCGCTGCAATACCCAGGGGAGGGCAGGGTCTTGAGGGCCTGGCCCGAGTGCCCGCAGCCGATGGCACGTCGACGCTGTGGCTGGGACACCAAGGCGCCCGCAAGGTGTACGTGGTGCAAGCACCACGTAGTCGAGAGAGTTCAGAGCCCCTTGAACTCCTGCGCACCCTGGACCTTGGAGATGAAGCGCGCGGCATGGTGTTCGATCCCCAATCCGCAACCGTGCTCGCGGTCATGGACGATTCCCGCGAGGTGTGGCTCCTCGACACGGCCGGGACCATCCTCGACCGCAGGCCGTGGCCCAAGGGAACCAAAGACGTAGAAGGCATTACCTTTGACCCATTCGGCGCCCTGCTACTCAGTCTGGACGGTGGAGGTGTGTGGAGAGTTCCGCCGCGTCAGTCCCGGGATTCGGATGCGTTGCGGCTTAGTTCCCCTGCCACCGAGCACGGGCAAGCATCACGACTCCCGCTGGCCCTGACCCTCGAAGCCCAAGGCCTCACGGGGCGGATCGAGAACACGCGACTGCACTTGCGGGTGACGGAGGAGGGCGTGGAGCGGAAGGTGGAGTTCCCCTTGGCCCTCACCCGAGGTGCCCGAGTGCAAAGCGCCGTCCTGTGCGCCAACCAACCATCGGACTCGTCCGCTCCCCCCACCTGGACCTTGTCTTTGATCGAAGAAGGCCCCGCCGGGCACGCACTCTCCCTGCACAAGCTGACGCTCATCGGGATACCGAAAGCGGTTCGACTAGAGCGCAAGGGGCTGGTGCTGCTGAGCCATGGGGCTCGAGAAGAGGCGAACGAAGAGGCCAGCGCACGCGCGCCTCTTCTGTCGTGGGCCACCGCCGACCAGGGAGTCCTGATTGCGGCATCTCATCCTGGCAGCCACGGTGTCGTTCTTGTGAGGTTGCCGGTTGAGTCAGAGCCCCAAGTGATCGGCGCCGTCGAGCTTGGATTTGAATGCACCAACCTCGAACGCCCGTCCGAGCAGCCGTTCGTGCTGATAGCCAAGGGCTCCAAGCAGCGTCGTCTCCTTAGCATTCACCTTCCAGCCCCAATAGGGTCCGGCTCAGAGCACGAAGGTGATCGCTAGCGCGCTGGAAGCGTTGGAGCCCGTACCACAGGGGCCCTTGGGATCCCGATACCAGCACTGAAAGTTCCAGGTGTCGCCGGCCAGTATGTGACCCGCGCTGCCCAGGTTGCTCCAGGTCCAGCCCACGATTCCAGGCCCCTCGGTCAGCACTCCAGAGCTGTCTGACAGCCGCGCTCCAAACCGGAAGAGAGAACCGCCCACGCAGCGCAGACCATCCGCCATGGGTAGAGCCGGTATTGTGGCGTCCCCCATAAACACCAAGCCGAACTTGGAGGGGGGCAGACCGCTCACGGAGAGCACCAAGTCGTCAGCGGTAATTGAGGCGCTTCCACCGGGGAAGATCGACCCGCCCGTTCCCGCAGAATTGCCGCAACCCGCGAGTCCTGTGCCCCGGTTTCCACAGGGACAAACTGAATCGGCGTAACAAAAGCCCACGCCCAGCGAACTCCGCTTCAATTCGAGAGCCCAGGCCGCACCACGGTCCGTGCCCGCGCCGTCATCGCCGGGAGCACCGGCCAAGAGCTCGCTTAGACCATCACCGTCAGTGTCTCCCGCGGCCGCGAGCCCAAATCCCAGTCCATCCCCAGCAGCCAACGGACCCACAAGGCCACCGTTTGCGCCGTCGATAAGATGAGATTCGCTCACGCTCCCACCGCTGCCCAAGGACAGAACCCTAATGGCACCCGCGGCGGAGTCCCCTCCGGTCGGTGACCCAACGAGCACACCTGGCGCCCCTCCCGTCCAGTCCCCAGCGGCCGGGGCAAGGGCAGCACCCATGGCCTCGCCCGCCTGAGCCCCCAGATCCACACCACGAGATTCGACCTGGCCCAGCACCGCACCAGTGGCATCCAGAAAGCAGGTCCAAATGGATCCGGTCTGGCCGCCACCCACGTCGGAGTAGGGCGTGCCCACCACCAAGTCCGAGAAGCCGTCCCCATCAACATCCCCCACCCCGGTCAGGCTGGCGCCAAACCCGTCGCCGTCCTTAAGGATTCCTCCAAAGCCGCCACTTCCCGCGCTGATCTTGGACCACGAGCTCACCTGTCCCGAGCCCGTCAGGGAAAGCAGGTACACGGCTCCCCTCTGAGCGAACGAAGAGCCGGAGGAGTCATCGTCATGGGCTGCCCCCACAGCCAGTTCTTGCAGCCCATCCCCATTGCGGTCCCCCAGGCTGGCCAGGGCCGAGCCGAAGAAGTCGCCGGCGTCGAGGCTGACCCCGAACCCTCCACTGCCCGAAGCAATCCAGTTCTCCGAGGTTACCGATCCATCCGAAGCTAAGAATAGAACGTCGACGCCGCCTCTGCCCCACAGCAAACGCGAACCGTCACAGGGTGCAGGATAAGTTGAATAGGTATTGAGATCCCCGTCGTCCTCGGCCACCACGAAGGTCGCCATGGGCCCCGGGCACCCCGGCACAAGAGTCACGCCCTCCTGGGAGGAACCTGGAAGGAAGTACGCCCGCAAAGCCGAGCCGGCGGGCGTCAACTCGAGTACCAGATCGTCGGGATCGTAGATGGCGTACAGGATGTCCGTGCTCGCTTCGTAGTGCATGCCTGACAGTTCATCTCTTCCACCGGGGGGAGGGATGAGGCCCATGAACTGCACCAGCGAGCCGGGCTTGAGATCGAAGACGAAGATCTCTCCCGACTCTTGCAGGCCCGCGTACACAAGCCCTTTGACCACGGTCAGGCTCTCGAGACCGCGCGAGTTAGCACTCTGCATCCACGGGGTCAGATCCCAACTCTCTCCGGTAGGCAAGCCCGTAGTCAGATCCAACTCGATCACGGTGTCAGGGTGCTCCACACCCAAGTAGGCCCGCGGCAAGTTCCCATCGGGAATCGCCACGGCTTCGAGATCTCCGCCCACGAGGAACGTCTGCTGCACGGTACCGTCCATCTGCAGCAAGGCCACGCGACCGTCATCACTCACCACGACGAGCCGTTGTAGCCCCGCATGCCAAGCGCACCCCGAGGGTTCGAAGAGGGCTGGCAAAGAAGCACCCAGAGAATTTGCAGATCCGCCGGGCCATGCCGTTCCTCCAAAGGAGCTACCCACCACGCTGGCACATAGCTCTCGTCGCCCGTCCCCATCGATGTCCGGTAGGCTAGCCAGAGCATGGCCGAAACGATCTCCGTCGGCCAAGGTAAGGCTCAGGCCACCAAGTCCGTCGCCGATCGAACGCGAGGAAGCCACGGTGCCATCGGCTCGCATGAACAGAATCCAAATTGCCCCGCGGTCCTTACCGTTGCCATCGGACAGAGGCGCCCCGACGGCCCAGTCATCCACTCCGTCCCCGTTCAGATCTCCAAGCCAGGCTAGACTCGCCCCGAATCCATCTCCATCGGCCAGGGGGCCTGCGAATCCCGCGAGCCCCTCGGAAATGCGCAACTCCTCCACCACACTGAGGGATTGGGCTGCACCATTGCTCGCCCCGAGCAGTGCTAGCAGAAGCGCGGCCATGATCGAACGACTGCGGGGGAGGTAGCCTCGGTAGTGGAACATTGGACAGCGTGGAGGCAACGCCCCCACCATGTCAGTGTACGCCCCCCTTGGGCAGTACGGGGGGCGAGTCTCCCTTCGGGACAGGACCGCTTTCCGCAGGATGCTCAGCGTCCTTGGAAGCGCGGCTTGCGTTTCTCAGCGAACGCGGCCAGGGCTTCGAGGCGATCCTCGGTGGGGATCACCCTCTCGTAGCAGTCGGCCTCGAATGCAAGGCCCTCTTCCAGCGGCAATTCACAGCCCTTGTCGATCGCGGCCTTGGCGGCGCGCACGGCGACGGGGCCGTTGGCTGCGATCGCCCCAGCGAGCTCTAACGCCGTGGCCTCCAACTCGCCCTCGGGAGCGAGGCGGTTGACGAGCCCCATGGATTCCGCCTCGGCTGCCGTGATGCGCCGACCGGTAAGGATCAGGTCCTTGGCGCGGCTCTTGCCAACCAGTCGGGGTAGGCGTTGCGTTCCACCCGCACCAGGGATGATGGCCAGACTCGTCTCGGTCAGCCCGATCTGGGCATGGGGTGCAGCCACGCGCAGATCGCAGGCGAGCAGAAGCTCGGTCCCTCCTCCAAATGCGAAGCCCCCCACGACGGCGATCGTTGGCTGAGGCAGCGCCTCCACGTCGTCCATCAGCAACCGAATGTTACGCACGAACTCGGGCACCCGTTCGGTGGGCATGGTGCGCCTCTCCTTCAGGTCCGCACCAGCGCAAAAGGCCTTCTCCCCGCGGCCGGTGATAAGCACACAGCGCACACTGAGATCCGAGGCCAACTCCTCCAGCAAGGTGCGAAAGCGGCGCAGGGTCGGGAAGGACAGGCAGTTCATGACCTCGGGCCGCTC
>JAPKBO010000259.1 GCA_028823395.1 Planctomycetota bacterium | reverse complement strand
GTGTCCTTTCATTGTTAGGCCCTGCTCGGCGCGATGGCTTGCCGCTTGGGTGCCGTGAAAGAGTTCTGGTTCGGTCGTTGCTCCATGCTTAGGTTGCCCTTCATGGAAGAGTTGTCCCAACGTGAGTGCGTGCCGTGTCGTGGGGGCGTTCCCCCCCTGACTCGCGCTGAGCAAGCGTCCTTGCACGGCCAATTGGGCCAAGAATGGGAGGTTGTCAACGGCCATCACCTGCAGCGGGAGTTTGAGTTCAAGGACTTCCGGTCGGCTATGGAGTTCACCGTGCGTGTGGGGGAAATGGCAGATGAGCAGGGCCATCACCCGGACATTCACCTCGCCTGGGGAAAGGCCAAGATTCTTGTTTGGACCCACAAGATTGACGGACTGACGGAGAGCGATTTCATACTCGCTGCCCGCGCAGGGTCCCTTTATGCGCCAGCTAAATGAACACCACCTCAATCGGCAACGGCCCAAGCCCTCCTGATCCAGTGACACCCCGCATTGCAAGCCTGCTGCCTTCGGCCACCGAGATAGTCTGTGCACTTGGTCTACGCGATCAACTTGCGGGCCGCTCGCACGAGTGTGACTTCCCTTCGGACGTTTCAAGTGTGCCTGCGCTGACACGCTCACGCGTGGATTTACGTGGATCAAGTGGAGATATCGATCGTGATGTGCGGGCGATCCTCCGCGACGTGCTCGCCGTATACGAGGTCGATGTGGATGCTCTACGGGAGGCCGACCCCTCTGTCATTGTTACCCAGAATCTATGCGACGTATGCGCCGTGTCATTGGCGGATGTGGAGCAAGCCTTGAGCGAGGTCGCTTCCAATGCTCAGGTTGTCAGCCTTTCCCCAACCCGGCTACGGGAAGTGTGGGACGACATTCTGCGCGTCGGGTCTGCAATGGACCTGGAAAATAAGGCGTTGCAAGTGGTGGCGGATCTCGAGGCCCGGATTGGCCGGATTGCCTCTCGGGCTGAAATGGCGAGTTCGCGCCCGTCCGTCTTGACCATCGAATGGCTGGACCCGGTGATGATTGGTGGAATGTGGATGCCCGAATTGGTGCAGTTGAGTGGTGGTGATCCGTTGGTGACAGCACCTGGTGATCACGCACCTACATTGGATGAGAGTGCCTTGCGGCAGCTGGCTCCCGACGTGGTTTTGATCAAGCCGTGTGGCTTTGATCTTGCTCGCACTCGTGCCGAAGGGGCCTCGTTGTGTGCGCTGCTTGATCGGGTGGGGTGGACGGCGTGGAAGGAGAACCGCGTGTTCCTGGCCGATGGCAATGCCTTCTTCAATCGTCCTGGTCCACGCCTGGTGGAATCTCTTGAGATCATGGCCGCGTGTGTTCACCCAGATCTGTTCGAGGACATGGCCGAGGCCCACGGGGCGGATTACGAGCTATTACAGCGCTGAGGCAACCTCTAATGATTGTCGCAGATCACCGGGAGTAGCCAGAGCACGACAGGCCCAGGTGTCTAGATCACAGGCCGTGGGCGGGCAACGCCCTCGTACAGGAACGATTGGACTTTCAGTCCAGGCATGTATCCGACCTCGAGTTCTGTGATCTCGAACCCTGCTTTTTCCAGGCAAAGGTCGATAGGTACATCCAGGGAGCAGCCACCGAAGCAGAAGCGTTGAAGAGGGTTGAGTCGCGCCTGCCACCGACGAATCCCGGGATCCGGGGCCATTCCGTGCTCAACAAAATGAAGACAGCCGCCTGGCCTCAGAACGCGTCGAACCTCCGAGAGAGCGGCGGCGAGGTTCCCGATAGAACAAAGGGTCCACGACGACGTGACCGTATCAACTGATCCGCTCTCAACCGGGAGGCTCTCTCCTTCTAGGCCCACCCATTCAACCGGGATCGGGCTTGCGTCGATGCGTTTGCGCGCGAGCTTCCTATTGATCAGAGCCGGTTCGACCGCGAGGACAGCGGAGACCTCCGCGGGGTAGTAGGGCAGATTCAAGCCGGCGCCAAATCCCAGTTCCAGCACTCGACCTGATACCGCTCCGAAGGCGCGCTCGCGATGTTTCGCGAGTTCTTCAGTCCCCATGGCCCGGGCCATGCAGCGAGGCAGGACCTGGCTCCTGTACAGCCCCATCCGTCTGGCATCTTGTCCCATGGGGCAAGAGGATAGGAGAATCGAAGGGCCCGTGACCAGGGGCGTGAGCCAGGACCCTTGCGCCTCAGTCCCTGGATCCGGGCGCCGTTGCCAAGGGTCGGGGCATCCGGGCCCCGGAAGATCCGAGCCATGAAGCCAGGTCAGCCTTCATCCGCGCCGCTTTTTGGGGCAGTTCCTCCGACAGATCGCGTGCTTCACCTAGGTCGTTCACCACGTCGTAGAGTTCGACCGAATCATCGTCATAGAAGTGGATCAGCTTGTAATGGCCCTCTCGCATGGCTCCGCCAAGCCTGTTCCCTTTGTGAAAAGCGTAGTTCGGGTAGTGGAAATAGATGGCCTCCCTCTCGAGCGGGCCGGTTTGACGAAGAAGGGGGAGCAGGCTCTCGCCGTCCAGTGGAAAGCTCGGCGCCAGGTCAAGTCCCGCGACTTCCAGAATGGTCGGGAAGAAATCCATGCTGATCACGGGGTCAGGGCACAGGGTACCGGCCTCGATCTGCCCGGGCCATCGAATGACAAGCGGGACCCGGATGCCGCCTTCATGCAGATGCCCCTTTGCGCTGCGCAGTGGACTGAGATCCGTGACGCCGCCATAGGCGCCGTTGTCCGATGTGAAGATCACGAGCGTCTCCTCAGCCAGATCCAGTTCATCCAGTTTCGCCAGAACGCGCCCGATCGCCGTGTCCATGGCTTCGATCATGGCAGCGTATCGGGTGCTCGCTTCGATTCCGTTTCCGTGGTCCCCGAAACCCGGCCGATGGGCGTATTTGTCGACCAGTTCCTGGGGCGCATCCATGGGCCAGTGAACCGTGTAGGGCCACAGTGCGACGAAGAACGGCTCATCCTGATGCTCGTCGATGAATCCGATCGCTTCGTCGGCGAGGCGATAGGTCAGGTACTCGCCCGCCTGCCTGTCTTCGATGGCCGGGTTTCGATAGGGATCGAAGTAACTGGGTGGCCCGCCGAAACTGACACCACCGATATTCACGTCGAACCCCTGGAACTCCGGTCGTCGGCCCGGCTCCAGGGTTGAGATTTCGTCGTTCGTACCCGACAGGTGCCACTTGCCAAGAAACGCCGTGGCATAACCTGCGCCCTTGAGGCGCTCAGCAAGCGTGACGTGCTCCAGCCCGAGATGGTTGAACATCTCCGCCGCGCGCAGCGAGGCTCCTTGGGGCTGAAACTGGTCCTGATTTCCGGTTATGTGGTTTGTGATCGCCAGCCGTGCCGGAGATTGACCTGTGATGACTGCCGCGCGCGTGGGTGAGCACACCGGGGAGGCCGCATAATTGTCCGTGAAGCGCATTCCCTCCGCGGCCAGTTGATCGATGACCGGCGTCTCCAACCGGTCGTTGCCCTGAACGTGCAGGTCCGTCCATCCCAGGTCGTCGATCATGATCATCAAGACGTTCGGCGGACGCTCCGGCTGCCCTTGTGGCTCCGGGGTCCCGCAGCCTGGAATCAGGATTAGGGCGAGGGCGATCCACCCCGCTGGCGTTCTGGCTTTGTTCGTTGACATGGCTGGGTCGTAAGGAGGATAGGGAGGTGCGACTGCTAGCCGGGCCAGATTCTGATGCCCATGCGAAGACGGTTGAACTCAGGGCAAGAAACGCGCCTCTTCACTTGGCTCACGATCGCATTGCCCGCTCCGCGTCGGTGTCAGATGATTGCGCACTGCGGCGAGCACGCGATAAGGGGGATCCAGAACTATGGGGGGTAGGAACCTGAGCGGACCCAGTGCACGCCAGGGCCA
>JAPKBO010000058.1 GCA_028823395.1 Planctomycetota bacterium | reverse complement strand
TCATCAAGTAAGCGCCGGGGCCGTCCAGCGGGTTAGAGGTCAGCGCGCCAGCTGACCTGTGCTCGCCGTCTCCTCGAGAGTGGAATGGGAAGTGGTGCAATCGCGCCTGAACTCGTACCCTCTTCGCCCACGGTCCATCCTTATCCAAGCCACTCCATGAGCGACGCCCCCTCAACTCTTTGCGATTCCGTCTGTACCGCCGTCCAGAGCGGTGCCGCGGGACAATCCGACGCCACGAGCGCCGCGGCAGAGGCCCTGTACGGACAACTCTTCGGCGCCTTGGGGGGCGACGCGGATCAGATTGAGCAGACCGGTGAGGCTTGCGCCGGACTGGTGTTGGCCAACAAGAAGGGTGCCTTTTCCCTCTGGCACCTAGCCCGCGGGGGAGCCATCGGTGTGGCCCATGCGGCAGTTGGTCGCCAACTTGATCCGGCCGAACTCCTGTGCGCCGGGCTCAAGCGCATGATGATGGATGCGGACGGCCAGGGCGCGGATTTTGGTGCCGTGGCGCAGGGTGTCTTGGAAGGCGCCCTAGTGGCTGCCGGTGAACTGGGCCTGCACGAGGCTTCCCTTGGAACGGCTGTTGCCGTTGCCGCGCTTGAAACGGCGGCGGACATTGGGCCCGCAGCGTCGGCCAAGGTGCGCCGCATCGTGAACCGACCCCTCATGGGGCGCGCGTTCGACATCCCTTCCTCCCTTCTCGATTGAATGCCATGCATACACGCCGTTCCTTTCTGCAGAGTGGTTTGGGTGCCTTGGCCACCGGTGCTGTGGTCCTTGATCCGGCCCTGGCGAGCGTTATCGCCCAGGAGAGCAAGCCCTGGTTTGATGTTTCTCTGGCTCAGTGGTCTTTGCACCGCAGCCTGAGAGGGGGCGATCTGGACAATCTGGATTTTGCGCGCTACACGAAGGAGACCTTTGGCATCCACGCCGTGGAGTACGTCAACTCGTTCTTCAAGCAGTACGCAACGGACTTCAAATACCTGCGAGAGATGCGTACCCGGGCTGCGGACCAAGGGGTGCGTTCCCTTTTGATTATGGTGGACGGCGAGGGGCCGTTAGCGGCTAAGGATGACGGTGCCAGATCCAAGGCCATTCGCAATCACTTCAAATGGGTAGCGGCCGCCGCCTACTTGGGCTGCCATTCCATCCGTGTCAATGCTGCGGGTGCATCGGATTGGGAGGACGGCATGGGCCGCGCCGCCGAATCCCTACGCACCTTGGCGGAAGTCGCCGATCCCTACGACATCAACGTGATCGTGGAGAACCACGGTGGGCTCTCGTCCAATGGTGAATGGCTGGCCGGGGTCATGGTCAAGGCGGATCACCCTCGGGTGGGTACCCTCCCGGATTTCGGCAACTTCAATCTTGGGGGCGGCAAGTGGTACGACCGCTACAAGGGCGTGGCGGAGCTGATGCCCTTCGCCAAGGCCGTCAGCGCGAAGTCCCACACATTCGACGCAGAAGGGAACGAGACTCAGAGCGACTACCTCCGGCTCATGACCACGGTCAAGGAGGCGGGCTACCGCGGGCACGTGGGGGTGGAATACGAGGGCTCGAAGCACACCGAGGCTGAGGGCATTCAGCTGACGAAGGACCTGCTGCTGCGCGTGCGCGAGCAGTTGGACTCCTAGGACGCGTTCGGTTTCAGGGCCTGAGCGAGGACCTCGGCAATGTGCTGCACCTGCTTGGGTGAATTTGCCTGAGTTAGGCCGCCGGCCCACTGCATGTGGCACCCTGGATTGGCCGTCACTAGCGTCTGTGCGCCACTGCGCTCAAGATCCTCTAGCTTCTCGGCCAACAGCGCAGACGAGTCCTCCGGTCGAAGCATGGAGTGGATTCCCGCCGAGCCGCAGCAGGCTTCGGGATCCTCGAGTTCGACCACCTCGGCCCCGGGAATAGAAGCGAGCAAGGTGCGGGGAGCGGAACGTACACCTTGGCCGTGACACAGGTGGCAGGGATCATCGAAGGCTAGTGTTCCGGATTGACTAGGCCCCAGTCGGGACTTCAACGGATTGAGCCGTTCTGGCGCGGCCAGGAATTCCGTGAAATCCACGACCCTCGATGAGAAAGCCCGTGCACGCTCTAGCCACTCAGGGTCGTCGGAGAATAGGCGCGGGTATTCCTTCATGTGCGAGCCACAGCCCGCGCTGTTGATGACGACCGGAATGCGCGCGGAGGATTCAAAGGCGATGATCGTTGAGCGGGCCAGCTCGCGCGCACCTGTCAGGTCGCCATTGTGAGCGTGGAGTGCGCCGCAGCAGGTGTGCTCGGCATGGGTGCGGCAGTGCACTCCTGCGGCGGCGAGTACCGTTGCGCTCGCCCTGTTTACACGGCCGAAGAGCTCGGGCATGACGCAGCCTTCCATGAGCCAGGCTTGTGAGGATTCGGATCCCGGCGTGGGTGCCGCCAAGTTCAGGGGCTGCCGCTCGGCTCGGGGAGGGACCGGGGGGAGGGAGCCCAGAGCCCGCCCGCGCGCCCCCAGCAAGGTTGACGCCACGCGGGTTAGGCCCAGGACCTGAGCCAACTTCAGAGCGCCTAGGGCAAGCCGGATGCCTCTGCGGCTGGGCAGGATGTGCCCAAATCCGATACGCCTCACAACACGCACGAGCCAGCCCTTGGGCCGCACCGAGTCCAGTCCATCTCGGCAGTCTTCCATCATGGACTCGAAGCTCACGCCTGCGGGGCAGACGCTCTCGCAGCGCAAGCACAGCAGGCAAGAGTCCATCGCCTCTTCAAAACCGTGATCGGGTTCGATGCGCCCCTCGGCTTCAGCACGCATCAGGTGAATCCGCCCGCGGGGGCTGGCACTCTCGTTGCCCGTGAGTTGGTAGGTGGGGCAGGTGTGCAGGCACAGACCGCAGTGAATGCAGTCCAAGCTCAGGGCGTGCTCGATCAGGGCGGCCCCGGCTTCTTTCGAGAAGGTGCTCATGCGCGCCTCCCTGGAAAGGAGGGCGAGCGGAACTGTGCTTTCGGATCGAACTCGTCCTGCAACCGGAACATCCAATCGAGGGCTGGCTGCGCCGCCAGAGCGGGTGCCAGGTCCTCCTGGGTCTGGGCTCGAACCATGCGGGGCTCTAGCCGTGCACCAAGGGGAGTGAGTCTCTGCCGCCACTCCTCCAACTGTTCAATCTGCCTTTCGGTTGACGCCTCGTTGAGTCCCGGCGATTGCAGGCGCACTTCGCCGATGCCCATCTGGGCGACCACGTGCAGGCCGTCTTCTTTCTCCAGCATGCGTAGAATGGCGCTCAGCCGAGATGTGCGGGTGAGGGCCCGTGCCTCTCCCCATCCCCCGCTGGCATCCAAGCCTCGTAGGGCATCGAATGCCTCGTCGGCCTGGGGGCCGCGCAGGATCTCCTGGGGGGCCAGTACCCTCTCCACATCGCGAACATCTTCCTCGTGGGCACGGCCGCGCCCTTCCAGTGCCACGTGCAGGCGCCACGGTCCGCCGTGATTCTCCAGAGTCCAGGCGAGAGGTTCGCATTCAAGTGTCCGCAGCTCGACGCAGCGGGCGAGCAGACCATCCAACTCTGCTTCTTCTCGTATCAGGTGCGTGTGATCATCGGCGCGCGGAAAGAGGCGCAGGCTGGCTTCCAAGAGAATGCAGAGCGTGCCTCGCGAGCCTGTGTGCAGTCGGTGCAGGTCATACCCCGTCACGTTCTTGACCAGTCGACCGCCGCTACGGGCGAGCGTTCCGTCGGGCAAAACCACGCGCGTACCAAGCACGTGATGGCGAACAGGTCCGCGCTTTTGTCGGTCGGGACCAGACAGGCCCGCGGCCAGGACCCCGCCCAGGGTTGAACGGCCCGGTAGGGCCACAGCTGGTGTCAGGCGGTGGCCGCCGGTGAGGACATGCTCTTCGAGCTGCGTCATGGTGCAGCCTGCCTGAGCCGTCAGAGTTCCGTCTCCGGGTACGTAGTCGATGATCTTGTCCATGCGTCGGGTGCTCACAAGCAGGTCGGCGCTGGTGATGTACTCGGGGCGGCACCACTCCAGTTTGCTTCCCAGACCCATGGGCACCACTCGTAGGCCATCGGCGTGCGCTCGCTTCAGGACGGCTTGCACCTGTGCCTCGCTCGTGGGCAGTGCCATGGGCTTATTGCCCACCAGTTCTCCTTCGACACCGTCCTTGGCGAGTGCTTCGAGTAGGGCCGACATCAGGTGCTCTCCCCGGGTGATCCTGCCAGTTGGGGGCGTACTTCCTTGCAGGAGCGGACCGGAAACATCTTACCCGGGTTGAGACGTCCATCCGGATCCAAGCAGCGTCGGACACGTTCCATGACCGAGAGGTCGTCCGGCGTGAAGAGGCGACTCATCATGGCCTGCTTCTCAAGCCCGACACCGTGCTCGCCGGAGAGGGAGCCCCCGTATTTGATGCAGGTTTCCATGATTAGATCCCCGGCTTCAAGGACCCGTGCCACCTCCTCTTCGTCGCGTCGGTCGTAGGAGATGTTGGGGTGGATATTCCCGTCCCCCGCATGAAAGACGTTAGAGATCTTCAGATTGCGCTCGGAGCACACATCCGTGGCGTAGCGCACGATCTCTCGTAGGCGCGTGCGGGGCACGACTACGTCGGCCACGTAGAGGTCCGGTGCGATGCGGCCCATGGCGCCGAACGCGCCTTTGCGACCGGCCCAGAGCTTGCGGCGCTCTCCCGCATCTCTGGCGCGGCGCACTTCAAGGAGCCCGTGCGCTTCGAGGATGGGGAGCATGCGCTCGACCGTGTCCTCCACGGCAGATTCACGACCTTCTACCTCAAGCAGGAGTACCGCCTCGGCCTCCTGTGGGTAACCCGCAGCAAAGACGCTGGCTTCCACCGCCTGGATAGCGAGCTTGTCGAGGATTTCGATGGCCGATGGCTCGAGGCGCGCAGCAATGAGATCGCTGACCGCATCACAGCAGGGATCAAGGGCCTTGAAGATAGCCAGAAGGGTCTCGGTTACGGGCGGGATCGGGGTGAGTTGCACGGTGATCTCTGTGGCTATCCCGAACATGCCTTCGGAGCCCACGAAGAGCCCTACCAGATCGAATCCCGCAGGATCGACATCGGCCTCGTCCAAGTGCAGCACCTCGCCCGTAGCTGTCACTATCACGAGTCCCAGGATATGGCGCGTCGTGCTGCCGTACTTGAAGCAGTGCGGGCCACCCGAGTTCTCTGCGACGTTGCCGCCAATCGTGCAGGCCATTTGGCTGGAGGGGTCGGGAGCGTAGAAGAGACCGTCGCCATCGCAGCAACGGGTGAGGTCCACGTTGACCACGCCCGCTTGCACTCGTGCGAACCGATCCTCCGCGTTCAACTCCAATACATCGCGCATGCGTGCGGTACCGACAAGCACTCCGTTGGGTACAGGTGTGGCACCGCCCGACAGGCCGGTGCCCGCTCCGCGTGGTACGAGAGGGATGCCGTGCTCGTGCAGGACTCGCATGCACTGCGCCGTCTCGTTCGTGTCCCGCGGTAACAACACCAGCTCCGGCCGTTGGCGCTTGAGGGTCAGCCCATCGGACTCGTAAGCCAAGAGCGCTGTGGAGTCCGTCAGGATTCCTTCAGGGCCGACGATGGCCCGCAGCTGTGTGACGATCTGCTCTTGCATGGCATGCGATTCTAGCCTGCCACGAGGCGCGAGCCACTTGCCCCCTTGATTCAGCCCAGGCTATCCAGAGCCATGCGGGCCGCTCCGATCCAGCCTGCGGACGCTCCTAGGGTGGCGGGCAACAGCCGGGGTGGGGCATGGCCGTAGTCGCGCTCGGCGAGGGCTGCTCGTATGCCCGGTTCCAAGAGGTCCAGGCTGCGGCCGAATCCCCCGCCAATGACGTAGCAGGTCACATCTAGTGCGGCTGTCGTGGCCAAGAGGCCCGCACCCAGGTCGAATCCGATCTCGAACAGGAGCTCCCGTTCCGGACCGGATTGGGCCCGGGCCAGTCCGCATAGCTTGCCCAAGTCCGTCTCCAGGCCAGCGGCTTGCGCCCTGTGGATGGCCGCGGATGCGGAGGCGAGCCGCTCTAGGCAGCCATAGGCGCCGCAGCCACAGCGTAGGTAGGGATCTTCTGTGCCGTTGACCGGGAGGCTGCGCACCACCATGTGGCCCACCTCAGCGGCCTTGCCGGTGGGGCCTTTGTATAGGTGCCCGTTGATGACGAGTCCGCTTCCAATACCCGTGCCGAGGGTGAGCATGATCAGATCTTGGATACCGGCCCCGGCCCCCAGCCATTGCTCACCGTAAGTGGCGACGTTGGCGTCGTTGTCCACGCACACGTGCTCGCGTGGTAGGTCGAGTCGGCGGGCAAGCTCCGCTCCAAGATCCAATCCCTCCAAGGCCTTCAGATTGGCACTGCGTAGTAGGCGGCCTCCAGGCTCCTCGAACACACCGGGAACGCCAAGGCCCAGGGGGCCATCCGAGCCGAGCTCTCGGGCAAAGCCGGCGAGGCGGTCCAGCAGATCGTCCGCCCCCGCATCCAGGTTCGTGTCGATGGCGACCACCCTTGACAGAGTCTGGTCCAGGTCGGGCTTGCCATCTTCCCCTTCTAAGACGAAGCCTCCTTTGACTTGCGTGCCACCCAGATCCAGTCCGACAACGGTTCTGGGTGCCGCGCTCATTTGCTGGGGCGTGCTCTGCGCGTCACCCGCCGGTAGGCGAGGAGGTGGTTGCGTGCACTCTCTCGCCAAGAGAAGTCCTGTTCCATGCAACGCCCGACGAACATCTTCCAGTCCTTGGGCTTCTTGAACAGAGTGCGGGCCGCATCAAGAGCTTTGAGCAGGCTGGTTGTTCCGTAATGATCGAAGAACACGCCGGTGCCCCGCTCCGAATCCTTCTGGATGTCCGTGATCGTGTCTTCGAGGCCGCTACTGCCGTATGCAATGGGCACGGTGCCGTAGCGCATGGCGATGGCACATAGGGAATTGGACGGATGGAAGTGGCCCGGTAGGAGCAGAATGTCGGAGCCTCCCATCAGGGTATGGGCGGTATTGACGTTGTAGCCCTCCAGAACCCTGCAGCAATTGGAGAAGGTTTGCTCCACTGTGCGCAGGCGCTCGAGCACCTCGGGCTGTCCAGGTCCCATCATGACCAGCTGTGCGCCACGCTCCAAGATGGGGGTGAGGGCCTCGACTAGGAGATCGAATCCGCTGTCCGAGTCGAAGCGACCGATGATGGAGACGACAGGTGTACGCGGCTCCACGGCCAGGCGTAGGTTCTCCTGCAGGGTCGCTTTGCACTTGCGCTTACCCTTCAAGGGGTCTGCGTCTGTCAGGGAGTAGGGCTCCGACAAGAGCGTGTCTGTTCCCGGGTCCCAGGCGCGGTAGTCGATACCGGTCAATACGCCTACCAGTTCCTTCTTGCGTCGTTCGAAGGACTCGTCGAGCCCATCCCCCCGCTTTTCATCCTGCAGGCGCAGGGCTTGGTTGGGGGAGTGAGAACCGACGATCGTGGCGAACTCGATGCCCGCCTTGAGGAAGTTGACGCGCCCTCCGAGCTCAAGACCTTCCACGGAGCGGAAGTACTCACTGGGGACACCTATCTTGGGTAGAATCTCGCGCTCGAAAGTCCCCTGCATAGCCAGGTTGTGCAGCGCGAAGTAGGTGCCGGCCTTGGCCGCCGGGTGCTTAGGATCCTTTGATCGGTATTCCAGCTCCTGGAACAGGGGGATCAGTCCCGAGGTCCAGTCCATGCAGTGGATAACACTGGGGGAGAAGCGCAGCAGTTCAAAGGACGCCAGAACGCCCCGGGCGAAGGCGGCATAGCGGCGCCAGTTGTCCGCGTAGGGGCCATTGTCGTCACCGTAGGGATGTCGGTTGCGGAACAGCTCGGCGTGGTCGAACATGACCAGGGGCAGGCCCGTGCCCTTCAGCGTGGCTGTGTAGACCTTGAGTGTTAGCTCCCCCTTGTCCTCGGGGATGACCACATCGCCCGCGAACGCGAGGTCCAAGATGTTCTCAGCGGCCAGGTCCCCATGCAGGGGCATGAAAACACGCACGTCCGTTCCCAGGGCGTGCAGAGTCTTCGGTAGGAATTCGGAAATCTCCGCGAGGTTGGTCCGGCGGACCAAGGAGAGAATCTCCGGGGTGGTGAATGCGACCTTCAAGGGGGGGGTGGGCTACAGGTGGCCGCGAGCGGCTGGATGAGGGGGCCTGTCGTCGGAGAGCATCTTCTGCGAGTGGGGCTCGGATTCCAGAACCATCGCCGAAAAGTATCCCCCGCCCGTGCTCCTGTAATCCTCTAAGTCGTTTTCAATAAACAGTTTACGTGCTATATCTACCCAAGGTGTCGCTAGGGGGTATCTACCCGATTCGCCTCGTATATTGGGATGAACTCTGGCAGCAGGGACTTGATCTGGTTGATGCGGTGAGCGTTAGAGGGGTGCGTGGAGAGGATTTCAGGGGGGGCCTCACCACCGAGTTCTGCCATGCGTGTCCAGAATTCCACAGCGGCCCGGGGGTCGTACCCAGCCCGTGCCATATAGCGCAGGCCTCTACGGTCTGCTTCCAGTTCGGCGTCGCGACCGTAGCTCAGTTGCAGCAAGCTGCTGCCAAGTTCCGCCCACTCCTGCGCTGTGCCTTCCAGGAGGATCTGGATCAACAGTGCTGCCCCGTACTGCCGCGTCATGGCCTCGGTCCCGTGACGTTCAATGGCATGTGCGATCTCATGGCCCATCACCACGGCAAGCCCCGTATCGCCGCCGGCCACGGGCAGAATTCCCGTATACACGGCCATCTTGCCCCCAGGCAGGCAAAAGGCGTTCACCACCTCGTCGTTCTGGATGACCTTCACCTCCCAATCGAACGCATTGGCCACTTGGGGATCCACACTCTTTGCGGCTGTGACCAGCCTCAGGGTGACTTCCTCGACCATGGCCGTAGTGGGCCCCGGTGGCGCCAGCGTCTCCTCTGACAGCAACGAAACGTAGGCCTCGGCCCCCAGGGTCTTGTCGTCAGCCAGGGTGAACATGTTTTGGCAGGAGGTTAGTGCCAGCGCTAGGGTCAATAGGGCCGCACGAGTGCTCTTCGTGGGCGCTCTCCAGGTTGTGGGGTCGATCGGGCTAGGGCCGGGGGTGTAGACTTCCGACCTAGGCGCGGTCTGGATGGGGCGTTGCTTGCATTCCATGTGGTTCACCATTGTTATTGAGATCTATCCCTCCGCGGCGAGCGGCCTTGGCAGTATGGGTCAAGAGGACCCCTCTTGCGAGACATGCCTGATGGGGGTGCGCTCATGACGCAGCCCCTGCTCCTGGTGATCCTCGATGGGTGGGGCCACCGGGTCGAGACGGAGTCCAATGCCATCGCGGCCAACGCGCCTTATTTTCACGAGCTTCTTGGACGCTACCCGCATTCGCTCCTCTCCACTTGTGGCCGAGAGGTGGGACTCCCTACGGGCGTGATGGGCAATAGTGAGGTTGGCCACCTCAACCTGGGGGCAGGACGCGTGGTGAATCAAGACATCACGCGCATCAACGCAGCTATCAATGACGGCTCCTTCGCCCAGTGCGGAGCGTTCGTTCAGCTCATCGACCGGCTCGTGCGTGAGGGCAAACCACTGCACCTGCTAGGCCTCGTCTCAGATGCGGGGGTGCATGCCAGCGACTTACACTTACGTCACCTCCTACTTCTCGCCGCAGCTCGTGGGATGCCCGCCGATGCTGTGTTCGTACATGCAGTCACTGATGGTCGCGACACGCCGCCCCGTTCGGGAGGGGAACACCTGGCGCAGGTTGAGGCGGATTTGGCCGCTGCCGGAGTGGGCCGCATCGCGTCGGTCGTGGGTCGCTATTGGTGCATGGATCGCGACAAGCGTTGGGAGCGTGTGGAGCGCGCCTACAACCTTCTTGTGCAAGGTGTGGGGGTGCGTGCCCATAGTGCTGCAGAAGCCATTTCCAAATCCCATGAAGCGAACGTGGGTGACGAGTTCGTAGAGCCCGTCGTCATTGGTCCACCCGACGAGGGCCGCATTGAGGACGGAAGTGGGCTGATCATTTTCAACTACCGCTCCGATCGAGTACGTGAAATCTGCGACGCCTTGCACGCGGAGTCTTTCGATGGCTTCGAGCGCAAGCTAAGGGTGCAGCCCGAGATCGTGACCATGACCCGCTACCGTGAGGACTTCCCCTTTGCGGTGGGCTTCCCCCCGGTATCCATTGAGGGGATCTTCCCCGAGCTCGTGAGTCAGGCAGGCCTGCGCCAGAAGCGCATTGCCGAGACTGAAAAATACGCCCACGTGACCTTCTTCTTTTCCGGGGGAGAAGAGGCGCCCTATCCAGGGGAGGAGCGCATTCTCATCCCTAGCCCAAGGGTGGCGACCTACGACCTGCAGCCCGAGATGAGCGCCCAGGGGGTGACCGACGCCATCTGCAAGTCCCTGGCCGAGGACGAGACCCACGTCTACGTGATCAACTTCGCAAATGCTGACATGGTTGGGCACACCGGCGACTTCGCTGCCGCCTCAGCCGCGGTGGCCAAGGTCGACGCCTGTCTGAAGACCATCGTGGAGGCGGTGCAGAAATGCGGGGGTACCACTGTCATTACGGCCGACCACGGAAACTCAGAACAGTTATGGGATCCCACCACGGATCAGCCCCACACCGCGCACACTCTTAATCCGGTCCCTGTTGTGTTCTGCGGAGACGCCCTGGTCGGGGCGCAGATCCGCGCACGCGGGGTTCTTGCCGACGTGGCACCGACTCTGCTCGGGCTGCTGGGCATGGACCCATCCGCGGGTATGGACGGCAAGTCCCTGCTGGGTTGAAACGTGTTCAAGGCGCCATGGCGATCCCGATTCGAATTCAATGCCCTCACCTGATTCAATCCCGGTTGCCGTCCTAGGAGCCACGGGGAGCGTCGGGCAGCGCTTTGTCTCGCTGCTCGGAGATCATCCCCGCTTCCGCATCGCGGCCCTCGGGGCGTCGAAGGCTAGCGCCGGCAGGCCCTACGGCGAGGCGGTTTCTTGGGCCCTTGATGTGCCCCTAGATTCCACACTGGCCCAGACGCCTGTGGGAGACGTTGATCCGCGCCCCGGAATTCCTCTTGTCTTCTCGGCCCTCGATGCGGCTGTTGCCGAGGATGTGGAGCGTGCATGGGCCGAGGCCGGTGCACTGGTGGTGTCAAACACGGCCTGCCACCGCATGGACCCGCGGGTGCCGCTGCTCGTTCCCGAGGTCAACCCCGATCACCTGGAGCTGCTGCAACACCAACCCTTTGAGGGCGGGATTATCGCCGCGCCCAACTGTTCGACGGTGGGCTTAGCTATGGCTCTCGCGCCCTTGCACGAGGCCTTCGGGATTCGGCGCGTCCACGCAGTCACGTTGCAGGCATTGTCCGGGGCAGGAGCCGGGCCCATTCAGGGAATGGAAGAGCCTGGAAATCTTCTTCCCTACATCGATGGGGAGGAGGAGAAGATGTCACGCGAGACGGTCAAGATCCTCGGGCGCCTAGAGAATGATCACATCGTTCATGCCGACCTGGCCGTCAGCGCCCAATGCAATCGCGTCTTCGTTCAGGACGGACACACAGAGTGTGTGTCGCTGGAACTTGCACGCTCAGTTTCACGTGAGGAGATTCTTAGGGCATGGACGGAATTCTCCGCCGAGCCCCAGGCGCTGGAGTTGTGGAGCGCACCGCAGCGTCCGATCCACTACCTGTCCGATCAATGCGCACCCCAACCTCTCCTGCACCGTGACTTGGACAAGGGTATGGCCTGCGTCGTGGGACGCCTGCAGGAGTGCCCGGTCCTCGGTTGGAAGTTCGTCTGTCTAAGCCACAACACCCTGCGCGGAGCGGCGGGTGGCGCGCTCCTGGCGGCGGAACTGGCCTGTGCTAAGGGCTACCTCCCGGTCGCTGGCCCAGCGTGATCCCTAGACGTCGTCCAGGGACTTGCCCTGGATAGCGCCCTTGACCACGTGGTCCATCAGGACGGCGGCCAGAGGCAACGATGCCTGCTCGAACTCGTCTCGAGCACCTCGGATCTCGTCCAGATCGTCGCTGTCGCAAGCTTTGCTTGCGCGTGCGCCGGCATCTGTCAGATCCTTGAGACTCTCAGGGTCCAGCATCTCGTCGGCCGCGGCCTGGTTCTTCTTGACGGCCAATAGCATGGTTCCGATCTCGGCCTTGAGGTCTGCGACCTGGCGTCTATCGAAGTCATTGCTGGCATTGTCAAAGCCTGCTTGAAGCATGGATTCCATGTCCTCTTCGCTTAGGCCATGGCTCGGGCGGACTTCAATCTCAGCCTTGATGCCCGAGGTTTCCTCCTTCGCGGTGACGGTCAGCAGCCCGTTGGCGTCGATATGGAAGCACACGGCCACGCGGGCCATGCCGGCGGGCATGGGGGGGAGTCCGGTCAAGTTGAAGCGGCCTAGAGAACGACAGTCGGCTGCCATCTCCCGCTCACCCTGCACGATGTTGAAGTCGATACCCGACTGGCCATCGACATAGGTGGTGAATCCCTCCGTCACACTGCATGGCACGGTGGAGTTACGCTCCATCAGTTTGGAGACGGCACCGCCGACGGTTTCCAAACCCAAAGACAGAGGCGTGACGTCCATCAAGAGGATGTCGCGTGTGCCACCCATGAGGACTTGGGCCTGTGCGGCTGCCCCGAGGGCGACGACCTCATCGGGATTGAGTTCGGTGTGTGGGGGGCGGCCGAAGAACTCTTGTGTTCGTGCGCGAACCAGAGGGACTCGAGTGGAGCCGCCCACCAGCACCACCTCGTCCAGCTCGGAGAGTTGCACTCCGGAGTCGGCCATGGCACGCCGACAGCAGTCCAGGGTGCGGTCCACCAAGGGCGAGATGCGCTCCTCGAACTCCTCACGCGTGATCCCGTGCCTCCAGTTGAGTCCGATGTCGGGCAAGCTCAGGTGGATCTCATGTCGTGGGTCGGAGCTCAGGGCGATCTTGCACTTTTCAGCAGCCAGCCGAGCGGCTTGCAAGAAGGCGGGGTCCGCCAGGTCCTCCGCGCTGACCTCTCCGGCCAGGTTTTCGCGGATGAGCTCCACGATCTCCCGATCGAAGTCATCTCCACCGAGTTGGGTGTCCCCATTCGTCGCCAGGACTCGGAATACGCCCTCTTCGATGGAGAGTATGGAGACGTCAAAGGTGCCTCCTCCCAGATCGTAGATTGCGACGGTGCCTTCGCCCTTTTGATCGAGGCCGTAGGCCAAGCTGGCTGCCGTGGGCTCGTTGACGATTCGCAGCACCTCAATTCCGGCAAGACGAGCTGCGTCACGCGTAGCCTGACGTTGCGCGTCGTCGAAGTAGGCGGGAACCGTGATGACCGCACTCGCAATCTCGGCATTCCCGAAGGCGGCGCTGGCTTGGTCGCAGGTGGCGCGCAGGATGAGTGCGCTCAGCTCAGGCGGCGTGTATTTTCGGCCCCGTATCTCAATCTCGAGGACGCCGTTCTCGTTTTCGGTGATCGCGTAGGGCAGGTCTCGCAGGTCGTTCTTCAAGTCTGCCAGCCCACGACCGAGGAGGCGTTTGACGCTAAAGAGAGTGTGCTGCGGATCCACTACGGCTTGGGCCCTGGCTTGCTTGCCCACAAGGGGGGGACCCTCCGGTGGGAAGTTGATGACCGAGGGGATAATCCCAGACGTCCCCTCCTGGCGCAGGATGATCGGACGGTCGTCTTCCCATAGCGCGGCCAGTGAGTTCGTTGTGCCGAGGTCGATGCCAATGACGATGCGTCGCGGCGCACTGTCGAGAACGTTCAGTTCGATGTAGCCCATGGTGTGTGTGTGGGGTCAGGCGCTTCTTGTCGAGGATTGCTCGAGGGCCAGTTCGTCTAATTCGTTCAAGGTACGGTCCAAGTAGCGCACAGTATTGAGTTCCTGGCGCAATGTCTGCGGGTCGCCTGGGTCCACGGCCTCCAGCCGTTGGCCCAATCGCTCGAGGCTGGTTGCTCGCTGGGCCTGGAGGTCCGTGCGTAAGCCATCCAGTCGGCTGTGATTGTCTTGCCCTTTTTCGGCCCTCACTTCTTCGAGGACCTCGTTCCACTCCAGGACTTCCATCAAGAATTGTTGGGGCATTTGCCTTTCTTCGTCTGGAGAGGGCGCACCCATGTCGGCCAACAACCACTCCGCGCGCAGGACCTCGTCGTTGAGAGTCGAGTAGGCGCCGTTCACGAGGGCCGTGTTGCGCTCCGCGAGCTCTCGCGCCTTATCTCCATGTACTCCATGGAAGTCGGGATGCGTCAGGCGAGTCAAGCGCAGCAGGCTGCGTCCCAGCTCCGCGGCGTCAACCTTCCATCCGCGCACAAGCCCAAGCACCTCAAAGGGGGATGGGGTGCCAGAGATGAGTTGAAGGGCACCGCAGCCCTCACAGACCAATGGAGTCTGCAGCGCGGCGCCGCAATCAGGACAGACGCTCATGGTATGGGAGCGTAGCTCTCAGACGCTGAAGGATTCTCCGCAGCCGCAGCTCTTGGAGGCGTTTGGATTGGTGAACTTGAACCCGCGGCTCATGAGGCTGTCCTCGAAGTCCACAACGGTGCCGTTGAGGTACAGGAAGCTCTTGGGGTCGCACATGACCTGTACGCCGTCGACTTGGCTCAGTTGGTCGGTGGGGTTTTGGTGGTCATCGAAACCCAGCGTGTAGCTGAAGCCTGAGCAGCCGCCTCCTTTGACGCCGACGCGCAGGCCGGTGCCATCGGGCAGGCTCTGCTCTTCGACGATACGCTTGACTTCCGTGACGGCCCGTTCTGAAAGGGAAATTGACATAGATCTAGGCCTGGCTCGGGTCGGCACCCTGTTTGCTTTTGAAGTCGTTAATGGCGGCCTTGATGGCATCTTCGGCCAGGACGCTGCAGTGGATCTTGACGGGCGGCAGAGAGAGTTCTTGGACGATCTCCGTGTTGTTGATGGTCATGGCGTCATCGAGCGACCTGCCCTTGAGCCATTCGGTGGCGAGCGAGGAGCTCGCGATGGCTGAGCCACATCCGAAAGTCTTGAACTTGGCGTCAACGATCGTGTCGCCTTCGACTTGGATCTGTAATTTCATCACGTCCCCGCACTCGGGTGCACCGACAACGCCGGTGCCGACGTCGTCTGCGGATTTGTCCAACGATCCCACATTGCGTGGGTTGTTGTAGTGTTCAAGGACTTTGTCGCTGTATGCCATTTGATGTTCTCGTGGTGGGTTGGGTAACGGTGGTGGGTGCCGCGCTTAGTGGGCATCCCATTGGATTTTTGAGAGGTCCACGCCTTCCAGGACCATCTCGTAAAGGGGGGAGAGTTCACGCAGGCGCTTGACGGCTGCGATAACCTGCTCGGCGGCGGCGTCCACGTCTTCTTCTGTCGTGAAACGGCCAAAGCCAAAGCGGATAGAGCTATGGGCAAGTTCGTCGCCAACGCCCATGGACATCAGGACGTGGCTGGGCTCTAGGCTGGCCGATGTGCAGGCGGAGCCTGAGGAGACGGCCAAGTTACTGATACCCATGATCATGGATTCACCTTCGACGTAGGAGAAGGAGATGTTGGAGCAGGCGGGCAGACGATGGTCGGGGTGTCCGTTCAGATGGACGTGGTCCAGTGCACCGAAAACCTTCTCTTCGAAGCGCGTGCGCAGGGATAACGCATGTTCGCGGTCGGTGTCCATGTCGGCCTCACACACTTCACAGGCCTTGCCGAGGCCGACGATGGCTGGCACGTTGAGCGTTCCCGAGCGCATTCCGCGTTCGTGTCCACCTCCGTCCATTTGAGCTACCAGTCGTACGCGAGGATTGCGGCGCCGAACATATAGGGCACCCACTCCTTTGGGCCCATAGATCTTGTGGCCCGAGAGGCACAAGAGGTCCACGTTGTCAGCCTCCACATCCACCGGCACCTTGCCTACGGCCTGGGTGCCGTCCGTGAAGAACAGTACTCCACGCTCCTTGCAGAGAGCTCCGATCTCGCGAATGGGGTTGATGCTCCCAATCTCGTTGTTGGCCCACATAATGGTCACCAGGATCGTGTCCTCGCGCATGGCTTCGGCCACCTGGTCGGCGCTGTGGCGGCCTTTGGAATCGGGAGCCAGGTACGTGACTTCGAAGCCGTCCTTCTCAAGGCGCTTGGCCGTATCCAGGACAGCCTTGTGCTCAGCTTGGCTGGTGATGATGTGCTTGCCCTTGGAACCATACATCTGGGCAACACCTTTCATGGCCAGGTTGATGCCCTCGGTGGAACCGGAAGTGAAGATGATCTCCTTCGAGCTGGCGCCGATCAGGTGAGCGATGCGTTCGCGTCCCTGGCCGACGGCCTCTTCAGCCTGCCACCCGAATGCGTGGCTGCGACTTGCCGCATTACCGTAGATCTCACCGAAGTAAGGGAGCATCTCTTCTAGTACGCGCGGGTCCACCGGGGTTGTGGCCTGATAGTCGAGGTAGATGGGGGCATTCATGAGGTGGCCGTCCCGCTGGGGGAGGTCGCGGGGACGGTGAACAGTTCGCGCGGTGAGAGAGAGGAGTCTGCCAGTGATTGAAGGGTCGTGCCCTGCAGCAGCTCCCAGATTCCGTGACGGATGCGGTCGAGAGGAGAGCGGATCGGGCAGAGGGACTCAATACCACAGACGCTGGTCTGACCAAGGGCCGGCGGCTCGTGGCAGCTCGTCAGTCCCGGCTGGCCCTCGAGGGCTTGAACCACAGCGCCGAGCGTTATGGCATTCGGGGCTTGGGCGAGGCTATAGCCTCCACCTGCTCCCCGTTGGGATTGCACGAGGCCCGAATGGGACAGGTCCTGGAGAGTCTGCGCCAGCAATCGTTGGGGCATGGAGTAGCGCTCACCGATGGAACGCACGCTCAGCACCTCGCCCGTGCGATCGGCGAGATGCATAAGGGCGATTAGCCCGTATTCAGTGCGTTTGGTGAGCTTGAGCATGGGGTGGGAGAGGGGCTGCCGTGGATAACGCACCAAATTGGTGTGGATTTGGTTCCAAAGCACGCCCGCAGGCCACAGCAGTCGTGGGCGCGGGCTTCCTCTATGTCAAATACTAGACCCTTATCGGCATTGGGACTATCCCAGTGGGGGACAAACCTGCCGTTGGCGTTAGATTCTGCCCCCCGCGTCCAGGGGGCCCTCCAGACGCCTATATAGGCCTCAAAATGGGCCGACTCAAGCCCTGGGCCCGATGGGTCGATGGAAGGGGGGTCATGACTCAACGAGAAGAGCCCCGGAGCCTGGCCGCTCCCATTGTGTGTTTCACCTGCGGGCAGACCCTGCCGGATCAGCCGTCCTACGACCTCCTGGATCAAGATGATCCCTGCCAGGCCTGTGCGGATCGCCTGCTCTACAGCCTTTCACCTGTTCTGCAGATGTCGCGCGAAGGCGAAGCCGAGGAGCAGACTCAGCCCACTGAGTCGGACTCCAAGTCCTGAGGCGGGTCTAGTCCGTCTCGCGTGTCAGCTCCAAGCTGGAGCGTAGATCGTCAGGAAGGGTACGGAGCGCACCGCTCCCGAGATCGATGGATGCCAACTCCATGGTCGCGCTGGCAATGTGCACCCCGTCAGCCGGCCGATCGATGCGGTAGCCGAAAGTGATGGATGCGGGTCCTAGGCGCTCGATCCACACGGCCACGGCCAGTACGTCCTCAAAGCGAGCGGGGGCGCGGTAGCGCAGGTTCGCCTTACGCACGGGCAGTCCGATCCCGCGCGCTTCGAGCTCCCCGTAGGGCATGCCGGACGCTGCCATCAGGGCCGTGCGCGCCTCCTCAAGGTAGAGCAAGTAGTTTGCGTGGTGGGCGAAGCCCATCTGATCCGTTTCGCCGTAACGCACGGTGATCGTGTGCTGGTGGGGGGCCATGGCGGCATAGTAACTAGATAGGGACCGGTTCTGGCACCCCATAAGCCATCGGAACGAGGTGCGAGCCCGGTTAGGGAGAGTCCTGGGTCCCTGCGCCCTCCCGCGACCTGCCCGACCTTGCTAATCTCCCCTCACCCATGTCCGCCTCAAACCCCAACAGATCCCCGGGCAGCCCTGCCGTCGCATTGCTTCTGGGCTGGTTCCTGCCAGGAGCCGGGCACATCTATCTGGGCAAGCTGAAGACGGGCCTGATGGCTTTCGTGGTCGTCGAGGCTCTCTACGCACTGGGCCTCTATTTCTCGGGGGGCATGCTCCTGGAGTACCTGCCGCCGGAGATGCGCGGTCCCTACGCAGGCATGCTGACGCCGGAGGTAGGCAATCTGGGCGCGCTGTTGGTGCAGATAAGCCACTACGGTTATGGCATAGGCCACCCGCGGCCCTATCCGCCACTCATGGATCTGGGCACGACCCTGACTGCGGTCAGCGGCGTACTCAACTTGGTCGTGCTCAGTTCGGCGCACCTCGGAGCGCGGCGAGCAGAGCCCTGTCTTGGGCCTGGTCCCAGCCCGAGCGTTGCAGTGGGTGCCTCATTGATCCTGCCCGGTTTGGGTCAGTTCCTGCAGGGCCGGCGCGGGCGAGGGATTGTCATCGCCGTACTCCTGGTCAGCCTTTTCGCCGTGGGATGCTGCATGGGGGACGGGGCCAACCTGGACCGTGAACGGCATTTCTACTACTGGGCCGGCCAGTTCATGCTTGGACTGCCCGCGGTGGTGACGGAGTTCGCGTTCGGACATCCGCGCCTGAGTTTCGAGATCCTCTATGCCGATGGGGGAGTCGTTCTGGGTTGCGTCGCGGGAATGCTCAATGTGCTTGTCATGCTTGATGCCTTCCACTTCGCCGAGCACGGCCCGGAAACCGGATCCGATTCGTCTGCAGC
>JAPKBO010000057.1 GCA_028823395.1 Planctomycetota bacterium | reverse complement strand
GATCCGTCTAGCAAGAAGGCTCCGTACATCACTATTGAAGTTGATGACGATGGTGACCTGGCGACACTCGATCGCTACGACGTGGATGGCGCCTTCAGCTTCGGAGTGGACTTCGATCGCCTGGAGACCTACCTGTACTTCGATGCCACGCTGCCTCTACCGTCGGCAGGGCCCAATGCGCCGGTTTCACCACGTCGTTTGGTGATCATCATTCCTTCGACCGTTCAGGACTTGGTCTCAAACTCCGTGGCCGCCGGTGGTGGACAGCGATCCTTCGTTCCTGAGCTCTCAACGCTGCAGGAGTCTCTGCTGCCTCCCGGCGGTGAAGATTTCACAGTCTCATGGCCCGCGGCTGGTTCCAACGAAGATGGCAATCGCGGTGGCGCGTTCTGGGGCGGCGGCCGACTTATTCCGGGTATCGGCGGTGGCTCGGGGCGATTGGGAGACCTCTTCGTTCCGGCTGGGCTCGCCTTGACGCTCAACACGGATAGTCAGATGTTTCCTCTCTCCACGGGGGACGGCTTCTTGCTCGATCAGGTGGCTGACATCCTGGGCAATCCAGACCCTTCAGGATTCCCGAACACGCAAGGGAACTTCCCCGACTCCATCACCGTCACGGACGGAGTCTTTGAGTTCAATTCGCTCATTGTTGAGCCCGGCGGGTCCATCCGCTTCGAGGGTCTGAATCCGGCCCGCGTGTACGTGCGTGGCCCAGTGGATATTCAATTCGGCGCCGTTCTCGACCTGACCGGCAGCCCGCCCGCAGATCACGACTCGACGATGATCGATCCGTTTACCACATTGATCGCTCCGATCAATGCAGCCAATGGTGCCGATGGAGGCGTCGGTGGCTCGCGCGCCGACATGGCTAGCAATGCGGCCATGGTGGCCCTCACTGCTTGCGAGAACGATCCCGTGGCCATGGTTAGTCCCCGTCGTGAAGGCTACAAAGGTATGGGGGTCGGCCGCGAAGGCAAGAAGGGGGCCGGGCTTGGTGGCGCGAAGTATCCCATCCGTCTGCCGACAACGGACACGGCAACCACGGGTGCGCAAGAGGTTGGCTTCAACGTGAACACTCTCTTTGATCCGTTCACGCTCGATACGGAGTGCCGCAGCATGATGGTGGGAGGCTCAGGCTCTGGTGGTTCCTACGCGATGGCTGGAGGAATCGGCGTGGCCTTCTCTCTCTTTTCGAACTCCGACTTTCCTGGGGTTACGAACAATGCAGCAGATACCCCGGGTGGGGATCCCGCCGAAGTGGGTCTTGAAGCTGCGGTAGAGGACAACCAGGGATACAACGTGCGGTTGCTGCGCTGGGCTAAGGGCCATCTGCGTGGTGGATCCGGCGGCGGTGGTGGGGGCGGTCACCCCTTTGGCGCTTGGGCCGATGGCCACAATGGCACCAACTTGAATGCTTGTGTGGGACCTCTGTCCAACTTCAACGCATGGATGGATCACTCCGGTGCACGAGGTGGATCCGGTGGCGGCGCGCTGCACTTGGCATCCGGCAAGCGCATCACTCTCGATGGTGTCATTGACGCCAGCGGAAGCCGGGGCGGTGAGCCGCGGAATCCCGTGCCCCCCGTTCTGTGTGACGTGGACTACGGTAAGTTCGCTACTCCTGGCGGCGGTGGATCAGGTGGCGTGGTGAAGCTTCAGAGCATTGTTGTCAACCTTGCAGCCGCACCAGGGACTATCGACGTCTCGGGCGGGCGCGGTGGGACGGCAAAATTTTGGGCCAACTCTCTGGGCGGTGATGGGGGCGCGGGCCTTGTGCGGATCGAGGACCTCGCGGGATTGTCCCGGGCCACGGCGGCACCCTCTATTCTTCCCTTTGACCCTTTGGACAGCTCCCTCTCGTGGGTCAGCGTGGACGACGGTCAGAACCCTCTCGACGGCCCCGGATGGGTTCTCTCCAACCAGCGTCCTGACGCTATCAGCGCCAGCTCTTCCTGCTGGATGAAGCCCGCGGGTTCGATTCTGTCTCTGTACTTCGTGGAGGATGAAGCTGATTCGAATACCGGTTCCGCTGCGCAGATGGGCTGGAACATGGACCTGCTCTACAATCCCGGTAGCGGTACGGTGACTATTCCTTTCCGGGGGTTCAATACTGAGCTTCCCATGTCTTGGGAGAACCTGTTCGGGAAGAGCTTGGGGACCCAAGGCGGAACTGTCGCAGCGGCTCCGATCGTGGTTCGCTTCCAGGGCGCACTGGCTACGGCGGACGAGGATTTCTGCAACCTGGATCTCAACGACACTTCCACATCTATCGTTCCCGGGTCGGTAACCCCCTGGGTGGATCACCCAGCCCTCTTGAATGGGTTTCTGCCTCCCCCGAACCTCATGCGCTACGTCATCATCTTCGACAACACGCGAGTGGCCGGGGACACCCCGAAGCAGATTCTCGACCAAGTCGAGGGAATCGACAGTTTCTGGGTTCGTGTTCTGCCTGACTAGATTTCGCCACGGATTTCGGCCGGCAATGTACCCAGAGATCCATCTCTGCGCGCGCATGGCTGTCCCGTGGCCCGAGAGTTACGGCTCCAGAGTTGTGGTCCTAGCGTAGGGGCGCGCTCTGGTGTCTGCGTGGACGATATTAGGCGAAGCGGAGGGTGTCCACATGCAGCCAAGTGGCCAAGAAGCCCGGTTGGATTGGAGTACAGAAGGCCCACTTGCTGTAGGATCAAGACTGGCATTTGGCCCGACCCTCCCCGTACACCCATCAACGACGTTTGATCCATGTGGACGCCGCGCATCCCCTCCATCGCCCTCTCTCTCTCGGCCTTGGCTCTGTTTTCGGCTTGCTCAAGCCAAAGCGGTTCCTCCCCGTCTTCGTCCAGCTTCTACATTGATTCGTGCACCCTGGGGTGCACGGATGGCATAGAGGGTGACGCGGTAAACTGTGCGATCGCCAATACCTACCAGAACCAAGAGATCTCGATCATCTTCTCTGAGCCCTTTGACCTGTTCAGCGTCAATTCGAGCTCGTTTAGGGTGACTGACGTCGCCAATGGAACGACTCCGTCGGGCCAGTTCTTTAGCGACCCAACGGATCCGAGGCGCTTGATCTTCCGTCCTTCTTTGACCTTCGATCAAAACGGTACGCCGGTCCACGGATTGGCTTCGTCGACGTCCTATAAGATCTTCCTTCCGGGCGTCGCCCAGATGGACCAGGGGCCGTATATCCAGAGCACTTCGGGCGTCGACAACATGAGTCGCATGCAGTGCACGATCAAGACGACGGAAGGGATCATCGATCCCGTTCCTGGCCGGCCAGCAGTCATGATATTTGCGGACCAGGTCGCGGGCTATCAGCCTGATGGCACGCCCATTATCGTGTCCGACGTCCTCGTCAATGGCGGCACGGAGCTAACGAACGTCTACCGTCAGACTCGTTTGCGCTTCGAGTTCGACGACATCATGAACGTGGCTACGCTGCTGAACCCTTCCACGGGGGCGTCGCCCAACATCGACATTGAATTGGATGAAGACGGGGACCTCTCGACTGACCTGGATCGTACGCCAATCGACGGAATGCTTACGTATCTCGTGGATCTTGAGATGCTTTCAACGAGCCTGTACTTCACTTCGGACGTGCCGTTGCCTTCGGCGGGGCCCAACGCGCCGTTGAGCCCACGTAGGATAGTCCTAACCTTGCCGCCCGCAGTGCAGGATCTCGTGGCCAATCCGATCGACTCGGGCGGTGGTACTCACTCATTTATCACCGAGCTGCCGCAGTTGGGTGAGGTGCTTGTGCCTGATGGAGGAGAGGACTTTCTCCTGTCCTCGCCCGATCCGAACTCCAACGAAGATGGCCCGCGGAGCGGGGCGTTCTGGGGTGGCGGGCGCCTGACTCAGGGAGTGGGCGGTGGTTCGGGTCGCTTGGGGGACTTGCGGGTTCCGAGTGGGAGTACGTTGACCTTGAATACCGACTCCCAGGTCTTCCCCTTGGGCGCGTCGGACGGACTGGCCTTCGACCATACCCCGGATTTCCTTGGCAATGCCGATGCGGTCAACTTCCCCGGAACCCTGGGCAATTATCCGGATTCGATCACGGTCACCGACGGCGTCTTCGAGTTCCAGTCACTGACCCTCGAGGCGGGATCCAATTTGGTTTTCGCAGGGACACAGCCGGCCCGGATTTACATTCGGGGTAAGGCATTATTGACCACGGGCAGCCTGCTTGATCTGAGCGGCCCGCAGCCTGCCGACCATGATTCGAGCACGGTGGATCCTGAGACGGAACTCCCTGCCCCGACCCCCTCCGCTGGCGGCGGTGATGGAGGGTTTGGCGGGGACCGATTTGACATGAGCGTGAATGGTAATATGGCCGGTTTGGGTCTCTGCGAGAATGATGTCGTTGCCAACCCCGGTACCGACACTCAAGGCCGTTCAGGCATGGGTGTGGGGCGTTCGGCAGGACTGGGTGGTGGCGTTGGCGGTGTGCAGTACCCGGCTAACTATCCAACCGTCAATATCAACACGACCGTAGACAACAACAACCATGGCCTGGGCTTCAACCGCGTCGATGACTACAACGCCAACAACGCGGAATTAGAATGCCGAAGCCTGATGGTGGGCGGTGTGGGTTCCGGCGGGGCCTATGCGTTGGATGGAGGTGTCGGCACTTCAGACGCCGTTCTTGCCACTGCGGGCTACCCTGCGGGTCAAAACAATGGCGCCCCCGACACTCCGGGCGGAGACTCCTCCTGGCTTGAGACCGCCGACGACAGCAACGCCGGCTACAACCAGCGACTTCTGAATTGGTGGGACGGTTTCCTTCTCGGTGGATCTGGTGGCGGAGGCGGTGGAAACCACCCAAACGGCACATTGACCTGGCGTCCTAGCACAGGTGGAACGAACTGTATCGGCGGCGCCGCTTTCTTCAGGGCCTGGCACGACCACTCCGGGGCCATGGGCGGCACCGGTGGTGGCGCCATCCAGATCACGGCCGGTAAGAGTCTGATCGTGGATGGCCGGATCGATGCTAGGGGCGGACTGGGTGGCCAGGCGCGCCTTGCTCAGGTCGATTTCATGTGCGATGCGAGCACGTGGAGCGTGGACTTCGGGCAGTTCGCTACCCCCGGTGGGGGTGGATCCGGAGGTGCTGTCAAACTGCAGAGCATGGTCGTCGACATCTCTCCGCTCGCAGGCACAATCGACATCAGCGGTGGGTCGGGCGGCCTCGGCGTTTGGAGCCTCTCACAGGGCGGAGACGGAAGCCCCGGGCTGTTGCGCGTGGAGGATATGGTCGGTGGAGTTACCCGGTCCCTCGTGGCGCAATCCGTTCTGCCTTACGAGTCCTTGGACGATTCTCTGTCCTGGATCAGTGTGGATAACGGTCAGGACCCCATTGACGGACCCGGTTGGACCGCCACAACCCACCGCCCTGATTCGGTCTCGGCGTCGATGTCCTGTTGGCTTCAGCCCACGGGGACATTCTTCTCCTTGTTATTCGTGGAAGACGAAGAGCCCGACAACACGGGCGATCCCGACAAGATGGGATGGAACATGGACATCCTGTACAACCCCGGCGGCACTGGAGAGATCACGATTCCTTTCCGGGGCGCTAATGGTGGGGTTCTCACCAATTCCTGGGAGAACGAGTTTGGCATCAGTTTGGGTACCCAGGGAGGACTGGTTGCTGCGGCTCCCATCGTCATCCGATTCCAAGGCGCACGCACCGATGGATCTACGGACCTCTGCAACGCAGATGTGAACGATCTCTTTGCTGGAATCGATCCCAATTCCGTGACTCCTTGGGTCGACCACCCGTCGATGTTCAACGACTTCCCGATCGCGCCCAACATGATCCGCTTTGCCGTAGTCTTCGACGGAACGTCGGATGGCACCGATGTCCCCGGCGACACCTTGGCGGATGTGGTTGGCTTGACCAACCTGCGTGTACGTGTTGTTCCCGACTGATGTTTGAGGATGGTGCTCGCTGAGCGTCGCTACTTCTTGCAGGTCAAGCTTTGGGCTTGATCCGCGCTCAGTGGGTTCTTGACGATGAGCGTGGCCCCGTAGCTGACGGGGTCGTGCACGTCGAGCAGGGCAGGATCGTGCAGGTTGTTTCGGGCGCGGCCTCAATTCGGCGTTTGGTCGATGCTGTCGGGGAGAAGCCCTCCGATCTTGGCTCGGGGGTGCTCTGTCCCGGATTGGTCAACGCCCACGCTCATCTGGAGTTGACGGCTCTAGGGGGGCGACTCTCTGGGGATGGACCTTTCGCCGCATGGATCGGGCATCTGCTTCGCGAACGGGCTGAGTGCACGGACTCCGAACTTGCGCGAGGAGTGCATCGGGGGGCGCATGAGCTTCTAGATGGGGGTACCACGGCAGTGGGTGAAATTTCCAGCTTGGCCATCAGCCCGCCTTGGGCAGAAAGTTCGCCCATGGCTGTGCGCCTCTATCACGAGTGCCTGGATGCCGGAGATCGCGCTCGCACCCGCGAGGCGCTTGAGGGTGTGCGTGAGCAGGCGGATGCCACGAGCCTGATGCCCGCAATCTCCCCCCATGCTCCCTTCAGCGTCAGCCCCGACCTACTTGCTGGATTGGGCGTGTTGGCGAAGACCGGCGGCCTGCCGATAACGATCCATTGGGCTGAAAGTCACGAGGAGCAGGAATATCTCCTGCAAGGAGGGGGCCCCCTGGCTGAACACCTGGGACCGTCCCCTCGCCGTCCCGGCCTCGACTTGATCGATGAGGCCGGCTTGCTCGGGCCACGCACTTGCTTGGTGCACGGTAATCACCCCGTGCCTGGCGAGCCCGAGCGACTTGCGGCAGCGGGTACGAGCCTCGTTCACTGCCCGGGTACGCACCGCTACTTCGGACGCGACACATTTCCACTCGAGCTTTACCGGCGCGCAGGCGTCAACCTGGCTTTGGGTACGGATTCTCTGGCCAGCAACACGGCATTGGACATGCGTCGGGAGATGGCTCTCTTGCGGGAGGTTCAGCCTGGATTGGCTCCCGCTGAGGTCTGGGCCATGGCCACTCGCGGAAGTGCGAGAGCCCTCGATCTTGAAGGACAGGTGGGATGTCTGAGTCCTGGTGCCCGGGCAGATCTGGTTCTCTTTCAGGTCGAATCCGGTAACTCGGAGTCCATTCTGGACGAATTGACCGCTGCAAGCCCTCCAGTGACGGCCCTCTTCCTCGAAGGCTGCCGTCAAGAGCGTATGCCCCGTGCGCCAATGGGCTCGGACCGCTAGCATAAGCTGTTCATGAAAGTCGCTCTGATCTCTGACCTGCACTCCAATCGGGAGGCGCTTGAAGCAGTCTTTGATCATATCCGCGCGCAGGGTATCGATCGCATTTTCTGCCTGGGCGACATCGTGGGGTATGGAGCTGAGCCGGAGTTCTGCGTGGATTTGGTGCGCGGCCACGCGGAGGTCTCTCTGATGGGCAACCACGATGACGCCCTCTTTCATGGCGGCGCAGACTTCAATCCCCATGCTCGCGGTGCGATCGAGTTCACGCGTGCCCGCATGTATCCGCACTGGTACAGCGGTTCAGAGCGGAAGGCGCGCTGGAAGTGGCTGCAGAACATGGAATTCAGTTATCGGGAGGGGCGGTTTCTTTTCGTGCACGGCTCTCCGCGGGACCCGGTGCGTGAGTACGTGCTCTCCACTGACGGCATGCTGAACCCCGATAAGCTGCGGGCGGTCTTCGATTCATTCGATGGAATTGCCCTTGGAGGGCATACCCACTATCCGGGGATCTTCTTTGAAGATCTTCAGTTCTCCGGTTTGGGGGGGCGGGCAGAGCACACGGTTGCGTTGCCCGAGGGTAAGCAGGCGTTCATCAACATTGGCTCCGTAGGACAGCCTAGGGATAACGACAATCGGGCCTGCTATGCCGTGCTGGAAGACCATCAGGTTACCTGGCATCGGGTTCCCTATGACTACCGGGCGACGATGGACAAGATCCTTGCCACCGGGGTACTGAGCGAGATGCTTGCCCGGCGTTTGCAGATGGGCAAGTAGCTCAAGCGGTGGTCGTAACTGTCAGCGCAACAGATTGCGCATGACGTGGCCGAGAATCTCGGGGTTCTTGCGCAGTCGACGTTCGGAATAGGACCGCCACTCAGGTCCATAGGGCACGTAGACACGTACCTTGTGTCCGGCTTGCTTCCAGGTTTTCCAAAGAGGTTCCTGCACGCCGAGCAAGACTTCAAACTCCAGTCGGTCGGGCGCGACCTTCAATTCGGTGGCAACAGCCAGGCAGCGTTCGGCGAGCGGGCCATCGTGGGTGGCCATTGCCACCCGGTGACCGGCTAACCACAGCTGCTTGGTGCACTCGACGTAGGCGTCTTGGATGAGGCTGCGCTCACAATGGGCTACGGATGCGGGCTCAAGGTAGATGCCCTTGACCATGCGCACGTCCATCACCTCGCTCCCGAGGGCCTGGATATCATCGGGTGTGCGCAGGAGGCGTGATTGCAGCACGATCCCCACGTGCTCGAACTGTTTCCGGAGGGAATGGAACAGATCCAGCGTGGCGTCCGTGGTTGGATGGTCTTCCATTTCCACCCGCATGGTCTGACCCAAGCCTTGGCAGTGCTCCGCGAGGTCGGCGTAGAGCTCCAGCGCAAGACCCGGGCTGATAGAGAGTCCGAAGTGGGTGGGCTTTACCGAGACGTAGCAGTCCCGGCCAGCGACACCAAGCTCGCTTGCCGCTTGCTTATAGGCGGCCAGGGCTTCTCGGGCAGCCGCTTCGTCCTCAATCCCCTCTCCTAGGATGTCTAGTACTCCTGAGAAGCCGCTGGAGGCATTGGTCCCTATCACAGCCATGGCCTCAGCCAGTGTCTCGCCCGCGATGTAGCGACTCGACAGGCGGCGCATGAGGGGTTCGGGGACCCAGGGGAGGGCGCCCATGATGCAACTGTGGATGATCCCCATGACGTTGAACATTCTAGTTCGAGGAGCACCTCGATGTCTCGCCTCCATGGACGCTATCCTCCTGGAATGGAATCCGAATTGCCCCTGGTTGTCGTGCTCGTGACCGTTCCCGACGAAGAGGTCGCGGACAACCTGTCGAAGATCTTGGTCGAGGAACGCCTCGTTGCTTGCGCACAGGTCCTCCCTGGTCTTACGAGTCACTATTCATGGGAGGGGCAGCTCGAGCGGTCGGAGGAGGTCCTTATTATCCTCAAGACGCTCCAGGTACGACTCGCGGAACTGGAAAGGAGGGTCTGCCAATTGCACCCCTATGATGTGCCCCAGTTCGTGGCGCTGTCCGCATCCCATGTGGAGGAGAACTATGCTCGTTGGGTGGGGAAGGCCACCGGAGCTACGCGTAAAGGGGACGCAAGTTGACCCCTCCCGCCACTCCTGGAGACCTGGGCGGCGAGCGCGGTGGCCCCGCCGCGCGCCGATGGGGTCTGAGTGTGGGCCTTGTGGCCTTTGCGTTTCTCCTCTGGTGGCCTGACCTTAATCTCGAACCCGTTCAGCGTGCGGTGGCCGCTACCACTGCCCTGACCGGAATCCTCTGGATCACCGTTGCCCTGCCGATCGGGGCGACCTCTCTGCTTCCTGCGGTGCTATTCCCTCTGCTGGGTGTGCTGCCCGCCCGCGATGTCGCTCCGGTTTACATGCGTGACCTGGTGATGCTCTTTATCGGAGCTTTCATCATCGCGCTTGGATTGGAACGCTGGGGCGTTCATCGGCGCATGGCCCTGTGGATCATCTCCCGAGTGGGGGATTCGCGGCGTGGCCTAGTGCTGGGGTTCATGGCGGCGGCGGCATTCCTCTCCCTTTGGATTAACAACACCGCGACGACACTCTTGATGCTGCCCATCGCCATGGCCGTGCTTGGGCGCATTGAGGGCGAGAATCAGGGCTCCTCCCCGTTTGGCCTGTGCCTCCTGCTGGGGGTTGCTTACTCGGCATCCGTCGGAGGGATGGGCACACCTGTGGGCACCGCTCCCAACCAAGAGTTTCTTGGGCAATTCGAGATGCGCTTCCCTGATGGTCCCAAGATCAGCTTCGGGCAATGGTTTCTTGGCTGGGGGCCGCTGGTCGTCATATTCGTGCCTTGTGCCTGGTGGATCCTCACCCGTTTCGTCTTTCCCATCGGGGCCGGCGGCGGTGGAGCCGGAGAGGTGATTGCTGCGGAGCGGGCCGCTCTGGGACCGATAACCCGTCCCCAGTGGCTCATGTCTGGAGCATTTGTCTGTACAGCCGTGCTGTGGGTTACCCGCGCTGATCTGCACCTGGGTCCGATTGAAATGCGCGGCTGGTCGCGGCTGTTTCTTGGACCCGAAGCCCGTGATCCGATCTGGTACGCACAGCACAAGAACGACATCTCGGATGCCACAGTGGCCTCGTTCATGGCCCTGCTGTGTTTTGTGATTCCTGTGGGCGGCGGGAAATTTCTGATGAATTGGCGCACGGCGGTGAAACTGCCATGGGAGGTGTTGCTGCTCCTGGGCGGTGGATTTTGCCTGGCCAAGGGATTTCAGGTCAGCGGCCTCGATGAGCTTCTCGGGTCGGGCCTGGTTCCACTCATGCAGGACCGGTCCAGTTGGTGGATTGTTCCCGGGGTGGCATTGTTCATGAGCCTCCTAACTGAGGTGACTTCCAACACGGCCACTACAGCCGTGCTATTGCCCGTGATTGCTTCGGCGGGGGTTGGGGCGGGTCTAGACCCCTTGCTAGTCATGGTGCCGGCTACCTTGGCGGCCTCCGCTGCCTTCATGATGCCGGTTGCGACGCCTCCCAACGCGGTCGTCTTCTCCAGTCGCTGCGTTCCGATTTCCGCCATGGTGCGGGCAGGGATCTGGATTAATCTGCTGGCCATCGTATTGATCACCTTGGTGTTCCAATTCTGGGTGCGACCGCTCTGGGGCATTGGAGGGCCATAGGAGGGGGGAGCATTCCCGCGGAGGTTCGGCCACTTGCTCGACATTGCCTGCGGCATCTCCGATCATGCGCTTCCAGTAATTGCTGACTACTTATGACCTCGTCTATTCCGCACGTGATTCTCGCCACCGCCCTTTTGGTCTGTGGTGGTTGCGATATCCGCTCTGCGGAGGCTGAGCCCGCCCGGCACATACTTCTCATTACTGTTGATGGGCTGCGCGCGGATCACTGTTCGTTCTTGCTCTACGGCCGGCCGACCACATCTGCGCCCGCAGGGGTTCATGCGAAGGGTCTCGCGCTTGATGATTTGGCTCGGGAGGGGACCGTCTACGCGCAGGCCTTTTGCCCGTCCCCTTACGTTGAATCCTCCCTGGCCACCCTCATGACCGGTGCGGTGCCGATGCGCACTAAGGTCTTGGAAACTGCGGGTGAACTTTCGCCGGAGGTCGCCACCTTGGCGCAAGGGTTGGCAGCCGCTGGCTTCGAAGCTGCAGGCTTTATTGCCCGTGGAGGTAAGCACCTGACCTCCGGACTGGAGCGAGGACTGTCGCCGTGCGAGATTCTCGATACGGACGAAGAGGCCTTGGCGGCCGCGACGGACTGGCTGGAGAGCCGCACTTGGGAAGGGGCTCCGCGGGTGTTTCTGTGGTTGCACCTGGAAGGGCCACAGATCCCGTTTCAACCTGCGCCGTGCGTGTGGCCTGGGCAGATCGCCCCGTCGGTGGATGACACCGCTCTGTTCACGGACCCCGAATACCGAGGCCCCGCTGATGGTAGCTTCGAGTTCAGGGAGGCCGCCCTGGCAACGGATGCGCCTCCTCTTACTCTTGGCGATCAGCTCCAAACGCTGGCCCTGTACGATGGCGGCTTGGCAACTTTCAGCTGCCGGGTGGCTCATTTCCTAGAGTCCTTCCGAGGTGCAGTGCCGGGAGAATGGGATCAGACAGGTATGGTTCTGGCGGGCGTCTCTGGGACGACCCTCCCCGAGCGGGATGGTTGGCCCACAGGCCGTTGGCTTGATGATGATCGCTTACGAGTGCCCCTCTTTTTTTACGGCCCTGCTCGGTCGGTTGCCGCTGGCCTCCAGGGCGAACTCGTGGGCTTGAGTCGTGTGGCACCCACGATCCTGGCTTGGCTGGGTATGCCTGCAGCAGAGGGAGACGAGCCCGGACTGTTTGGGCCTCTGGGGATGCATCCGACTGAGGTTGGCGCAGTCCATCCCATGATTGCCTTCGATCCCGCCGAGGGGCTCTACACCATTCGCCGTACCGACTACCGACTGATCGCGGACGAGGGTGTGTTGCGCGGGCAGCGTAGTCACATGTTTCTTTTTCCCGTGCAGAATATGAGGCAGTTGCACGTGAGCGTGGCTCTGCAGCGGGTCCGCGTTGTCGATGAGATGCGTCTGGAGATCTTGGCCTGGTTCAAGAGCCTGTCATCGGGCGGCGCCGATTGAGGGATTCCCTGTGACCCCCAGCGTCGGTGAAACTTCCCGCTCGACGGCCTTGAGCGCTGAATTCCTGGCTACCTGTGCAGGTTTGGCCGCCGTGGCTCATGCGGGCGGCGCTGACCTCACCATCCTGCGTTGGACGGCTGCGGCTGTGGTGTTCCTGGGTGCGGGCTTTCCCATCCTGCTGCGCTGGACTCCCCGCGAACCATCCCTCCTCAAGTTGCTGGTCTTCTCCAGCCTACTCTCGGTGCCCACGGTTGCCGTGGTCGGAGCAATGGTTCACGCGGCCGTGGGAGCATCTCTTGGTTGGCCTGTCACTTTTGGTGTCTTGGCGCTCTTGCAACTGGGTTGCATGGGGAGGTCCATCCGCATCGACTCTGCGGGCAAGGCCGCCATTGCAGTGTTTGCTCTCACCCTTCTGTTGGCTGCAGGCTGGGCTTGGCTTCTCGTGGGGCAAGGCAATGGAATCCGGATGGAGGCAGACGGGGCGATCTGGCAGGCCGGCGTTGCGCGCGGAATCTTGCGCGGAGCCGGGCTTGAGAACCCCTGGTTGGCTGGGACGGTCTTGGAGCACCACCCGGGGCCCGCTGTCCTCGTGGCTTCGGTGGCCGGCGCTCTGCGCGTGGCGCCGACCATGGCATCGGCCCTGCTTTCCATCTGGTGTGTCGCACTCGTTCCACTCTTGCTCTATCTGCTGGCGGCTCCGCTGTGGAAGGAGTGGCGGCGCACACTCTTGGCTTCAGTCATCGGCTTCCTTGGCTGGAACGCATGGGGCGGACTGGGTCTTGGGGCCAGTCACCTGCAGGCTGGAGGTGGGGTGGAGGGTGGTACGGCGAATACCTGGCGGGCTACGCACGCCGCGCTCACCCCAATTGGCCCATTCAACGAATTGCATTTCGGCGGGAGCCTGTTCCTGCCCGGAGCGGGGGGGGCTCTGGGGCTGGTCTTCGTGCTCGGTGCCTGGCTCGCTGCTGCCCACGCTCTGCGCCACGGGCGACGGCCTTGGGTGGGACTGGCGGCGGTCTGCCACGGTGTGGCGCTTTGCCTGCACCCCTTGCTTGGCGGCTGTGCCGCTCTGGCTACCGGATTCTGTGCAGCGGTCGCCGGGCGTCCTGGTCGAAAGCGAGTTCTGTTCTTCCTTGGAATCGCCGTCCTACCGGGCGTGTTCCTGGCCAGCCGTTTTGGGTTAGCTTTGCGACCTCATCCTGAAGGCGCACAGAGTTCCGGCAGCTTGGCCTCAGCTCTCTTCGTTTCCATACCTCTAGTTCTGGCATGCGTGAGCCTCGGATTGAAGGGTATGGGGCAGCGGGCAGCGAGGGAGGCCGAGCGCCGGGATGAGCGACTGCTAGTGGGGTGGCTCCTCCTCTGTGTCCTGCTGCCCATGCTTGCGATCGAGTTCGCCCCCCGCTGGGCGGGACCCGCTCTCGGCCGCTGTGCGAGCTTGGTGTTGGGTGTTTTGGCTGCCGGCGGGCTTGTGAGCGCCTGGGATCGAAGAGGTCTATGGCGCGCAGCGTCCGCGATCATCTTTGTGATCCTCATTGGCGGTGGAGGCCGTGCCACCGTGCGCACTGGAGTTGAGCTCGTCGCTTGGGCGCGTCACGATGTTTCGGTATTGGAGGAGGGGGAACACTTGGCTCCCGCATTTCCGAGCGAGGCCGAGGCTCCAGGGGACGGCACGACTTCCAAAATTGTCGCATCCAGTCCAGCCGAACAGGCTGCTGCCCGCGGTGCACGGCGTCGTCAGTTGGCCGAGGCCTATCGCTGGCTGCGCGAAGAATTCCCCTTGCGCGACAGGAACCCGATTCTGGTAATCGCCGTGGGCGCCACCGCCCAAGGACGGGTGCTGCCTAACCCGGCTACGCTTTATGCAGACATGCCCCTGTGGGTGGATCGTTGGCCCGGGGCAGCACCCACAAGTTCGCGCTGGCAACCGCGTCAGGCCGCCATCCAGGCCGTGTTTCAGGAGTCCGATGGTGTGACGTCCAAGCGGTTGGCGGAATTGCATTCCCTTGGACGTCCCGTGGTGTTTCTCGTCACCGAAGAGAATAGAGAGCAGACTCGCCAATTCATTGAGCGGGAGCTCACTCGCTCGGGCGCGCGCGAGTGCCTGCGTGTTGGCACGGTGGCTCTCCTGTGCTGGTCGCCGACCGAGGCCGAGGGGATGCCTGGGGGGGACGCCCGATGAGCCCCTACATTGCCCGTGACCCCGTACGCAAAGATGACCGCCTATTGGCCCGCGGCGTTTTCTGCATCCTCTTGGCTCTCTTCAGTCTGACCTTTAACGGTATGCCCGAAGAGCCGCGCGGGGAGGTGGACTTCCAGGTCACTCGTGCCCTGGCCACGGGCGAGGGCTGGTACCTGCGGGATCGGGCTCCGTCCGGCTCCGATGGAGAAGCAACCCATGACCTTGATCCCGAGCTTCAGGAAGGAGTCGGTGAGTGGGCGGGGCATTGGTTTGTCCGGGGAGGCGTGGGCCAGGCTTTGTTGGGAGCGCCTCTCTACTGGATAGGCCGTGGCATAGGCGCTTGGGTTCCAGCCTTGGAGGAACGTCATTCCCAGCAGGGATACTACGGCCTTGCAAGCGACGATTATTTTGCCCATCTGGCCTTGGCCTGGCGTGGCCCCTTGCTCACGGCCCTAACGGCGCTGCTGTTGGTTCTCGCTGCCCGTCGGTTACGGGTCGAGCGTTCTCACGCCTGGTTTGCGGCTTTCGCCTATGGCGTGTCCACCTTTGCCTGGGCCCAATCGCGCACAGGTGCGGACGATGTGCAGAGCACCTTCCTGCTGTTCCTTTCTTTTCACATGCTCTTGCGCATCCGTGCACGCTTGACGCGCCTTGAGTATCCTCGTGCTGGAGACCTCGCGGGTCTGGGAGTGGCCATTGCCCTGACGCTGCTCACCCGGCTCGATACTCTGCCTGCGGTGCTCGTGTTGTGTGCGGCAACGGAAGTGATCTTGACCCGGGGCTACGGAGTCCTGCGCGACGCACCTTGGGGCCCAGAGCGCGACGGTGGTTTGCCTGGACGCGTAGCCGCTCTTGTGGTTGTCTTACCGGTGCTTGCCGGCGCTGGGTTCTTATTGTGGTTTGAGCACGCCAAGAGTGGTTCTTGGGCACTACCTCGCCCCGAGAATTTTTCGCCGCCCGCTCAATGGCCCGCCGCCCTGGCAGGTCTTCTAGTCTCTCCGGGGGTAGGGCTTGTCTGGATGGCTCCCCTGGTTCTTCTGGTCCCGTTTGGAATCGTTCGTACTCGCCAGCGTGGAGAGCGTCTCTTGGAGAGGGTCCTCCTGGGAGTACTTGCGGGGACGCTCTTGAGCGCCGTCGCGACCCCTGCGTGGCACGGAGGCTGGACCTATGGCCCTCGTTTACTGCTTCCTGCGCTGCCGTTCTTGTGGCTGGCTGTTGCCCTGGGCCTGCGCCAGGCCCAAAGCTTGCCAACCGGCCGCGGCCTGGTCCTGGGCCTTCTTATGGCGGGCGTCCTCATTCAACTTCCGGGAGTGCTGGTGAGTGCGTCGACCCATCTGGATCTAGCGCATCAGGCCGCCCCTGAGAAATGGCCCGACGGGGAGTGGGAGCGCATGGATGCCAGCGAAGGGGGTGCTCTCTCACACTTGCACTGGGATTTGGGATTTGCGGCCCCTTGGGCACACTGGCGAATTCTGCGTCACCGCTCGGCCGGGCTGGGGGAGGAGTTTGATGCTGGTGTGCTATATGGAGTGGAGCGCGAGGCTGCGCTGCACCTCTCGAACCCTGCTCTGGAGGGCTTTCGGCACCTGGTATGGGTGGACCTTCGCAGGCGCCTAAGGGGCACTCCCTGGGCGATCCTCGTCGCTCTGGGGGGCATGGTCATCCTGGGTATTCATCTGACAGGCAGGGGGCTCGTGGATAGGGGGCGCTAGAGGTAGAGGAGGCCTCAAGGTTTGTTGGCCAGGAGTCGATTTCTACCTTGGTATGTCTTATTTCTGGACACCTACGTGCCTTGGGATCCTTTTGCTGTCCTTGGCCCTCCATGCCGGCGCAACGGATGTTTCGCCCCAGGCGACGGTCACCGTACGGGGGGACTTACGCGAGTTCTTTCTGCTCACTGATCCGGGCTCCGATGTGCCTGCGGGGGTCATGGCGCTAAGAAGGACCGCGGTAATGGGGGGGATGCTATTGGAGCAGGACCTGTGTTACCCCGATGGAGTGCGCGTGTTTGAATCCGAACGCCTGCGCGGAGCTGGGCGACGGTTCATTTGGCGCGAGTGGGGACACCCCAGCAGGACCGGTCGCACCTGGATTCTGGAGGGGGAGCGCGGGGCGACGAATCTGAACCTGATGAGCTGGGTCGGCGGTCCGGTCCAGAGATTGAACCTCGCTGTAAGCGACGGCACCTTGTTCCCCTTGGAAGCGTTGGAGCGCATGCGCAGCATCGAAGCTGGGACTATGCGCCTCGAGTTAGTGAGTCCTCTGCGAGCCTGCGTAGAGGCCGTTACGCTGAGCTGTAAGGGCGTCGTGCCCGAGCCCCAGAACGTAAACGGTCCCCACCGCGTCCTAAGCATGACCAACGGACGTGGTGAAAAAGTGGGCCAGTGGACGTTTGTGGGGAAGAGATTGATCGAGCAGCGCTGGCCCTCCGGGCGCCGCGCCCGAGTCGTGGACGAAGAGCGTTATCACGCCCTTTTTGGCGAATGGTCGAGGCGCTCTGTTGGCTCGCAACCCTGATCCAATATCCACTGGCATGCGGACTGGTTAGCTCAAGCTAATGAAAGGACCGTGCAAGAAGTGAATTAGGTGTGCCGATTGGAGGGTCAGGAAGGCGGGTGGCGTAGTTTTGGTGCTTCAAGCCGTGCTACCATTCCGACTTCCCGAGCCACAGTACCGCCCGCGTTCACCTCCGATAGCGCCCTGATTCCTTGCCAAGCTACCTGCCCTCAATGCCTAAAGGTCCCGTCCGTGGACCTCTGAGCACCCACGGTCTGCCCCTTGCGGCCTTCCTTCTCCTGTCCCTCTCGACTGTCGGCTGTCGTACCCCCGAGGCGCATGCGGCGGATGCGGACAGGGAGGTCTATGCCATGGTGCTCGAGCGGCGCGAGGAGCTCTTTGGTGAGCCTGGTGCCTTCACCCTCGACCCTCCGGCCGACAGCCTGCGCCAGCGGATTCTGAACGGGGAGTGGGATGGGAGCGAGCCCTTGGGCCTAATTCAGTGCTTGGAGATTGCATCGGAGAACAGCCGAGCCGTGCAATCCCAGCGCGAGACCCTCTATCGTAGCGCCCTCGACCTGAGCCTTGAGCGTTGGCAATTCTCCACACAGCTCTTTGGAGACGTCTCTGGGAGTGTGTCAGGGACCGCTGACGAAGCCTCCACCGCAGATGTGGACGGCTCGCTTGGATTCTCCCGCCTCTTGGGCACCGGCGCCTCCATCGTGACCACCTTGGGGAACAATATGTTCCGCGTTGTCTCTACTGGGGACTACTGGTCGGAGCTGACGAACCTAACCATGTCGATCACGCAGCCTCTCATGAGGGGGGCTGGCAGGGCTATAGCCCTCGAGCCACTCACCCAGGCCGAGCGGAATTTGGTCTATGCCGTGCGTTCCTACGAGCGCTTCCGCCGTACCTATGCGGTGGATGTGGCTCGGCGGGTCTTCGGTCTGTTGCAGACTATAGATGAGCTCGAGAACGAAGAGCGTAACTACGAGGATCTGGTCATCTTGCGCAAGCGCAACGAGGCCCTCGCGGCAGCCGGGCGATTGTCAGACATTCAGGCGGACCAGGCACGGCAGGACGAATATGGGTCCGAGAACCGCCTGATCTCCCTGCGCGCGTCCCTTGCTCGCGAGTGGGATCAGTTCAACCTCTTCCTGGGGCTGCCCGTGGGTATACAGTTGACTCTGGATCCAGGGGAGTTTGACGCGCTTGTTGAATCGGATCCCCTTCTGGACCAACTCGATGAGGCGCTGTGCACCGAGTATTCCCTGAGCCATCGTCTGGACCACATGACCATCGCCGATCAGGTTGCCGATTCGGCTCGCCGGTTGGCCATCGCTGAGGATGCTTTGGGCGCCGGACTCAGTCTGGGCTTGAGTGCGAATGCTTCCAGTCTCAATGGGGCTGGCGATCTAAACGACGTCCGATATCAGGACACCGACTGGACGGCGAGCTTGGCCTTGGACATGCCCCTGGACCGCAAGCGTGAGCGTAACTCCTTGCGCTCGAGCCAAATCAGCTTGGCGGCAGCCGAGCGCGGTCTCGCCGAGGATCAGGACTCGATCCACGCCAGCGTACTGGATGCTTTCAGAACCGTGCGGGATACCCGCCAGAGCATCGGAATTCAGCGCGGCGCCGTGATCTTGGCGCGCCGCCGAGTGGAGAGCGCCAAGCTCAGTTTGGCGGCGGGTCGCGCGGAAACCCGCGACCTACTCGACGCTCAGGCTTCCCTCGTGAACGCTGAGAACAACACGACTTCATCCCTCATTCAATTCAATCTCGCGCGTTTCGATCTCCACCTGGAGCTCG
>JAPKBO010000258.1 GCA_028823395.1 Planctomycetota bacterium | reverse complement strand
CGAACACGAGACGGCCGAAGCCGTGGAGCCCGCCCCGCCCAGTTCCGATTCCGCCCCTCCCAGGTGGTACCGCTCACAGGTGGCCGACTTGGCCGACATCGCCCAACGCCTGGATCTGGCACTGAACGCCTTACGTGAGCAGCATCAGGAAGCTGGCGGTGGAGGGGACACCTCCGGCGCGTTGGACGATCCGCTCGAGCGCCTGAGCCACGACGCCCTACGTCTAGTGCAGTTCTCGCGGACCCTCGGCTATCTCGCAGCGCCCCCAGGACAAGGTGACGATCTCCTACGCTTGGACACCCTGCTCCAAGAGACCATGTCGGGAATGGCCGACACAGGTTCAGGGCGCGCCCGCTTCTTGTTCCGAGCCGAAGGCCCAGTAGAAGTGCGCTCCGACAAGGGACTCATGGTGTTGGTCCTGGACGCCGTCCTGGCCCTTGCCAACGGCGCTGCTGGGCCGGACGGTGAGGTGCGGGCCTCGGCCGTGAAGGTGGTCGAAGAAGAGGGTTCTGCTCAGGCCGAGTTGCGCATTTCCTTCCCGACAGGCCCTCTGGCCGAGATCCCTCCCCCCGAGGTGCTCGAGCCCTACGGCTTGCGTGGTAAGTTGCCGGGATTGGGCCCCAATGCCCTGGCAGCCGCCTCACGGATCCTAGAAGGGCAGGGTGGTGGCTTGCTCTATGGGGAAGGCGACGAACCGGGTCAGGCGCTGTTCATTCTCAGCCTGCCCTGCGCCTAGGCCCCTAGCGCGCCGCACGGTCCCGGAAGGGGACACCTGACCCAGCGCGCCTTCAGAATGCCCATGTCGATTGTCGAGACAATTGGACATGTCTAGTTCTCACGACTCCCAACCCTTCCCCTTTCAACCCCGGCCGTACCCGGCACGACCAGATGGCCGTGCGCCGTATCCGGGAACCAAGGTCCTTGTTCTGGAGGCCGACCTCCAATGGGCGCGCGCCTATGCTCGCCAGATTTCGGACATGGGCTGCGGAACACTCGCACCCGCCCTGGATGATAGTCGGCGCCACCTGGAGGAGGAGACCTGGGATGTGATCCTGCTCGGCCCCTCTCCCCTACCCGAAGAAGTCCTACGCCGAGTCGAAGCTGAGTCCGATGCACACATCCTCGGCTGCGCGACAACTCAAGTCTCCCCCCAACGGGTTCACTCGTACTTGAGTTCCAATCCGGACAGTACCTGCCTGAGGCACGCCATCGGACGGGCCCTCGAGAGCTCATTACTGACGCACGAGAATGCACGCCTAAAGCAGGCCCTAGAGCACCGCCATGGCTTCGGGAGCATGAACACCAAGGACAAGGCAACCGCCGCGGCCCTTGAGGTAGCTCGGTCGGTCGCGAAGACACGCGCCAACGTGCTCCTCTCAGGCGAAAGTGGCACGGGCAAGACTCTCTTGGCCCGTATCCTCCATGAACACTCCGACCGATCCGCGGGCCCCTTCGTCACGGTCAACTGCGGCTCCCTCCCCAGCAACCTACTGGAGAGTGAACTGTTCGGTCACCTGAAGGGCGCCTTCAGCGGTGCGCATCAAGATCGCAAGGGACGCATCGAAGCCGCCCAGGGCGGCACCCTCTTCCTGGACGAAATCAACAGTGCCTCGCTAGACCTACAGGTCAAACTGCTGCGAGTTCTGCAGGAGCGGGTCCTGACACCCGTCGGCGGGAACACCGAAGTGGCTGTAGACATCCGACTGATCACCGCCACCAACCAGGATTTGGAGACTGAAATCCGAGCGGGCAACTTCCGTGAAGACCTCTTCTACCGAATCCACGTGGTTAGCATTGAGATGCCCCCCCTACGCCGGCGCATGGGAGACCTGACGGCGCTGTGCGAGCACTTCATTGGTCGATTCGCCCAGGATTACGGTAAATCCGTGCGGCATGTCAGTGATGATTGCCTGGCCGTACTCGCGGGCCACGACTGGCCCGGGAACATCCGACAACTCGAAAATGCCCTCGAGCGTGGTGTGCTAATGGCCACCGGAAACGAACTCCTTCCAGAACACCTTGGAAACGAGATCCTCGAAGCCGTTGGATGGATGTCAGGACAACCCGCCCCGGGCAGTCTTTCGGCCGGCCTAGCCCAGTTGGACTACCTGCCCTCTCTGCGCGAAGCCCTGGAAGACCCCGAAATGGCGATCATCACCCGAGCACTCGAACTCTGCAGCGGCAACCGCAACGACGTTGCCGCCATGCTGGATATCAACCGCTCAACCCTTTTCAACAAGATGCGCAAGTACGGCCTGATGGGCCGGCGCTTCCAGTAGCCCCCCCCATTCCATGAAGTGGACGACAGCCACCCTTGCCCTACTTTCCGTGGGCACCCTGCTCTTGACCGGCAAGGTCTTGCTACGCCCCAACCGCGCAACCCCTTCAGAGATCCTGGATGGTGTCCAGGTTGCACGCGAGCGGGGCATCACGGATGCCGCACTACTACTGCGGGATATTGATCGCGCGGTACACGCTAGTGCCGCCGACCTACCCGGACCCGCCGATCCCGACCTGTCCGCTCGACTGCTCAAGTGCAGGGCCGAGCTGCATGCTCACTTGGGCGACTACGCGGCCGCAATAGAGAACCTCGACACGGCGCTCGATCTGAACACGGACACGGAAGCTGAACTTTCCCACCTCAAAGTGAAATTTCAGGCAGAAGGCGGAGACCAAAGCGGCGCTCTCTTGGCAGCTATCGCGTTGCGTGAGCGCTTCCCAGAATTCCTTGCTGCCCACGCACTAGCTGGCACCCTGGCAAGCCAGGAGGCCGCTGCCGCACTGAAGCTGGCTGTTGATAAAACAGACGGGACCCTCCTCCGTAAAGACTCCGAGGTTGCCCAGGTCTTACTCACGGCCATTGCGGCCAGGGCTGAAGGTGCCGACCCCGAGCGCGCCAGGCAGGCCTCTCAACTACGGCGGCTCTTCATGCCCAAGTTCCGCACGGAGCTACAGCAAGTTTTGGGCTTTCTCGATGATGCGAGTCAACTGAATGCACAGGCACGGCGCAGCCTCGCGCGGGCCGCTGGAGCGAAGGATAACGAAGCGGGCAGAGTGCTCTTACTTGAGCTCTACATGGCTGCGGGGCAGTACGAACTCGCTGCCGAACTCGGCAGCATCCTGCTGCTCCAGCCCCCAGCCCGTCACTCAGAGTCGGTCTTCCGCTTGACCTTTCAGAGTCTCTTGCGACTCGACCAGAATGCCCGTGCACTAAGCCTGGTGCGCGATCTGGACTGGGAAAAAATGCGCCCCGGGTCTGAATTGTGCATGGAAATTGCGCGCCTGCTGTTCGAACGGAAAGCGTGGGCCCAACTGAGTCCCGTGACTGCCCGCCTCACGAAACTCCAAGAGCGTGCAACCGTAAGCGCGGCACGGTTCTTTGACGGCTTCGCCTACTCAGCCCAGAAGAAATGGTCACAAGCTGCAAAGGCGCTCATCACGTTCATCCAAACAGACAAGGGCGCAGATATAATCCCCTTCGCGAGGCCACGTGCCAATCTCCAGCTCGCACACATCTATAGGGAGCTCGTCGAATCCGCCGAGAGCACTGACAGCAAAGTAGCCCCAGGCGAAGTAGCCAAGTGGCGCCAACTCGAATTCGCGTACTTTGGTTCCGCGCTCGGCAGCACGGTGCTTGCCTCACATCCGGGATGGCTGGAGGAGGTCGACGCGGAGGAGTTCATTCGATTCAAGAACGCAGGACTCGAACTGCCCCAAGACAAGGAGACCGGGCTCGGCAACGTGGGCTACCGCAAGCCTGAGGAATACGTCGCCCACGCCATGTCTCTCAGCCCCCGGCGGACCCAAGAGTGGATGCCAGAGTGGGAACGGATCGGCTTCGAATCCCTGAGCCGTTCGGGACACACCATTCGGGACCTCTTTGCATCCATTCGGGCACAGGGTCGTTCCATACCCAACGTCGACATCGGGCCGTG
>JAPKBO010000056.1 GCA_028823395.1 Planctomycetota bacterium | reverse complement strand
CCCAGGGGACGTCATCAACCAACCGGGTGTATTCGCCCAGGTGACGAAACCTGCGGCCCCCCAATCGGGTGGCACGGCGACCAACGTCGAGGTACGTCTCCTTGCCTGGCCCACAGTGTGGGATTCCCCAGGCCTGGATGGCCCCCTCGAGTGGATCACTTCCGCCGTCGGGCCAGCCCAATTCCTGTCCGCCTTCGACCCCAGCGCCGATTCCGGGGCAGCCTCCTGCTTCATCAGTGTTTTCCCTGCCGCCCCCGACAATAACAGCCCCACCACGAACGTCGCTCCAAGCGCTCTCTACACGATTCGGTTTAGCGAGCCCATGGACCCGGTCTCTGTCACTGCATTCGATGCCTACACGCTGACGCGTGAGGCGACTCCCACAGCGAGCTACGAATACGTGGTGGGCACGGTGAACAGCTCCCAAGACGTACAGGAGTTCACGTTCATCCCGGACCTGCCCCTGGCGCATGCCACCGCAGCTGCAGAGGACTACTTCCTTACTCTCATGGCCCCGTCGCTTTCCGCGGCCGGCTCGACAGATCTCGCTGGAAACTCCCTCTCGCAAGCTCTCCCCCAAGTGACGATCCTGCTTGACCCCACTGCCGGACCTCAACGCAACGGCGGACGCGTATCGCGCTTCTCGTCCAAGGACGAGGAGGCTCCCTTCGGGAATGCGAACACAGGCCCCATCCCCGAATGGGGCGGGCAGATCTCGTTCAATTACAACGCCACAATAGGCGCCGGTCGCGAGACGATTTCCCCCCGGGGCGTGTCCCGCTTCCAGGCCTATGCGGATCGCCAGAACATGATGATCTCATCCATGGGCAGCACAGCCTTTGGCCCCAACTTCGTTCAATCGCCCCTCTCCAATTACGGCTCCAAGACCCAAGCTCTCTGGCGTTTCTTGGATCTCGGATTGGACCTGTACGACATCAATCTCTCGCAGGGGGCGAACATGTTTGACCAATACTTCAGCACGTTCAACCTGGACGTTGAAGGCATGAATTGGTCCCCCGTCGGCGCACAGGTCCTCGTGGACAACTTCCCCGATTTCGAGATGCGCCTTAGCCACGGCCTTTACACGCCGGACGAGGTATTCCCCACCACCGGGCTTGTGGACATCTACGACAACAACCAGCTAGACGCTACGGGCGACCCCCCGGTCATCGTCCACCCGAAGGTATCCGGCTACACACTGAGCCCCGGGGAAATGTACATGTCCCCCAATTCCGTGCCCCTGATGCCGTACCCCCTGAACCGCAATGGGGATCCGAGCACATACAAGTACTACACGTACCGGGACACAGCCATCACGACTCGTGGAGGCCCCAACGGTTGGGGTATGTATCCTCAGCAGTGGCACAACCTCATGACTCTGGGCCTGCCCTACATGGGCTGCCTGGGTACCCCGCCGCCGCCTCAACAATCTCCCTGGCCCTACTACCTGCCGGATAACGTCCAGTCGATTGCCCTGCCCCTACTCATGGAGTTCCGGTGCTGGGCGGCCCCTGGTGCTCAGGGGATCAACCGATTCGATACTGTGGAGGCTGTGGCTGGAAGCGCACCCTACTTCCGCGCTTGGTCCACGGGCGGCATCGATGAGGCCCAGAACATTGTCACCGTGGATCCCGGCTTGGAGGTCCGAGCCAACGGTGGATTCAATCCCGGCAGCACGCCCCCTGGAGGAGCGCAACCGGGCCTCGACGGTGAGGTCTACATCGGCGCAATCGATTTCGTTGTCCGGGTGAGCCGTGCGGTCTCCGTCTGGTTCCCGGCAACAGATCCCGATAACCCTACGGGGGCACCCTTCCTAGCCGACTACAGCCAATACGTGCTAGAGCCGCCGATTCAAAGCCAGCCCCTGGGCACGAGCATCACGGCCTCATTCCGCGGAGCGGGCAACATCGTCGCGGGGACGGATCCCATTGAGGACGCCCTAACCTTGGATCTCTACGGAGACCATTACCTTGAAGCCATTACAGATTGCTTCCCGGACACGCTTGAGTACCCGGCTATCCAGCACAACAACGATCCACTGCAGTTGAACACACAGGTTGCGTTCTACAACAGTGATACGAGTTGGTTCGATGATCCGTCATCAATCGACGGAGCAAGCTACTACCAGATACGCTTGTCCTTCATGTCCAACACCGAAACCGGCTTGAGTCCCGAACTCTCCGCTTTCGCGTTGACGTGGTCCCAGTAGAGCATTCCTGCTAGAGGGCAGCCCTGACGGGCGTCGGCCCGAAAAACAGGGATCTGTCATCGGCAATCACAACGGCCCACCCCGATCGGTGGGCTGTTTTATTTAACGTCAGAGGGTTCTGCATGCGCAGGTTGGACAACCGGCATTGGGGTGGCCCCCCAACGCACAAGCCAACTCTGTAGGCCAGCTCCTCGGGCAACCAGGAGCCGGTAGCCGTTCCGGCTGGCACCCACCTCAATCCAATCTGCCGCGGAAGCCGAGGGATCCCATGCCGCGTCCCTAACCAGGCCAGCGTCCACTTCCCCCAGGGACACCCCGTCAAGGAGTTCCGCCCCTTCCAGCCCCTCCCAGATCAAGGTATGGGCCGATTGCCGGGCCATCCCCCGCAGGAGGTGAGCACCAAGTGAATCGGGTGCTGCCCATTCGGCCTCGGATGCACCGACCACAAGACGGGGTTGCTGAAAGTAAGTTCGCGGGGCTGCGCATCCAGCGCATCCAGCGCATCCAACGACGGCCAACAGCAACCAAGAGCGTCCCATCACCCGTCCAGAATCGGGTTCTCACCAGCCCCGAGAGTGGGGTTACTCCAGTGCTCCATCTCGGTCTGGGGAACCTTGGGCGGCACGAAGATGATTGCCAACCCAGCGGTCATCAGGAGTCCCAAGAAGGCCAGCGGGGCCCACCAGGGAATAAGTCCCGTAGAGAGGGAGGCACGCACCGCACCCCAAGATTCGGCAGGAACGGGCATCAAGGTAACGTGCACACACCACGCAAGAAAAAGGACGCAGTAGATGGGCCAGTAGTTGCGCAGCAAGCGCAGGCGTATGGCCTGCAAATGGGTGATCTTATACTTCGGTCTGAAGAGATCGTCAGCGACCAGGTTGCCCCAGAGTGCCTCGGGGCTGTCCAGTTTCCGCCGAAGTAGAGGACCGTAAAAGTTCTCCTCGATCATCCGAACCCGAGCTCTCCAGACGTCAGCTAGCCGGAACCGCCTAGCCTCAAAGGTCAGGAACGCAGAGATGAGGGCCATGCCGGCGAGCAGGGTCCAGTGACTGTGCTGCCCCTCCCCGAAAGAAAATGTCAGCAGAGCTGCCGTCGTCAGGATAGCCCAGTTGGTCGTGTTGTCGAGCCGCATACGCCAAGCATTGGCGCGATGCAACTCACCCCGATACAGATGGACAATGGCCGAGATATACTCGGGACGCGTCAACGGATCCGATTCTAGGTCCACAGCCAGATTGCCCGGCACAACGTGGGCCGTCCCACCTCCACCTTCAACCTCCTCCGCAGCTTTATCGCGCTCCATGGCTTTTGTTCCGAACATGCTCGCACACTAGCAACCGGCAAGCCCCAAGCCCATGCCATAGGGAACTCATTTCCATGGACCAGACCTCACGCGACCATCGCACACAGCGCATCCTGGCGACAGTCGACTGCATCCCACACGGGCGCGTGGCCACCTACGCGCAGGTAGCCCGGGAAGCAGGCCTCCCCGGCCTGGCCCGATTCGTAGGTCACGTCTTGGCCGGACTCCCGAGCGGGTCCCGCCTGCCATGGCACCGAGTCATTACAGCCAGCGGCCACATCAGTTCCCGCCCAGGAACAGGCCCAGACCAGCAGCGGGCCAAACTGGGGACAGAGGGCGTACGCTTCAGCCGCTCTGGACGGGTCAATCTCAAAGTCTGGGCTTGGGACCCAACAGCCCCCGGCTAGCTTTCGGCCGCCTAGCAAAAGGCCCGCTCAACTCCAGGAGAGCTAAGCGGGCCATTCGATTCCCGAAGGGATCCTAGATCAAAGCTAGTCGACGCTAATCACTCCCCGTACCGCAGAGGCCGACTCCCCCACGACCCCAAGCGGCAGGGTGGGGATCGCTCCATACCCGGCTCCCTGCACCGTGCTCTCAACGCGCAACTCATCTCGAGCCCGATCCACATAGTCCACGTGCTCGGACTGATTTGAAAGGACATCAAGCTCTGCTTCTTGCTGGGTCAGAATCTGCTCAAGCTTCCCGGTAACCTGGTCCAAACTGACCACGTCATAGTTGGAGCACTCATCGAGAGTACGCTTGCGTTCTGCGAGCATCTCGATCAAGCGATCATTGCGCTGAATGGAATCGACCTGGCGGTTCAACGCGAACAACTGAGCCTGGAACTGAACCTGCTCCGTCTCCAACTGATTGAGGACCTCAGTGAAGCGGCCCATCTGCTGGCCGAGATAGCTCAAGCTGCGTTCAGCATCAAGTCCACGGGCGACGTGCGCGCTGCGAGTGTTCTTGATCTGGCGCACCTTGGAATCAGCCCTATCGAGGCTGTAGTCGCCATCCGGAAAACGAAGACTCACCAACTGAAACCCTACACGCTCGTTCCCGCCCTGCGAACGAGCGACGGCGTGAGCCTCTTCCAGTCGGGGGATCAGTTCGCTCAAATCTTCTTCGGCCAATACAACCACACGGTTTGATATGGCCTGCTCGCGACGCAATTGGCGGGCCTGACCCTGAAGCTCCACCAGGTCCCTGCGGACCGCACTGATGCGCGTGGGATAAGTGCGCTCCAGTTCGCGGAGTTGATTGCGAAGAGCAATGGGATCATCGATGTGCTCATCGATAATGTCCGTCACTCGGGTATGGACGCCCTGGATGACGGCCTTGCTACGCTCGGGGCCGCCCACTACGGCAAGCCCAACACCCACCACTCCCAATCCGAGAGTGGCGAATAGAGCGGTCATGAAAAACTTTTTGCAGAGGGAAAACATCTGTACTCCTTCAGTGAGAATCGTTGCACTCCATAGGCGTAAGTCCCCGAGCCCACCTTGTGGGCCCTGACCGGGACAAAGCCTGGGTACACCGACTTGATGGGAATACGCCTACCCACATTTCAGCCAATAGCCCCATTGCGAATGTTCCCCATTCCGCGAGAATGCATGCTGGCCTCCGGCGTAGGGGAATACCCTGGGCCAAGCACTCCAGGGAGCACCATTGCGCGACATCACGACCCAATTCATCTCCAGGCTAAGGGCCCGGGACAACGACGCCTGGTTTGAGCTCTGGGAGGTTTTCGGCCCAGTCCTGGGTGCCCAACTGTCCCGCTGGGGTCGCGGGCGCATAGGACGCGAAACGGTCCAGGACCTCTCCCAGGAGACGATGGCGGCCCTGGCAGGTGCCATAGACCGGCACGATCCCAATCGAGGTGCCCGCTTCTCTACCTGGCTGCTGGCGATCGCCCGTTACACGCTGGGAGATGAGCTCGACCGCCGGTCGGCCCAAAAACGGGGCGAGGGACGCAAGGCTCAATCCCTGGACGCTGCCCACGGCCAGGCCAGCAAGGGGCTGGCTCCGAGTGCCATCTACGAGCAGGAGGTTTTCGACGCCAAGGTGGAGGCGGCCCTGAGGGAGGTTGAACGCGAGGTGCCTTTCGAGGATTTTGAAATCTTCCGCAGGCGTGTCCTGGAAGGCCGCTCCGGCAAGGAGGTGGCTGAGAGCCTAGGAGTCTCCCAGCCGACAGTCAGTCGCAGACTGGCGAGTGTACGGGACATCCTCAGGGAGCATCTCCGGCAGACCGTGGCGCGATTCAGCTTCACAGAAGAAGAAATCGGCGAGTTGCAGCGAAATGGCCTTGAGGACAATCCCAATCAGAAGGAGGACCGAAGCTTCGAAGACTCACTGGCCGAGATCTACCACCGCATCGCACTTCGCCGCAGCAATCCCGACCTCAACGCTCTAGACCCCAAGGGGCCCCACTAGGCCCCCGCGACCCAAACACCACCCATCACCATGATTGCCTTCAGTGTTGGAGCCCTAGGAGTGATGCTCAAGGTACTGCTGGCATTTGCACTCCCCATCTTGTTGATCGTTGTAGCGGTACGCGTGATCACGGCCGTACTAAGTGGGGTCTTTCGAATACTGGGAGGCGCAACCGGATTCATTGGGCGGGAGATTCGGGAAGTTCTGAACGTCACCGGCGCCGCCGTCACGGCCAGCATCACTGGCATTCTAGCCCTGGGCAACGGACTCATCGGCCGCCTACCGACAATGCTCAGCTACGGCCAGGCCCTGAAAGGAGAGTTGGCGGCTGGTGCAGGCAGCCTCTACCGCCTCTGCTTCGGTCACCCCGCACGCCTGATCGGGCTTGAGAACTTCGCGAAGGACCTTGAGAAACGGGTGCCCGAGTTGATCCGCAATCCACTCAACGCCCGCTCTTCGGCCCAAGAGCAAGAGACCTTCCCGGGGTACCGTATCGTGGGGACGATCCCCGCCGGCGGCAGCGGTGCGAAGCTGTACCTGGCCGTACCGCAAGAAGAAACCACTCGCCGTTGGGCGTCAGCCGGACTGAGCAACCCCGGACAGGTCGTGATCAAATCCTTCACGCTAGAGCAGGGCTCAACCGTGCCACAAATCGTGCGCGAGTCCAAGGCCCTGGAAGCCGCCCGCCGACTGGGCAGGGTGCTCGACCACCATCTCGAGGAGTCCTCTTTCTGGTATGCGATGCCGTTCGTTCCCGGCGAAAACCTGGATGTTGTTTTGCACCGCATGCACGCGCGCTGCGGTGAAAAGGGCCTGGACAATCAGGCCATGGCACGCGTCATGGGCTACGCGCGGGACATGCTCGCCACCTTGCACGAATTCCACACCGGCGGCCTGTGGCACAAGGACATCAAGCCCTCAAACCTGATCGTCTCTTCCGACCGCGTCCACCTGGTGGACCTTGGCCTCGTGACGCCCCTGGCCTCGGCCATGACCCTGACGACGCACGGCACGGAATACTACAGGGACCCCGAAATCGTGCGCATGGCCATGAAGGGCGCACGGGTGCACGAAGTGAATGGCGCCAAGTTCGACCTGTACAGCGCTGGCGCAGTGATCTACTCCATGATTGAAGACGGGTTTCCTGCCCAAGGCAGCCTGTCCCCTATCAGCAGGAGTTGCCCGGAAGCGCTGGCCTGGATCATCCGTCGCGCCATGGCTGATGTAGATCGCCGCTATGACAGTGCACAGCAGATGGCTCAAGATCTGGACATTTTGCTGGCTGCAACCGACCCCTATTCCGTCAAACCCGCTGCCCTGCCCTCCATGGGCGACGGCAAAACCCCGCCGGGAGAAATCCACTGGCTGGGTTCCCCCCCGCAGCCAAGCTCATCGGTTGCGCCCCCTCCTCCGTCGTACGCTGGCCCCCGTCCAGCCACTTTCGCTACCAAGGAACACGGAAGCCGCCGAGGCTTCAAAGTCATGACTATGGGGCTCGCCGCTGCCCTCATGGCGTTCATCATCACTCTGATCACCCTGGAGTTGGTGAACGGCTCCGGGCCCCCATTCCGATCTGCGCCCCCTGCGGTTGCAAACGTCCAACCCGAGCCAACCCAGCGCATCTCCAGCTCAAATGCCGCCCCCTTGGCCGCAGTAGTCTCGAAAGATCATTGGAGCCCAGAGACTTGGTTGAAGCGCAATAACATGCAGCCGGTCCTGAAACGCGCCGCGGACGAGCCACTGCTCTTCTTGTTGGGCGCCGGGGTCGACTCCGCCTCCCCCCTGGTCGTCCGCATGGCGAAGGAACTCCAGGGTGCGGGAATCAAGATCACCGGGCACCCCGGGGACTCAAACCCAGACTCGATTGAATGGGTGGCCCATGCCCGGCGAGCTGTAGAACTCGGAGAGCCTAGCGACCCCTTGGCTCGCAAGCGCGTGCAGCAGTTCCTCGACTCCCAAGCGGAAGGGCTATCTGGAGTTGTCTGGTTCACGCCCGGTAATCGCCAAGAGCAAGTGAACCACTATCTGTTGCTAACCGAGCAGTAGCATGAGCTTCTTCATGCTCATCATCTTGCTGGCCATCGCGGGAGTCATTCTTTTTGTGGCGGTGCTCAATTCATGAGCAAGGAACCACAGGGCTGGTACCCGCTCTGCAGTTCGAGTCCTGCGCTCTAGCCACCGCAAGCCAACTCGGTGCTACGATGCGTGGTCGGAACTCGTAAGGCGCGCCCCGAAGCTTGAAACGGTAAAGAGCCTAGCGTGGCACTTCCACCCACCATGCTCGCTCTGATTCCAACACGCCTTCCGAATCCTTCAACACCCAGGGCCACCGATCGCCACGCACTAAAGTGGCATCCCTGGCGCGGCAAATAAGCCTGTAGCGGCCCGGAGCCAGATCACGCCTCTTGAGAACAAGGGTATGCCAGCCACCGCGCTTGGGCTTGGCACCCTCAAGAACGGGCTCGCCACGTAATTCACCTAGAGGGCCACGGTCGGCGCGGGTTCCGCGCGAGCGACCGTAACGGCCACTGCGCCCCCGAGCGACAGGCCCTTGAGGTGCACTGGCCTCCGGCACCAGGTGCCACTCCACCTCCAGCGAATGCGTGGAGGGCTCCATGACTTGAACCCGGAACGTGAGGTCCTTTCCCTCGAACACGAGGGAATCAGCTGAAGCGCGCGGCAGGGCTTCCGGCTCGCAGGATTCGATGGGATCTACCAGGCGGTAAATATCCAAGACGGCCTCTTCGCGGCACGGCATACAGAAGAACTCACCTGTATCCATCACGCAGCCACCTGGGGTGGGCTTCCATGCATCGCGTGCCTGTCCGGCAGCACCCTCGTAGACGCCGATTCCCGGGACGTCGGCTTCAATCCAGTGAGCCCAGGACACCGCAGTCTCATCGGGAGTATTTGACACGTTGACCGCGTTGCGCACCTTGCCACGCTTGTGAGTCTCGGAGGTGTACTCGTCCCCCAGTCCGAAGAAGGAGTGTCCGAATTCATGCACCACCGTCTTCACGCTCTGGCCACCGATGGTCGCTACGCCACCACCGCCAGTGCCAAGCACTCCGAGGCGCACGAAGACGATGGCTTGGCCATCGTGCCCCGGCACGTCCGCGAGCACTTCCCGCACGAGTCCAGTTTCGATCCCCACGTGCCCCGCGTAAGTCGAGAGAGTCTTACCACCCAACGCCGTATCGTATTCGCGGCCGAATCCGTCCACGCCATCCTCGGCGCTCACAACGTTCGCGCGGATGAAGTTGAAGTAAGCCTCGTACTCAGCGAGGGTTTTCTGGCGCAAGATAAACTTGGGCACACTGGAAGCGAGCTTGTCGAAGGCGCGCTGCTTGTCCAGTGTGTAGCCCTCGCCCATGATCACCACGTCCACCCGATTGGCCGAATCGCCTGAGCGAACAATGTCGCTCCAGCCCAAGAAGCCGCTCGGACGAGTGCGGCGTTCCGCAGCCGACGCAACAAGGCTGTCGGGATAGCGCTCCACAACCTTGGCGAAAGCGCGACGCGCCTCCGGGTACTTACCTTTCCCATAGAGTTTCAGGGCCGAATCGAAGAGCTCCTGAGCTGGATCTGAAGACGCCTCCTGGAGGGCTGCGCCAAAAGCCGCACTCCCAAAGCTCAACACTCCCAAGGCCACAAGCAATGGCCCGAGCCGCTCTGAAGATATCTTCCGTTTGCTTCCCATGAACCTAGCCTAGGCGAACCCGCGCACCAGAGCGCTGGGTCCGAGCAGTTTAACCTTGGTCCAACATCGCCTGTAGGCGATCCAGCCCTAGCACCATGTTGTCCATGGGCGGACCGAAGGAAAAGCGCATCCACTGCTTGTAAGGCGAATCCCCGTGGCGCTCCTTCCTGGGATCTACGTCGAAGTACTCACCCGGAACAGTCATCACTTTGTGCTGTAGTGCGCGTTCGAAGAACGCCACCCCGTCATTGAACGGCGCGGGCAAAGCAGATAGATCCCCCCAGCAGTAGAAGGTGCCCGTGGGTTCACTCGCGAACCGAACCCCCATGGCCTTCAAGCGCTCCACCATGAGGTTGCGCTTGGCGCAGAACACCTCTCGTAAGGCGTGCGTCTCCTGGTCAGCCCTGTCGGGTTCAAGAGCCTCCATAGCCGCGCGCTGGGCCACCCGCGAGGGGCCCCCATCAATGGCACTGGCTGTGCGGGCCATGGCTTCAATCATCAATGCCGGCCCCAGGGTCCAACCCACTCGCCAGCCCGGGTAGCGGTGGTTTTTGGTCAACCCGTCGAAGATCAGCACAGGGTCCCGCTCAACGTCCTCTACGTAGCGAGCCGCGCTCACGGGCCCCGCTCCGGGGACGTGCGCTTGGCCGTCTTCGGACGGGGCGTAGATGAAATGGCTGTAGAACTCATCTGAGATGAGCGTGATGGATCGGTCCCGCGCCAATCGCACAAGATCCTCGAGGGCTTCACCCGCGAGCACCTGGCCAGTCGGGTTCGTGGGATTGGAGAAAAGATAGGATCCGATCCCATGCTCATCTGAAGCCGCAGCCACCTGCTCGGCCTTCACCAAGAAACCATCCTCTTCCCGGCCCCAGATAGGTATGGGGTTCAACCGGCTTGCATGGGTGGCAAGCATGTCCTCATACGCGGTGTAATCTGGAAGCTGATAGCCAACGTTCCCGGCCTTCAGGGCCGCCATCAGGCGCGTTAGAGCAAGCCGGCCGCCACTGGCAACAGCCACGTTCTTCGGTCCGTATTGGGATGAACATCCCTGGCGATACAAACGGTTGGCGTAATCCGCAATCGCTTGGCGGAGTTCGTCCGTCCCCTCCAGCGGCCCATAGGCGCAATCACTGGGATCTAGCTCGCACTTAAGAATACGAGGCGGAGCTCCTGCCATCTCACCGACCTCCGGTTGCCCCTGGCCCAGGTTACACCAGTCCGGGTGCCCATTACTGAAGCCCAACTTGACGGCTTCGGCGACCACGTGAATAACGCCCATGTAGGGCACCTGGCGCAGAGCGCCCAGGGAGTCAGAATCTTGCAAGGCAGATGTGGGTAAGGCTGGGTTCATCGGGGCGCTCCGAGCATAGCGCAATTGCAATCAGGCTGAGGCCCGAACAGCAGGATGAATCAGGGCTCCACTGGCCACCCGAGAGCCGCAGCAAGACTGCCCAAGTCCGGCAAAACCCAATCGGGAATGCCATTGGCCGCTGAGGTCGTCACTCCAGGAGCCCCCGGCGCCAGGATGCAAACACCCATACCCGCGGCCCGCGCACCCTCCCCGTCAAGCTCATCCCGGTCCCCCACAAACATCACTTCCTGAGGCGCGAGGCCCCACTCATCGCAAGCCCGCAAGAAACCTGCGGGATGCGGTTTGAATGCATTGATCTCTACATCCGTTGCCGCCAACTCGAGATCTAGCAAATCGCGCACCCCCAAAGCTTCTAGCTTGGCCGTTGGGGAATAATCGGAGAAGACACCAAGCCTTGCGCCGGCCTCTCGGGCACTCACCAAGAAGGGCCTGAGATTGGGTAAATGTAAGCCACGAAGGTGCTTCAGGGGGCGCTCGTGCATCCACTCAACGACGAGCGCCTCCAGCTCCTGCGCTTCCATCCCCATCGTTTGGGCTGGAAGACTGTACTGCAACTCCCGCAGCAACTCCTCGCCCCGACCCAGGCTGCGCATTGCCTCGCGCATTGCACGGAAGACCTTCAATCTGCGGATGGTCTGCGCCCCCCTAAACGGGGCACCACGGAGGCCGCCTGCCGCCCACCCGGCCAACAACTCGATGGCCATACGGCGCCGGACAACCCCCAAAGGGTAGAGGGTGCCGTCCAAGTCAAGCAAGAGCGCGCGGGGCGCCGGGCTTCCGTGGGCGGCACTCACGAGGCATCTCCGATCGGAATGCCCGTCGCGCCATCGTCGGAGCCATCACCGACGGCCTTGCGCTTGAACCAGAAGTACGCGTAGGCCGGATGAATAACGCTGGAGAAGAAGAAGATGGTCAGTGCAACCGAGGGGCCCAACTCTGGATAGAAATGCCCCAGCACCGCCAAGAGTACGAGGTGTACCGCAAACTGAACGGCGCCAAAGGTGATGGCGACTCGGAGATTGTCCGTCACCAGATAAAAGGTGTCGTTGGCCACCGAAAAGGAAACGACCATCACGCCCGGGGCGAGCACGAGGAACACCGCCCAGACAGGATCGCGATAGTCCGAGGGAAACGCCTCCACAATTGAAGGGACGAAGAATCCTATCAGCAGAACACCTGTTGAAACGAGAGCGCCACTGCCCATAGTCGCACGCCAATAGGCTCTCCGAAGACCCTGCAGGTCTTTCAGCCCTACGAGTTCACTAAAATAGGGCAGGGCCGTCCGGTTAATGCCCTGCATCAAGGTGCGAATGGCATCAACGATGCGCTGCGCCAATCGCATGTAGGCCACCCAACGGGTATTGCCCACAAACCCCAGCACCATGGTCGGAAGGATATTCACTCCCAGGGCGTGCATGTTCTGCGTCACGCCAAGTCGCAGCCCCAAACGCAAACCGTAAAACAATGGCGCCTCCTTGAAGCGCCCCAGAACCATGCGCACCTTCGGCAGAGGATGCTCACCCGTACGCGTCTCGCGCACGTAGGCATCCACCGCCAAAATCGATCCTACGCACGAGGCCAGCAACATGCCCACTGCGGGCCCCACCGCGTCCCGAGTAATCACCGCCCCGGCAACAACCAAGAACACGCGTACGCACTCCTGCCCGTTCTCCACCTTGGCCAGGACAACCATCCGGCGGGTCCCCTGGAAGGCCGCGCAACATGCCGAGCGTGGAAGCTCAAGGAGGGGCGTAAAGGCCATCAAGGCCGCCGCCTTGATTAGCGGCTGGCCGTAGGCTGCACTCCAGCTCATGCTCGGAGTGTGATACACATGCTCAGCCAACCACGGCAGGACGGCCACGGCAAGGATCACAAAGGCCACCCCCATCCACAGTAGTGCCTTGATCAGGTAGGCGATCCAGAAGGCCACCTTATAGTCGCTGCCTCGTGCCGCTGCAGCTGCGAGCTGGCTTGTTGCGACGGGGTACAGACCCAGATTCACCGAGAACCAAAGGAAGGAGTAGGTCGCTATGGCCAGGTAGAACTCGCCCTGCTGCAGGGAGCCCAGAACGTGAGCGAGGGCCAAGGCGCATGCCAGGCTCCCCAGACTGTTGATCATGGACGCCGCCTGCAAGGTGGCAGAATCGCGCACGAACCGACTGCCCATCAACCCTTTGACGAAGCCCCTCACGATCAGCACTCCGGTTGCGTGTAGTCGCTGGGAAAGAGAAGAATGTCGTCAATCTTCTCCATCTGGGAGAGATCGCACTCGGCGTACCCCACGCGCGTCAGCCCATCCAGTGCGGCCGCCTGATCGGACCAGTGCGGGTGATAGAACTCAGCGAGCAGCTCCGCCAGAATGACCGGCTTCATCGACTGCGTTGCCAGCCACGCATGCATTCCCGCTAGGACCGCATGATCGTAGCCCTCAGCATCCGTCTTAACGAAGCTGACGTCGACGATGCCGAGCCGGTCCGCGACCTCGCTAAAGACCTCGATCTTTACCTCTTCCTCGTCGAAGGGTGTCTCGCTCTTCAACTGCGCCAACTCGCTCCGATCAAAGAAGAGCTCCCTCACAATGGTGTTTCCCCCAAAGTTGTGGCGAGGCTTAAAAATCGTCGCGGTGCTAGCCTCCGCACCGAGCCCCGCATGGATCACCTTCACTCGCGGGTTGTCCTCAAAGCGCTTAGCGCAACGTTCGTAATAGCGCTGCACGGGCTCGAAGAGGACAGCCTCGCATCCGGGACGCTCCTGCAGGATGCACTCAGTGAAGAGGCCGACGTTGGCTCCTATGTCCACAAAGCGCGATCCGTCCGGAATGTAAGGCAGCACTCGCTGGACGTCTGCCATGACGCGCGGCCGGTGATGCTCCGCCCACTCATCAAGTGAGAGGGGCTTGGGGTCCCGGAGGCGGCCGAGGGACTTCAGGAGTCGGGTAACCGAACGGGGGAGCATCAGGTGTCGGGGGTCGCAGACGCAGAGCAGATGGACGTAAGAAGAGTATCGGACAGCCCGGGGCGCCTCCCCCCAATTTTCCCCCATCCCTCAGGCCAAATAACGCCCCCCTGGAGCCACGTGGCGGCCCGAACCCTCACCGGCCCGGCCCAAGGATACGTGTGAGAGTGAGCAACGCGAACGCTGTCCCATAGGGCTTGTGATAGCTGTAGAGGGGATAATCCCAGAACGACCCATCCGGCTGCACGCAGGCCAGCACGGCGCGCGCCAGTGCCGGGGCATGACGCCGCCGCAATCCCGGTGGCGAGCGCTCGAGCAAATAGGCCGCGTAGGCATGACCGTAGAGGTAGAAATACCCCGAGATCTGGCACCAGGACTCGTGCGGAATGGGCCTGCGAAGCGCTGCCCGCTGCAGATTGGAGTAGCGCACCAAGAGATCTGCCAGTGAGCGATTACGGTCCGAGTCCGCTATGGCTTGACCGTGAAGGATCAGAGCCAACTGACAGGCAGGCGTGCGGCAAGCGGCCCCGGCCGGGCCATTGATCAGCGATTGCGGCGAGCGGTTCCACAACTCCCCGTAGCTATAGGGCCCCTTGGGCATTCGGCAGCGCCGAAGACTTTCCAGCGCGCGAGCGATCAGCACATCTGGCACTTCAACACCGGCATCCTGGACGCGGGCCAAACCCACCAGAATCGTGGCCGTCGTAAAACTCATGGAGCTGGCCGCGGGTGGGTGCGTGCGATACCCCTGCAAAGACAGGTACCCCCATCCCCCGTCAACCGACTGATAGCCCGCGAGCCTCTCGACCAGGGCATTGCACGCCCCTCGCAATGAGCCTTCCTTTCCTGGAGACGCTCCCTTCGAAAGACATTCCCCAAAGGCCTGCAGCGTGAATCCGAAGGCCCAAACGTTGTAATGCTCAATCCCGCTCTGCCGCCGTACATGGCAGTGTTCAAGGAGATGGTCGAGTCCACGCTCAACGGCCAAGGCCTTCGCCGCGCCACCGAAGGGGGAATCGAGCAGGGCGCAAACCGCGAGGCCGGTAGTCGCAACACGGAAGGCGTCCTGAGAGCCTGGGGCACTAGCGAAGATTTCAATGGGTCGCGGTGAGTGATGTGACCCCCAGCCGCCATCCTCACGTTGGCTGCCCAACAACCATTGAGTGGCAGCCTCCGCCGCAGACCGGACCTCCAGCCTCAAGGAATCCGGAAGGTAGGACGCCGTCTGCGCCCAACATGAACTACCTAAGCCGAGGCTAACGAGAACCACCGAGGCAACCTTCAAACCTAGAACACGGGTGAATGGAGGTCCCATTTCAAATGCTGGGCTCCCGCAATCCCGGTTAGGGGGCCTCCCCCAGAAGGACGCGATCCCCTGCCTCCAGACCGCTCAAAACCTGTGTGCCTTCAGGGTGTGTTGACCCCAAGGTCACGTCGCGACGTATGTATTCCTTGCCTCCACCAGCGCGGGCACGCTCGAGCAGGCACCAGGCTTGTCCGGTATCTGTGTGGATAGCCCCTTGAGGCACGAGGATGGCGTCCGCTACAACGATTCGCTCAACGGCTACTGATGCCCGAACGCCCGGTAGAACCCCGACCCAGGGGTCTTCGAATTTCAAAGTGGCACCAAACCTCCCATCTGGCCGTGGAAAGGCGTCTACGACCAGCGCACCGGACCGGGCGGCCTGGCCGGTGGCGGGTACTGCGCTCACCCGAGACGCATTGCGTGCCGTATCGAGGTGCTCCGCTGGGAGCACCAGGGCCACCTGTACACGATCAGGGGGAGCCACCAGGAAAGTCCCCCTCCCGGATGGGAGTCGATCTCCCGAGTGATGCTCGGGCCGGTTCGAGCCGCCCTGCCACTCGCGCGCCCCACCATGAAGGAATACCCCAGCCGACGTACTGACAAATTCCAAACCAGCCTCCACCCTTCGTTCACGCTCCAGAACCACACGGGATTCATCCAGCGCTATTTGAGCCGCCTCTATCCTTGCCACCTGGGCGTCCGCTTCCAGCCTTTGCTCTACTTTGAGCGCATCCAGTGCATGCCGCGCAGAAGATACGCCGCGCTCCATGAGGGCGATCTGCCGGGGGTGCTCCAGGTTGTCCGCATGGGCGCGCTGATCCTTGTTCAACTCCAATTGGCTGATGGCTGTAGCAAGGCCACGGCGCGCACGGCTCAGCACAATCTGCTCAACCTCGTCCACCAACTCGTCTTGGGAGTACATGGCTTCCAGCTGCGCCAGTTCATCTCTTTGATCATCCACTGTGGCCTGGAGGCGTTGCTCCGTCAGCTTCTCTGCCCGCTGGCGCAGACCCGTCGCCACCCTAGTGTGCGCCTTGAGAGTCGCATCCTTATAGGCCAGGTCCTCTTCGGCCGATTTCAGGGCCAGCCCACGCGCCTGCTGAGCAAGCTCGCCGCGCTCCTTGCCAGCGGAGACGGCTCGCACCGCCCGTGTGACCGTACGCTCCGCAGCCGCCCTCTGGTCAGCCCAGGGCTGGGGCTCCAAGACAGCAAGTCGGTCCCCAGCATTCACCGGGGTCCCATGAGGCAGGACGCTCAGGAGCACCAGGCTAGAGTTGTTAGCCGTCTTCGGGGTCGCAAGGACCTCCCCGGGCCCAGGGATGACGACCCCTTGGAGGTCAATGGTCGCCAGCACGTTGCGCCGCTCCAGGAGGACCGTATCTATGGCTCGCGGCTGAGATGACCCCAGGAGACTCCCTCCAGTTCCCGTATCCGGGGACCCGGCCTGGACCTCAGGACGTAGAACTCCGGCCAGGGCCACGGCGGGAATCAGGAGTAAAAGGGCTACGGGGCGCATTTGAGTGGCGAAAGGACGATCCGGTCAATCATATTACGCATTCCTAGATGAGGCCCGATATACTTCCAACCTATCACCGTAATGTATTCCAATATCCCCCGAATCCGGGTGCCTCAGAGTGGGATCCACTAAGGGGTCTGCTTTTGAGCCAAGAAAGCTGCCCGAAGTGGCCGATGTTGGGATTGCAGCAACTCTTCCGCTTGCGGGAGATTTGATAGCCGCATACTATTAACCGACACGATTCCGGCCCAATTTTCCTAAGTTGGAGCCCGTCCCCTGGGATTCCCCATTTCACCTCGTGACCCGATCATGAAGACCCTCCTGCTGCACGCGCCCGGCGACTCCCCCTGTGATTCCCCCTGGATGGGCGTTCCGGCCTTGGTGGCCCATCTCAAGAAATTGGGCTTTGAACACACGCACCAACGGGATCTCGACCTTGATCTCTACCACCACTCCCTGGACCCGCGCACCCACGCCCGGATCTGCGAGATCATCAAAGAGGGCGGCAAGCAGCCGGCAGCACACGCCAGCGCGAAGGTTCGCTTCTTCGTCCGCTGGTTCGCCGCTCCCGCCACCCGGTTACTGACCAGCTGGACCCTGCGGGACCGCAAGTTCTTCACTGCGTTCCGTGAGGCCACCTCCATCGAACAGCAGTTCCCCGAAAAGGGCGTCGTGCGCTACCGCAAGACACTGCAGCGGGTGCTCAAGTTGATGGGGATCTTCTACTACCCCTACCTCTCCTACCCCAAGTTCTTCACCAAGTTCGAAGAGCGTAATTTCTATGCGGTCCACCTGCGTTTGGGCTACGCCCTGCGCCAGACCATGGAATTGGGACGTAAGGCACTTGAGGACTTCTACGAGCAAACAGTCCTCCCTCAAGTTCAGAAGGAAGACTACGACGTGATCGGCATATCCGTCTCCGTGTCTCGGCAGCTCGAGCCGGCCCTCGTTCTAGCCGACTTCCTTCGCGGCCACGGCATACGCGCCAAGTTGGTCCTCGGCGGAAGCTACGTGTCGGACACCTTCGACGCCGGCTGGCTTGAGGATTCCGTCCTCGAGAAAGTCGACTACGTGATCCGCTATGAAGGAGAAGAGGCCCTGCCTCAGCTAATCGAAGCCCTGCGCGACGAAGCCAGCACGGCGGAGATCCCGAACCTCCTCTACATGGAGAACGGCGAGCGCATCACGAACGACCGTACTTTCCTGAAGAACATGGACGCGCTGAATGCGCCCGACTACGACGATCTCGCCCTAGAGATGTACCTCGATCGCCCCCTGCGTCTCCCGATCATGTCCAACCGCGGCTGCTACTGGGGCCGCTGCTCGTTCTGCTCGCATCACTTCACATTGGGAACCGGCCGCATGCGCGCCCGTTCTCCCGAGTTGGTGCTTGAGGACATGCTTAACCTCCAGAACCGCTACGGAGCACGCAGCTTCTTCCTCACCGACGAATCCATGCACCCCGAGGACATCGTCGTTCTCAGCGACCTGATCCTCGAAAGAGAGGCCAAGGTCAATTGGTCCGGGATGATGCGCTTCGAGGACTGTATGGACGTTCCCTACCTGGAGAAGGTCAAAGCCGCCGGCTGCTACTCCATCATGTTCGGCCTCGAGTCCATTGCCCAGAACATCCAGGACATCATCCAGAAGGGCGTCAACACTGAACTCGTCTGGCGCGTCCTCGAGGACTGCAAGAAAGTAGGCATCAAGGTTCACCTATTCATCATTCTCGGAACGCCTGGCGAAACCGAAGAAGACATGAAGGAGAACATCGACTTCCTCCTGAAGAACGAGCACCTGTACGAGACCGTACAGATTGCGAGCTTCCTCTTGACGGCCAACTCTCCCATGCACAAGAAGCCACAGAAGTTTGGCATCTCCAACGTGACCACCCTATCGGGCCACGCCAGCATGGCCTACAGCGAGAACGCGTTCGACGTGGACCGCGGCTTGCAGCAGGACGACATCCAGCCCTACTTCGACAAGCTCGTCAGCAACCCGCTGATCCTGCGCAAGGACCTATGGGGCGGCCACGGATTCAGGATCTATCAGCCGGATCAACCCGACACCGCATGGTCCTACCCCACCGAAGTCCAAGCTGCCCTCAGCGCGGCTGGACTCACCGATGGCGACGGGCACGTATGCAAGGCCGGTGATGGCACCCTCAACGAGACTCCTCTCGCCGGTTTGCGGGGCAG
>JAPKBO010000055.1 GCA_028823395.1 Planctomycetota bacterium | reverse complement strand
CCAAGGTCACAACACCCAAGCTCATTCCCAACGGGACCATCCATGGCAGTTTCGGTAGCTCCGGACTCGGCTCAAGAATCAGGCAGGCTGCGGCCATGGCTCCGGTCAGCGTGGCGAAGTCCAGCACCCGAGACACGTACAACACCGCCGTGCCGTGGGCTGCGGGTACATCCCCTGCCCGTCGCAGGTAGAGCACCAGGCTGGCCTCACCCATCTTGGCCGGCAGGACGTTACTCGCCAAGACATGCGCGGCCGTGATCGGTATCAGCCGCCTCGTCGAAACGGGATGGGCCGCGGGCAATAGAGTCCGCAGGCGGATCGCGCGCAGTGGATAGATCAACACCTGCACGCCCAAGGCCGTCCAGTAGACGGACGCATCCAAGGACCCCAGTGCCGTGAAGATTTCCCCGGGCTCCGTTCCCGACCAATCAAGCAGCAGCATGACCAGACCCCCAGCCAGGACTAGGGAGAGGACCAGTCGCAGGGCGGTGTTCATGGGCAGATATTCACATCTGGGCCCACAGGAGCGGCCCCAGGGGATGCGATAGGACCCACCTTCAGGGTCTGGGCCCCGAAAGTCGATAGGGGAGTTCCACCCTTTCCACTCCCCCCCCATGTCCCATCCCAACAACCACAATCTCAACCCGCGCGAGACGCGCCTACTCCTGCGCAAGCTGCGCGACGTCAATCTGGGCGCCCAGCGTATTGCCATCCGCTCCGGACTCACGGTCGCGTTCGGAGGGTGCCTGACCCTCGACGGCCCCGTTGAACAGGGTGTGCGCTACCGGCTGCGCAGCACGGATGGCGAGCATCAGACCCTTACCCTGGAAGCCCGCGGTGTGGACCTTGAGATCCGCCTGCGCACGGCCGAAGGCGAGCGCACTTTGGTCGCAGCCCTGACCATGGATGCACAGGGGCGCACATCATCTCCCACAATCGCGGCCCGCATGGACGTGGATGAGGGAACCCGGCGGGACTGCGAGCACTTCCTGCGCCGAGTGGTGCGGGGCGTCTTCGCCGCCTAGCGCAGACGCGACTTCTTGTCGATCAAGTCCGCGATCAGGCCGATGGACAGAACCTGCACGAGAGCGACAAACATGAGGACGGTCTTGTCCCCGAGGTTTGGCGGCTGCTCCACGAAGAGGTCGTAGTAAAGGGACCCAGCCAAGCCCAGCGCTATCACGGTGGCCACCGGATAGAAGACCTTCAAGGGATTGAAGTACAGGACCGTCCGAATGATCAGCGCCGTGAACCCCAGGGTGTCACGGATGGGGCGGATCTTGGAGTTTCCCGTGCGTGCCGCATAGTCGATGGTGACGTAGTCCACGCGATGGTGATTGGTCAGGCAGGCCAGGGTGATGGTCGTCGTGAAGCTGAAACCCTCCGGCAGGATGCCTTTGTACTTCAGCACCACATCGCGTCGGATGGCGCGCAAGCCCGAATTCAAATCGGGGATGCGCACACCTCCAAGGTAGGAAGCCAACATCCGGAGAACCGCCTTGGCCGGTCGTCGAATAAGGGGGATATTTACCCGCGCCCCGATGCGCGCCCCAATGGCCATGTCCGCGCCATCGTCCACCCTCGCGATCAACTCAGCGATGCGGTCTTCAGGATAGGTGTCGTCCGCGTCCGTAATGACGACCACATCGGTACACGCGCTCTCGAAGCCCGTCTTCAAGGAAGCGCCGTAGCCCCGGTTCATGCCATGTTTCAGGACGCGAAGGGTCGGGATCTCCTTCTGCAGTTGCTCGAGCTTGGCCCCGGTTCCATCTGACGATCCATCCTCAACCACGAGCACCTCCGTCCGGGTCCCCAGATCAAGAGCGGCAAGGCGGCGCACCACCCCTTCGATCCCGTTCTCTTCATTGAAGGCGGGGACGAGCAGGGTCACGCCCTGAGCACTGGGCTTGGCGGTGTCTTGAGGGGAGGAGTCGATGTGGGGCTCGCTTGGTGAGGGTGGCAAGTGTAGCGCCTCGACTCCCCCACCCGTCCAGTATCAATCGGTCCTAGGCGGCCAGTCCTTCAATTCGGCAAGGGCCTTGCGAGCCATGGCGGTCAGCCCCAAGCCCCCCAACTGCTCCGCCGTGAACCAGTCGAGGGCCGGGCCCCTGCGTCCTCGAGCCGTCCCCGGCCTCAGTCTGGCCCGAATGGAGAAGCGCATGATGCCGTGGCGCAAGCGACCCAGATCAGGGCCGTTTCCGGCTCCCAACCCATCCGGCCACTCCCCGGCGAACAACCGTGAGCCCTCCTCTCCCTCACCGTCGATCGCACGCGTCGGCAGCTGCCAAAGGCCTCCCAGAGCCTGCCCTTCGGCTCGTTTCTCCAGAAGGATTCGCGGGCCCCTCCGGATGAGAAGCATCTCGACGTCTAGAGCTTTGGCCGCGGCACGCACCTTAGGCCTCGGCAGTTCCGAAACCCGGCCCTGCTTGCGAGCCTGGCAGGAACGCTTCAGCGGACAGTCCACGCAAGCCGTCTGACGCGGTGTGCAGATCAGTGCCCCAAGCTCCATCAACGCCTGATTCCAGTCGCCCGCCCGCTTCTGTGGCACCAGAAGCTCCGCCAGTTCCCAGCATTGGCTCACCAACTCCCGCGAACCCGATACCCCATCGAGCCCAAAGAAACGGCTGAACACACGCTCCACGTTCCCGTCCACCAACGCCTGGGGCAGTCCATAGGCGATGGAGAGCACCGCCCCTGCCGTGTAGCGCCCGACCCCAGGGAGATCCAGAGCCGCCTTCTCATCCCGTGGAAAGTGCCCGGCGTGGTCGGTCATCATGACCCGTGCGGCCGCCTGCAAGGAGCGCGCGCGTCGGTAGTAGCCCAGCCCACTCCAAAGGGCGAGCACCTTTTCCTCATCCGCATCCGCCAGACTCTTCGCATCCGGAAAAGCTTCCAGGAAACGCCCGTAGTAGTCGATCACCGTCCCCACCTGTGTCTGCTGTAACATCGCCTCGCTGACCAGGATGGCATAAGCATCAGAGGTTCGACGCCACGGTAGATCGCGCGCATTCTCCCCGTACCACTGCAGCAATCGCGTTCGGAGTCGGGTGGCGCGCGCGGGCGAGGGCAGGGCGGGAAAGAGGGAGGCTGTCACGGCGGTCACAAGTTTGCCACGAATCCCAGCGGGTGCACGTGCGATTGTGGTGCAAACGGAGGGAGGCAAGAGCTACCCTTGAGCTATGAACCGCTTGCTCCTTGGCGCTCTCCTGGGGGCGTTTCTCGCTGGCCTGCGCCTAGACCCCGGTGCCGACCTGTTGCAATGGCCGGTGGTCGAGGCGGAGCAGGCCTACCGCATGCGAGCGGGCGGGCTGCTGCTAGCGGCAATCGCACTACTATGCGCGGGCAGAATCCTGGACGGGCACTCACGAAGCGCATGGCTGATGGGGATTTTCTTTGGCGTCACCCTTGAGGGCGTGACGGGCAGCATGGGACCCGAGGATTACAGCGCTGCCTGGCCTTTGGTGCCCTTCGCCCTGGCCTTTCTGATCATGTTCTCCCGGCGCAGACCTAACGACGAGGAAGAAGGTGAGCCCGCCACGCCGCAGGAGACTCACCCGCTGCCCGCCGTGACCGCCGCCCTGATTGGGATGGGGTTCGCCCTTGGCCTGGAGGGGACGGCCCGTGTCCTGCGCCGACTGGGTGGCGGCCTGCCCTTGGACGATGGCGTTTTCGCCAGCGCCCTCGCACTCAGCGTGGTGATAGGTGGTCTCAGCTTCGGGGGCCTATTGGCGGAGCGCGAAGGTAGAAAGCGGGAGGGCAAGGCCCACATGGCTGCGGGCCTCTTCGGCGCCTTGGCTCTCTTGGGTGGCCTCGTTGCCCTCCGTGGCATAAGCACCCCGCGCGGCTTGCGCAGCTACCTCGCACGCTTCGAGCTCTTCGACCTCGACGCCTCCTTGTTTGGGCAGTTGCCCTACGATTTCTTGCTGGGCTCACTGGTGTTCGTGCTCCCCGGGTTTGCATTGGGTGCACTACTACATGGCACCCACCTGCGCTCCACGCTGGCCAGCCTGTTCCTCGGTGCGGCGGCCGGCTTGATGGCCATTCCACGCCTCCTAGATCACGGCGCAGAGCTCGACGTTGTCAGCGGACCGCACAGCGCCCAGTTGATTCGGTGGGGCATGACCGCCATCGGCTTGGGTGGGATGTTCTGGTGCTTCAAGAAGCGTGGCCTCTTGCGCACACCCAGTGGGTTGGCCCTCTGCCTGGGCTCCTTGGCCGCCACCCTCTCACCCGTCTTGATCCCGGTGCAACAACTGCGAGTGCTGCCCGCTTGGGAGCGCTTTCCCAGGCCCTTCGCCGAGGTGTTCGACACACCCCAGGGCCAAATCTCGATCCACCCCAGCACCCCGGGAATCGACCGGGTGGCCTTGGACAACCGCGACCTCACTCCGGACCGGGAGCGAGGCGGCATCGACGCGCGGCAGTTGAAGGCGGCCACGGCGCTGTTGGCTCCCGAGCAGATCCGTGCCGGTGCGAGGGTGCTGTTGATCGGACAGCTGACCCCGGGACGGGCCTTGGTCTTGGAGAGTGAAGGCATCGTGCACCTCGACCGCACCGGGGCTTGGTGGCGTTCCATGGAGTGGCTTGAACAGCGAGTGTTCCGCGATCGCTTGGACATGCTTCCGAGTGCAGGTTCCATTCTGGATCCTGAGAGTGCGCGCACCCGAATCGCGGCGGGGGCCTATGACCTGGTGATCGCACTGCCCCTCTCAGGCGTAGCGCCCGTGGCCCCAGCCCCGGATCTGCCCGAAGGCACCGTGGCCGTGGCCTGGTTCGATGGGGAATCCACTCTGTCTCGCCGCTCCTTGCCCGAGCCCGTGCTCGTTGTGAGCGATGGGCTCAGCTATCTCTCCCTAGCCCTGGTCTGGGGGGCTGATCTGGCTGTATTGCCCCAGCCCGGCCGACCCGCCGCCCTCCAAGCCGGTGCACCTCGCCCGGGAATGAGCAGAAGCGAGTGGATGTTCGTCCGGCCCGATGACCGTCGCCGGCGCTGCCAGGTTGAGCTCGCTGAGCGCCTTCGGGAAGCAAACTCGGACAACGACTTTCGGTTCCTCACGCGAGGGCTGGCGGAACACTACACCCGGCAAGAACGCAGCTCACCCTGGGGCGACCGGGCAGAGAAGACTGAAATATCCGAGGAGGCCCTGGCGAGCTTCACCGAGGCTCTCTCTATAGGTGAACCCGATCCCCTTACCCGCGAGGTCTGGAACGGACTTGCCGCCGTGCTTGCGGGCAAACGCGAGATCGAGGCCATCGACACCTGGCTACGTCCGGCTGCCGAGATCTGGCCCGGATGGCCCGGGCTGGAGCGAGCCATCGCCCTAGCCGACCTAGAGAGCCTCGATCCTCTAGCCGCCATTCCGCGATTGCAGACCCTCGTGCACGGCGATCCCGACGATTTCGAAGCCGTCCGTCTTCTGGGCAAAGCGCACGAACAGGCGGACCAGCCGGAGCAGGCGGCTGAGGTCTGGCAGGCCCTCCTCAATCGCCAGCCCGAGAGCAGGCGCACGCGCCGTAAGCTGGCCCTTGCCTGGGTAGCCGCCGGGGAATTTGATCTGGCGCGCCCCCTGTTACGCGATCTATTGAAAGAGAATCCCGAGGATCGTGAGCTGTGGGGTCTGCTGAACCCGGCCGGCAGCGAGGATTCCGACGATGGCTTTGACCCATCAGATTGAGTTCCGGCCTGACCGACTCAAGATGAGGCGCAGTGCATGCCATTTCTGCAGAGAATGCAGCTTGAAGCCCTCCCGCACCGGGTAATTCGGCGAGGGCGACCTCCACAAGGTAGGGTGAGGGGGCGGGAATGAGCCCGCGTCATGCCCCCTGACCTCCACGGCGGGTGGCCTTTCCAATAATTTCAGTTGCCATGCGAGATGAAGCCATGAGATCTAGGCGAACAGGCCAGCAGCGGATGACCTCGGTCCTCGCCACCGCCCTGACCCTCGTAATGGGATCGGCCCTTTGCTGGGCCTCCATCGAGAAGCTCACTCTGCCGCAGATGGTGCAGCGTATTGACAACGCGATCTATGGAGAGATTCTCGCTAAGCGAGTGGAAGCGGTGGCCCTGCCAGATGGTTCCGGCGAGATGTTCTTTACGACACTCACCATCAAGGGCGCCTCAATTGTAAACAACGCAGCTTCCACGATCGAGGTCAGCTATCCCGGTGGATTCCTCGATGACGGTCATGGGGTGTACAACTCTGAAGAGCCCTCCGCCGACGATGTCCGCATCGGCAATCGCGTGCTGGCTTTCTACAAGTGGAGCCCGGATATGGGCGGCGGCTTTGCTTCGAACGCTCTCTATGCATCCCACGGCGGACTGTTCCGCACATTTGTGTCACGCAAGGGTGAGACCATCGTGCAGGGCCGTGGGCCGGGCTATGCGGTCGCCACCAATCAAGTTCTGAGCGGGCTCGAGAAGCAAGCTCAGGAGCTCTACGCCAAGCGCAAGCGCTAACGCATTCTGCAGAAGTCCCCCTTGAAGATCCCCCGCCTGCTCCCACCTGCCGCCGCGAGTCTCGCGGCCTTGATTCTCGTCGCGCCGCCCAGCGCGTGGGCCTGGGTGCCCACAGGCTGGTCCCTCGACGTGACTCAAAGGGACGTGCGCGTCTTCAACAACTTCACCGATCCCGAGGCCAACGACAATCAAAGCCCTGACGCGAACTTCCCGAACCGCTTCGGAGCCGAAATGGCCATATGGAAGGCCTCGGTGGAATGGGGATCAGAGTTGCACGGAGACGGACAGGGGGATCCCAGCCAAATAGGCGGACTGGGGTCGGGTGGAGCCAACTTCGATGCCACTTTCCAGGGCTCTGCCTTGGGTGCGGGTCAGGTGGGCGACAACACCCATTCCGAGTTGACCGGCTGCGCGGGTGGAGTGCTGGCCTTTACCCAATCCTTCGTGGATGGCACGGGATGGCGCACTTTCTATTACGAGTGCTGGGGCTGGGTGGATGGTCCCGAGCAAAACTGGACCCCCAAGACGGGCTACTACGACTTGCAGGGGATCGCCACCCACGAATACGGCCACTCATTGGGCTTGGGACACTCGGCAGACCCCCTGGCGACCATGTTCCCGACACCGCCGACCAACGGCAGGACCTGGCGCTCTCTCAGTTCTGACGACGTCACGGGCATCCAAGCCATTTACGGCGTCAAGGACCCGAACAAGCCACTCATCAGCGGTGCCTCTGTAAATGGAGCGAACCTGACTCTTGGCGGTTCACGATTCGCGAGCGTGGGAAACGAGATCTGGTTCACTCAGAGCGGAGCAGGAGGCAATGGAACCCCCGTCAAGTCATTGATGGTTGAATCGAGCGTTGGCGGAACGCTTCTCAACATTCAGATTCCAAGCGCGGCCGGCAGTGGCGACGTTCTGGTCTACACCACCCTCGGTGATGGCGAGGCACTGTCCAACGCCTGGCCGTTCGACAGCCAACCCTCCGGCTGCCCCTTGCCTTTGAACTACTGCGACGCCCTTCCCAACTCCACCGGGAACACTTCCGTCATGGGCGCCGTCGGCTCACAGAGCATTTTGGCCAACGATACCGTTCTGTACTCCACGGGCTCCCCGCTGAACAGCTTTGGTATTTTCTTCTACTCACCCACCAGTGGCCATTTGCCTGTGGGTGATGGTCTCATTTGCCTGGGCGGACCATTCTTCCGATTGCCGGCCCTACAAGCAGATGCTACGGGCCGGGCCATCCTGCCCCTCGATTTGACGATGCCCCCCAAGCCCGGCGGGCAGATCACCAGCGGCACGGTGTGGCATTTCCAGTGGTGGTACCGCGATAGCCCCGGTGGCTCCAGCGGCTACAACTTCAGCGACGCCCTGCGCATGCCGTTTTGTGACTGAACGCGCAAGGAATCCAACAATCCGGATTCACATCGGCGCTGAATGGGCCTACTCGCTCTGGACACGCTATGTTCAAGGCCATGCCTAAGAGGGATTCGAGCTGGGAGCTGCGCCTGGGAGGGATCGCACTAATTGCCCTGGCAGTAGTTCTGACCTACAGCCAGGCACTGAGCGGTGGGTTTGTCTATGACGACAAGGTACTGGTCCTCGATAACCTGCGGCTCTCGTCAATGGGTGCGGCCTTCGGTGCATTCTTCGAGCCCTTCTGGTCCTTTGATCCGACGGCCACCTTCACAAACTCCTACTGGCGACCGCTGACGACGATATCGCTCGCTCTGGGGCGTAGCCTGTCAGGCACAGACCCGTTGGGATACCACGTCCTCTCCCTGGGGTTGCATCTGTTCGCAAGCGTGGTGGCCTGGCGATTGGCGGCGCGCCTGCTGGGCAGCCCGTTGGTGGGTCTTGGCGTGGCACTGCTATTTGCCATGCACCCCACGCACGTGGAGAGTGTGGCCTGGGTCTCCGCGATCAATGATCCTCTCTACGGATTGTTTGCCCTACTGGCTCTGGATGCCTTCGTGGAGTGGCGTGACAAAGGATCGCAAGGCTCGCCATGGCGCGCTGGAATCTGGCTCCTGCCCGCCCTGCTCTCCAAGGAGCAGGCTCTGACCATTGTGCCCGTCGCATTGGCTCTCGATCTTTCCCGCGAGTGGTTGTGGGCGAGCCCAGGCAAAGAGAAGAAGAAGTCCGACGACCCCGCCTTTGACTTGTTGTGCGCGTACGGGCCATTCCTCCTGGCTCTGCTCGTGTATTACGCCGGCCGAGTGTTCACGTTCGGCAGCATCTTGGGCGGCTTGGACATTCTCAGCGCGGGCTTCGGCCTCAGCGCAGGCCGTGCATCCCAGTTCCGGATCGAAATCATGGGTGGGTTCTTGGAACACCTGTTCCTGCCCCTGAACCAAGAGGTGTTTCGCCAGGTGCGGCCCGAATTGCCTTCTGGGCACATGCCCTGGTTCAAAGCATTGGGGTTCACCGGGCTCTGGCTCGTCGCCACCGGCTGGGCAGCCCTCGCCCGCAAGAGATTGGAACTCGGCCTGCTCCTCGCACTGCCCGCCTCCTTCTTGTTGGTACTCCTGCGCTACGAGAGCGCCGGCGCCTTCCCCATTTCCGACCGCTACCTCTACCTGCCTGCGATCTTCGCCGCGTTACTCCTGGCCGGGGCCTGCTCCCACTTTCTACCAAAGCGGCAGGCCTTCGGAGTCTTGGTGCTGGCCGCCGTCGGATGCGGATTCCGCAGCCACGCCTATGGCGCGAACTTCGTGGATGATGAGACCTTCTTCCGCGCTGCCGTAGCCGCCTCGCCAGATAACACCTACGTACGCTGGGGCATGGGCAACGTCTTGCTGAACCGCTATCAGCAACTGCAGTCCCGAGACGATCTGGACGAAGCCGCCTTTCACTTCCTGATGTCCCTGAAGCTCGGAACGGACTATGGGGAGCGTGAACCGGTTTTCACGGACGATCAATCGGCCGCCGCGAAAGCAGACCTGTTGAGTCTCCTGATCAACGGCACGACCCCGAGCCAGCGCCGACCGGACAATACAGTCATGTGGTCTTTGGACGACCGCCTGCAGGCCAACATCGGGCAAGCCTGGTGCCACATGTTTCAGGCGCTCAATAGCGAAGATCGCGACCTGGGTGTGGCAGAGATCATCTTCGAGCAGACCCTCAAGCGTTGGCCCGATAGCATTCAGGCCAAGCTTGGACTGGGCACCGTACTGCTGCAGCAGGGTCGACTTCCCGAGGCTGAGGCCAAGCTGCGAGAAGTGGTCGCCGCCAGCCCGGCCTACGCCGAAGCCTGGCACAACCTTGGCCTGGCCCTCGCGGACCAGCGCAACTGGGTTGACGCTCGCAAGTGCTTCGAACAGGCACTGCGATTCCGCCCCGACCATCTCCCCGACCTGATCAACGCAGCCAAGGCCGGGATAGACGGAGGGCACTTCGATGTGGCCCAGCAGCACCTCGATACCGCCCGCGACATCCACCCAGAGAGCACGGAGCCCCTGCACTACCTGGGCATGCTTGCAGCCGTGCGCGGCGATCTACCTACTGCCCTTACGTACTTCGACGCAGTGCTCGGTCGGCAGCCCGATCACGCCCAGGCCATCTTGCAGCGCGGCCGGGTGCTGGCCAGCCAGGGTCAAGTGGCTGAAGCTGCTGCGGCACTGAGCCGCGCCTGTGAGTTGTTGCCCACCAGCTTTGACGCCTACTACACGATGGCAAGTCTCGTGCTCGCATCGGAAGGCTCAGCGGAGGCTGCCCTACCGTACCTGCGCCGCGCCTATGCCCTGGGCCCACCCGACAGTACGCGACAGGTTCTGCACGAAGCATTGAAAGAGCTTCTTGGCACTGATGGCGGGGAGTTCTTAGCCCTCTCCCGTATGGATGCTGCGCGCAGGGACTTTGTCCATGCCATCGACTGGGTCGATGATGCGCTCACGTTCTACAAGAGCGATCCGGGGACGCCGGCCAAGGGCATGGGCACCCTGCACTACGAGCGCGGCACCTACCTGTGGGCCATGGACCGCGACGACGAGGCAGCAGACGCCTATCGCGCCTCAATCGCCTTTGCTCCCGACGCCTTTCACTCCTATCACGACCTGGCCGTGATCATGTCGCGCAAGCCGGGTATGGGAGCCGAAGCCGCGCGCCTCGCCGTGATGGCCCTAGCCAGGCTCGACTCCGCCAGCGGCATCACCGACCCCGGTTACCGCAATACAATCACTACGGTGCTGTCGGCGATAGCGGGTAAGTGAGGGCTGCCCCTAAAACTCGATCGCGCTCGTGCTGAAGACCGGGCCATCGACGCAAGCCTTGGCGACAGGCCAAGCTCCCAGAGGCCCATCAGGGCGGGTGGCGAGAGAGCAGCCGTTGCAGATGCCCACACCGCAGCCCATGTAGGTTTCAAGGGAAACCCAGCACTCAAGATTCTTCGCCGCAGCCTCGTGAGCGACGGCCTCCATCATGGGTTCGGGGCCGCAGGTTAGTAGGTGAACGGTCTGCGGTAGATTGCCCACCTCCCACTGCTTGTGCAGACAATCGAGAACGTTGCCGTGGAAGCCGGCGGAGCCATCATCCGTAGCGGCCAGCACGCGCACTCCAAGGTCCATGAAGGCCTCAAGATCGTAGAGGAACCCCGCCTTGCGGCCGCCGTAGATCAAGGTCAGGTCTTCGGGTGCCAGTGAAGCTCCGTGACGGCCCGCCAGCGCCTGCTGAATAAGCAGGTAGAAAGGTGCGGACCCGATCCCACCGGCCACCATGACTTTCGGGGTCCCGGCTTCTAGTTCCGGGAAGCCGTTTCCCAGGGGGCCGACGCAAACCAATTCGGTGCCGGTAGAGCTTTGGGCCAGAGAGCGCGTCCCAGGACCCATGACCTTGATCAGGAACTCGATGCTCCCGTCGTCGTACTGGCGGTAGACGGAGAAGGGCCTAGGGATATAGGGCCCGGTCCCGTCCACCCGTCGCAGCATGAAGAAACGTCCCGCGCGCAGGAGGCCGACAGGCTCAAGGGGCATGATGCGCAGAAGCGCTCCATCGTCCCCACAGAGCTCCACGCCCAATACACGGGCATTTTGGGAGCGGGCATCAATGGGCGGGGCGGGCATCGGGCGTGATGGTACGCCGTGGGGGCCGCCCGCACCACAAGGGACAAACATCGAACGCACCTAGGCCACCGCCCTCAGGGGCAGCATGGGGTGAGAATAATCCACCGCGAGACGCGGGTGCATGCACCTAGCGAGCGCCGGTAATGCCGCTATCCTAGTCGCCCCGGAACTCGGTCCGGATCCCGCCCCATGACCCTCCTCGCCCTCGACAACCTGAAGAAGCACTACGGGACTCAAGAGGTCCTGAAGGGGGCCTCCCTATTGCTGGACCCGGGGGTGACCCTCGGCATCGTGGGACGCAATGGCGGCGGAAAGACGACCCTCTTCAGAATCATCACGGGCGAGGAATCCGCCGATTGGGGAACGGTATCCCTGAGGCGTGGAGCTCGCATGGGATTTGTACCCCAGCGGCCAGTGTTCCCGGCGGGTTTGAGCGTGCGCGATTATGTGGAGTCCGGGTTGGACGAAACCAAATTACTCCTAACGCGGATCGAGGCCATTGGCGAGGAGATGGGAACGGCCACAGGTCAAGCTCTCGAACATTTGATGCGAGAGCACGACGAACTAACCGGGCGCGTGGATGAGCTTGGCGGCTGGGAAACCGAACGCAGAGTGGAGACCGTGCTCTCAGGCATTGGCCTCGGGGAGGAGTTCTTGGATCGCGAAGCCAACACCCTCTCTGGCGGGGAGAAAAACCGAGTGGCTCTCGCACGTGAGCTGGTGGCAGATCATGACCTGTTACTGCTCGACGAGCCCACGAACCACTTAGACCTAGAGGGAATCGAGTGGCTCGAAAAGTTCCTCTCCGAAATACGCGGTGCCGTGTTGGTTGTCTCCCACGACAGACGGCTGCTGCAGAATTCGGTACAACGCATCGTCGAGCTGGAATTTGGCGAGCTCGGCATCTACCCGGGGAACTACTCGCAATACCTAGTTCTCAAGCAAGAGCGCTATGACGACCACCGCCGCCGCTACAAGCAGCAGCAAGAACACGTGCGCAAGGAAGAGGGCTTCATCAAGAAGCACATGGGCAGCCAACGCACGGCCGAAGCCAAGGGGCGGGCCAAGAAACTAGGTCACGTCGAGCGTATCGAAGCTCCGCATCACGACATTCGCAGGCCGGTCATTCGTGCACCTCAGGCGGCGCGTGGGGGTGAGAGGGTCTTGCTGGCCACCGGATTGAGCGGTGGATATGAGGGCAACGTGCTCTTCAAAGACGTGGAGCTGCGCATCGGGCGTGGTCAGCGTATCGGCGTGGTCGGACCCAACGGATCCGGCAAGTCGACCCTAATGAAGATCCTGGCCGGGCGAATGAAGGCGCTGACTGGAACGGTGAACTTGGGGCACGGAGCACAGGTGGCCTACTACGACCAGAACACCTCTCACCTACGCGACGACGGGACACCCCACACTGAGATCGGGCGCTTCCATCCCACCTTCACGGATCTGGAGATTCGCTCGCACCTGGCACGCTTTCTCTTTCGTGGAACCAACGTGGGCAAGTCTGTGGCCTCCCTCTCTGGAGGAGAGCGTGCGCGGCTGTGCCTAGCCCTGCTTGTTCTCAGCAAGCCCAGCTGGATGGCCTTGGACGAACCGACGAACCACCTGGACCTCGCCAGCCGAACCGCTCTTGAAGAGATGCTGTCGGAATTCCAGGGCGCGCTCGTCTGCATCAGCCACGACCGGGAATTCCTGGATACTCTCTGCACGCACATCATCGAGGTCAACGATGGCGGCGTCCGTGAATTCGAGGGAAACTACACGGCTTGGCGCAAGATCAAGGACACCGAGCGTGCAGCCGCCACCGAGGCGCGGGCAGGTGCCGCGACCCTGGCCAAGCGCGCCGCACGGGAAAAAGCAGAAGCCGCGCCGCCCAAGACGAAGAAGAAGAAGGGAAGTAAAGGGCGCTCCGGCGGAGGCAAAGTCCGCAACCCCTACCAGTTCGAACGGCTCGAGAAGCGCATTATCACCCTTGAGGCGGAGCTTGAGGCTCTTGGCGCCGCTTGCGCCTCCGAAAATACCTACTCGAACTCCGATAAACTGCGTGAGGCCCAGATTCGAATCGCTGAGGTTTCCCAAGAACTGGAACTCGCCAACGAAGACTGGGAAAACTGGTCCTAGCACGGGCGCTCGCAGTATCCTGCCCCTCGCGCCCACCCGGGCCACAGCGACCCCAAGTTCCATGCAGCAGTTCCAAGACGCCGTACGAGATGCGCTGATAGCCGAGACCGGCATCGCCCAGGAGGCCGTACGCCTTGAAACTCCGCGCGACCCGAGCATGGGAGACCTCGCCTTTCCATGTTTCGTGCTCGCGAAGGAATTGAAAGCTGCACCCCCCAAGATCGCCAGCGACCTGGAGGGCAAGCTGAACGACCGGTTGCAGGGCATCACGGCCAAGGCAACGGGGCCATTCCTCAACTTCACGATTGAACCCTCCCTTCTGGCCTCAACCGTCCTGGGGCAGATCCAGGAGCAAGGCCAAGCCTATGGCGGCAGCGACGAAGGCGCGGGCAAGACCATTGTCCTCGACCTGTCTTCGCCGAACATCGCCAAGCCCATGTCCGTGGGCCACCTGCGATCCACGGTCATCGGGGCGGCAATCCAGCGGGTTCACAATACGCTCGGCTACACCACCGTGGGCATCAACCACATCGGCGACTGGGGGAGCCAGTTCGGCAAGCTTGTAGCCGCTGTGGACCGGTGGGGTGACACAGTCGACCTTGAAGGCGACCCCATCAAGGCCCTCCTAGCTCTGTACGTTCGCTATCACGAAGAAGAGGAAGGCGATCCCGAGCTCAAGCAGGCCGGACGTGATGCTTTCAAGGAGCTCGAAAGCGGCGAGGACGGTCGCGTACGTGCAACCTGGCGACATCTGACCAAGATCTCCTTAGTAGAGTTCGACAAGATCTATACCCGTCTGGGTGTGGAGTTCGACGAAGTCCGGGGCGAGGCCTACTACGAGTCGCACCTCAACGCCACGATCGATCGAATTGTGGCGGCAGGCATTACCGAGGAATCGGAAGGCGCCCTGATTGTGAGGCTATCCGAGTTTGGAAAAGAGGTCCCGCCCTGCCTGCTACGCAAGACGGACGGCACGACGCTCTACGCCACACGCGATCTCGCAGCCGCCTTCCATCGCTGGGAGCTGTACGGATTTGACCGCAGCCTCTACGTAGTCGGCGGCGATCAGCGCCTGCACTTCCGTCAGCTCAAGCACGTGCTTGAACGTATGGGAGTAGATTGGGAACCGCGCATGGAGCACATCGACTTTGGAATGATGAGGCTCCCCGAGGGCAAAATGAGCACTCGCAAGGGCCGCGTGATCTTCCTCGAAGAAGTGCTGGACCAGGCTGCGGCTGAAGCGGACAAGGTCATCGCCGAAAAGAACCCGGGCCTCGAAGACCGTGCCGCAGTAGCCGAGATGGTGGGCGTCGGGGCCGTCGTCTTCAATGATCTGAAACGCGAGCGGGTCAAGGACGTGGAATTCGTCTGGGAGGAGGTCCTCTCCTTTGAGGGGGACACGGGCCCCTACGTGCAATACACCCACGCCCGTCTGGCTTCGATCCTACGTAAGGGGGCCGCTGAACAAGCCGAACTCGACTCCCCGCCCACACCGGATTGGGGCACGCTAAATGGCGCCTCGGCGATCCTGGGCAAGCTGGGGCGCTTCAACGCCGTCCTCTCCCGCGCCGCCCGCAATGCCGAGCCCTCTGAGATCACCACCTATGCCCTGAGCCTGTGCCGGGACACCAACACCTGGATCGGTGCGGAACGCGTCCTGGGGCAAGCCCCGGCCGTGACCGCCGCTCGCCTCGCCTTCGTCGATGGAGTCCGCCAGGTACTGGTCAATGCTCTGGGCATCCTCGGAGTGGGTGCGCCGGCCCGCATGTAGAGGATCACCCTGGCCCTGGATCTTGCCGGGGCAGGAAATGTAGAGTGCTCGGCAAGGCACTCCTTTGGGGTGCCGATGGCATCTGTTGGCAATCGACTGCGACCGCGTCTGATCATTGCCCCGAGAGGGCCTGACGCGCCCGTGACGACCCATTCTGTGATCCTCCTGGAGTAACCCCGTGATCGAGAAGTACATACGCGACGTCCCCGACTTCCCCAAGGAAGGGATTCTATTCAAAGACATCACCCCCCTCCTGAAGAGTCCCGAGGGCCTGGCCCTGGCGATCTCCGGGATGGCCGAGGCGGTGGATCCTGACTCCTTTGACCTGGTCTGCGGCATCGAGTCCCGCGGGTTCATCTTTGGTACGGCCCTGGCCCACAAGATCGGCAAGGGGTTCATTCCCATCCGTAAGCCCGGCAAGTTGCCCTGGAAGACCACCTCTCAGTCCTATGACCTCGAGTACGGAACCGACACCCTGGAGATCCATGAGGACGCCTGCTCCGGACAGCGGGTGCTCGTCGTCGACGATCTGCTGGCGACGGGCGGGACCATGGCCGCGGGGCTCGAGTTGGTACGCCGGGTAGGCGGCGATCCCATTGCTTGCATTGTCGCCATCGAACTCGCCATGCTGAAGGGGCGCGAGCGACTGGGCGACGTGGCAGTACACACCCTGATGACCGTCTGAACCGGAGCCCGCCAACCACCGCATGAGTCCCAAGAAACCAACCGGCGACCGCATATCGGCCCAAACCGCCAAGAGTTCATCCAAGGCCAAGCCCATTGGCGGCGGAAAGAAAAAGGCGAAGGTCGACCCCAGCCTTCCGCCTGAGGAACAGCCCACCGAAGACGTGTGGGTTCTCTACAAGAAGGCGGCGCAGGTTAGTGATGCTCCCAAAGTGGAAGCCCTGCGCAACGTGCTCATGGAGCGCCATTACCCGCTGGTCAAGTACATTGCCGAGCGCTTGCTCCAGACTCTGCCCAAGTCGATCGAGCTCGATGACCTGGTTAGCGCTGGCCTCTTCGGATTGATGGATGCCATCCGCGGCTTTGATTTGTCGCGCGGCATCAAGTTCAAGACATACTGCACAACCCGAATCCGCGGCTCGATCTTGGATCAGTTGCGATCCCAAGACTGGGTACCACGGCTGGTACGCCTGAAGGCAGGCAAGATCGACAAGGCTCTGCAGAAGCTCACCGGCGAGTACGGCCGAGAGCCCACTCACGCCGAGTTGGCCAACTACTTGGAGATGGATTACGGCGAGCTCTCAAAGGAGATCTCCTCGGCCAAGGCAAAGGCCATGTATTCCCTGTCGGAAAAGTGGGATGACGGGGATGACGACAACTCCATGGAGAAGACGGACGTCCTTGAGGACAAGAAGGCCGTCGACCCCATTGGCGACCTCAATCGCTCGGACGTGATGGGCTACATAACGCGCTCGCTAACCAACAAGGAGCGCTTCATCATTGAGCAGTACTATCAGCATGGACTGACCATGCGCGAGATCGGCGAGATGCTAACCCTCACCGAGAGCCGGGTATGCCAGATCCACTCAAACGTGATGGCTAGACTGAAGAGCCTGCTGGGGCAGAAGCAGTCCACGCTGTTGATGTAAGTCTTGGCCTCAGGGACTGCCCCACCGGGTGGGCTGAAGGCGCTTGATCCACGAGGCTCTATGATGTGCCCCATGCCCAGCCGGTTGTCTCCGCTCTTGCTCCTCCTCGCCTGTTGCGCGGCAGAATCTGAGGATGCATCCCGTGGTGGGGATGCGATGGACCGACCCAACGTTCTTATCGTGATCAGTGATGACTTGGCGTCAGTCGCTACGGGAACCTGGGGACCTGGTGGAGAAGGCCTCATACCCACACCGGGCATAGATGCACTGGCCCGTAGAGGCGTCGTGTTCGAACGGGCTCTATGTGCATCGCCATTTTGCACGCCCTCGCGCCAGTCATTCTTGACCGGCCGTTGGCCCCATTCCATCCGCGTCACACAACTGAAGTCCACCCTGCCCAAGGATGCGCCGACCCTGGGAACCGTTTTCAGGGACGCGGGTTATCGCACGGCGGCCATCGGGAAGATGCACTGGATGCGCACACGTGTGGGAGAGGTTGAGTTCGGATTCGATCGCATTGCCGGGAAGATCGAGTGGCAGAATCAGCTGAGTCCGAAAGAACGCTCGGTACTGGATGAGTACAACCGCGGTTGGAGCCGCGCCGAGCGCAAGGGTTGGTCCATGTCCAACCCCGAAGGAGCTCCGCTGCCCTTGGCAGAAGAGAGTCACATGGCGCCGTTCCTCCTACGGGAGGCAAGAACGTTCATGGAGGAGGACAACACGCGCCCCTTCCTCGCGTTTCTCTCACTCGGAGAACCCCACGCACCATTCCACTTCCCGCCCCGCCTTTTGGATGCTGTAGACCCCAGCGCACTCCCTCTGCCCCAAGTGGATGAAGTCCTGCAGTCAAAAGAGGTCCTCGGCCTGGCAACCATGCTCAAGAGCCGCCGCGCCCTGAAGGGGCCCCTGACCGAGGACATTCTACGCGGAGCCCTGGCCGCCTACTTGCGCTCCGTACTCTGGATGGATGAACAACTCGTTGCTCTAGATCGCTACCTCGAAGCCAGCGGGCGGTGGGAGAACACGATCGTGATCTTCTGGAGCGACAACGGCTACCTGCTCGGAGAGCGCGGTCATTTGGGCAAGAACTACCCCTATAGGGAGGTGGTACAGGTACCACTCTCCATCGCCGCTCCCGGAATCAGCCCCGCACGCACCGACGAACTGGCTCACGCCATCGATGTATTCCCAACCCTCTGCGCCCTCTGTGGAATTGAGCCCCCTGAATTCCTGCAGGGGGTAAGCCTCGAGCCTTTGCTGCGCTCAGGAACCAAGGTTAGAGATCAGGCCTACACGGAATTCGTCGGTCAGGTGGCCACCATGGAAACGGAACGTTGGAAACTGCACCTCGGTGCCCAGGCAAGTGCTGGCTGGGACCAGCTCTATGACCTGCAGACCGACCCAGGGGAGACCGATAACCGCTTTGGCGAAGCAAGTCTCCAACCCGTCGTGACCGACCTGGTCCGTCGCATGCAGGACTTGCTTGCGTCCACACCCCCGGATGGTGTTTCAACTGAATCCTGGATCTCTTCCTCCGAAGGGGCAAACACGGATAAGGGCATCCGCGCTATACGACGCGCTCTGTCCTTGGTCGAATCCTCACGCCCCGCCGTTGCCCCGCGGCCCGGCGAGCGCTGAGGAACCTGAGCTCCGCCAGGGCAAGACGATCGGTCGCTGACCTGCCGCGCCCCCAGCTTTCTCCTCAACCCCCCATGAGGAGTAGCGCAAGCCTGAACCATAGACGGGCTCAAGTACCGATTGTCGTAGCACTTCGTCCACACTTCCGTCCGCCACCTTGCGACCCCGATTCAAGAGCACAATGCGCGAGGCGAATTGGCTAGCCAAATTTAGATCGTGGGTAACGACAGCGACTGCACGTTCTTCATGAGCCAGGCTCTCGATCAGCTCGAATACAGCAATCTGATGTTCGGGGTCCAAAGCATTGGTCGGCTCATCGATGAGGAGCAGGTCGGCTTGCTGTGCGAGAGCGCGGGCCACAAGACAGCGCTGGCGTTGGCCGCCTGATAGATCTGGAAGGGCGCGCTCCGCTAGGTCCACCAGATCGGCCTGGCTCAGAGCCTGGTCCACAGCCT
>JAPKBO010000257.1 GCA_028823395.1 Planctomycetota bacterium | reverse complement strand
TAGCTGATCGGTACAGACCACCCCCTGACTCCCCCTTGGAGCCCCTGTGAACATTTCGCGCAATCTTGCCTCGCTACTCACGTCTCTCGCCCTCTGCACCGGAATGGCGAGCGCTCAGATCCCCGCTCCGGGGGTCCTTCCCACACCCGAGATCCCAGCCGACACCGAGAAGGTCACCATGCCCTCAGGCCTGGTCTATTCGGTACTGCAAGAGGGCGACGGCAGCGCCTCCCCGGTCTTTGGCGACCGCGTGAAGGTGCACTACAGCGGTTGGCTCACGAACGGGACCCTGTTCGATTCCTCTCGCCAACGCGGCGAGCCCGCTGAGTTCGCAGTTGGACGCGTGATCGAAGGCTGGAACGAGGCACTGGGACTCATGAGCCCCGGCTCGCGTCTGAAGCTGACGATTCCCGCAAACCTCGCCTATGGAGAAGAGGGGCGGCCCAGCATCCCCGCCAACTCGACCCTGATCTTCGACGTGGAACTCATCGCCGTCACGGCACGCACCTTGGCCTTTCAGCCTTGGACCGCAGAACTGGCCAAGACGCTGCCCTGCACCGGAACGACCTGCGCCGCGCAAGATGGAAGCGGGGAGAAGCTGGCCCCCGGTCAGCATGACCACGGGGTGACTTACTGTGTCCTCCAAGAAGGCACAGGAACGCCCTGCGCCGGAGCCGATGCCATCTCTCTGGCCTTCGCCATGTATGGCGAAGACAACAAGCCCATCCTGAGTTCCGCGATGGAAGGTGCTCCCCTGCTCGGAAACCCGGCACAGATGCCGCTGCCCTTCCTAGGCGGAGCCGTGGCCCTGGCGCGCCAGGGAACTCGCATGAACATCCAAGTCCCCTACGCCCAGATGACGCGCCTCGCAGGAATGCCTGGCGTAGAAGAGGGCAAAACCTATCTCTGGCAAATCGAGATCCTAAGCTCCATGTCTTTCAACAAACCTGCATTCGTCCTGCCCGCCGATGAGGAACTGACAACAACGGCCAGTGGCCTCAAGTACAAAGTGGTCCGCGAGGGCGCGGGCACCAAGCCCACCGCCGCCAACGAAGTGGTCGCCCACTACGCGGGCTGGCTCACGGACGGCACGCCCTTCGACAACTCCTACGATCGGGGACAGCCTTCAACGTTCCCCCTCAGCCGCGTCATCCCCGGGTGGACCGAGGGTCTGCAGCTGATGGCTCCGGGCGCTATGGTGATCTTCGTGATCCCCTCCGACCTCGGCTATGGTCCGAGTGGCTCCCCTCCCACCATTCCCGGTGGAGCCACCCTTGTCTTCGCCGTGGAGTTGGTGGACGTACGATGAGCAGGGAGGAACGCCGCCACCCGGCGGCCTTCCCTCTGGATGATCGCTCCATCTACGACGCCTACGTCACGGGCCGCCAGAGCGCGGCTCTGACCGTAGGCGTACGGGTGGGTCTGTTCGACAAGCTCGATCAGACGCCCCTCGATGTGCAATCCGTCGCTGCCGAGTTCGATTTTTCCCTACGGGGGGCGCGCTCTCTGCTTGTGGCTCTCGAAGCCATGGGCGTGGTGATCTGTAAAGAGGGTCTCTATGGGCTCTCGCCAGAAGCTGCGGCCTATGCGGTGCACGGGCGTTCCGGCTCACTGGTGAGCTTGATCGAATTGGAGATGGACCATTTCCTATCCCCGGTCGCTCTCCTCGATGCTCTCAAGAAAGACGGCAGCACGGCCTACGGCGACGCCGATCCTTGGGAGGAGCACGAACGCGACCCCGAGGCCGCCGCGCGCTTCACCGCCGCCATGCACAGCGTCAGCGAACGCCCGGCCGCGGGCTTCGCCGAAGTCGCACCCCTGGACGGGATCAAGCGCCTGCTCGACGTGGGTGGTGGCTCGGGCGCGCTTTGCCTAGCGTGCGCAGCGGCCTTCCCTGAGCTCACCTGCACGGTGTGGGATCTGGAGGTGGTCTGCGAGCTGGCACGCGAGTACGCCCAGAAGGCTGGACTCTCCGAGCGCGTGCAGACCTTGGCCGGGGACATGTGGAACGAGCCGTTCCCCACGGGGTACGACGCCGTACTCCTCAGCCAGATCCTGCATGATTGGTCCCACGAACAGGGCGGCGTCCTGCTAGAGAAGGCCTTCGCCTGCCTGCCCAAAGGAGGGCGCGTGCTGATCAACGAGAAGCTCGTCGACGAAGACGGAGGCCCCCTGGCAAATGCCCTTGTAAACCTCGACATGCTCGTCTGGACTAAAGGGCAGCAATACACCGCCGCTGAACTCGAGGGGCTCCTTGTCGCGGCGGGCTTCGTGGACGTGCAGTGTGAGCCTTCCGCCGGATATTGGTCAGTGGTCTCCGCACGCAAGCCCTGAAGTGACCGCACCCATGTCCACAGCCGAGCAAGTCACGCCGCCCAATTCGGACGAAGCGCCAATCTTCGTGGTGGGCACCGGACGCTCGGGCACGACGCTACTGCGCCTAATGATCAACGCGCACCCGCGCATTCATCTAACCCACGAAGCCTCGTTCTACATCGGTCGCCAGTTTATCCCCAAGCGCTACTCAGCCTCGGACTGGCTTGAGCTCTACTTCAAGTCCTTCCCGTTCGCCTGGCAGTACTTGCGCACCGCCGACGTACGCGAGGAGTTAGCCAAGACCCATCCCGGAGACGCCCCGCGCGAGGCGTTGCCCGATGCCTATAAGGCCATCATGCGCTGCAAGGCGCACCAACGTGGCTGCCCACGCTACGGAGACAAGACGCCCTTCCATGCCAGCTACATCGGGACGATCCTGAAGGACTTCCCGGGCGCGCGCATCATCCACATTCTGCGCGACCCACGCCCCACCTGTCTCTCCCTGCAAGACATGCCCTGGGCCCCAGGCAGTTGGATATTGAACAACCGCTACATGGCGCGTTTGGCCAAGGAGATCGGCCCTTACAGAGATCAGATGCACGAGGTTCGACTAGAGGATCTCTTGGCCAACCCCGAAGGCGAGATGCGTAGCCTCCTCGATTTTGTCGGGGAGGAGTGGGACGCGCGCGTTCTGGATCACACCAGCCATATCCCACCCAACGATGTGCCGCCGTTCCCGTGGCTCCTGACCGCCACCCAACCGCGGGGCAAGGTCCCCACGCGCCACTGGGCAGAGAAGATTCCCCCGGCCTGGATCCGGCAGATCGAATTCAGGAACCGGTTCTGGTTCGAGACCTACGGCTATCCCCTTGCGGAACTCGAGAATGAGCCCACCTGGGGTGAGCGCTTCGGGGCCGTGTGGAAGGACTTCCCTGAAGCCGGCCGCTTCCTGCGCCGCTTCCTGCCCCTGGCCAGAAGGCTCGCATCCAAGAATCCACCGGACGCCGCCGAGGCGCAGCACCGACTGCTGCACCTCAACCCAAAGGCCTGGGACCGTTACCCGGACTTCGAGTTCCCCGAACGGCCCGTGGTGGAGTGACCCTCCATCGGATTCCGGGTCGCGCGCCGGCGCCGCCTGTTGATCCCTACTGGGCCGCGGATCGAACCCCGTTGCAGCCCGTGACCGGGTCCACAACGACGATGGCCTGCATGCGGGGGTCGCTCAGATACAGGAGACCCGTGGCACCATCTCGGATGATGGAGTCAGGCCAAGCGAGAGGGGAACGGGATGCATTCGAATCCTGGTCCATAAGGACGCGGTCTCCTGTAGCTAGATCAACGATGATCAGGCCGTTGGGGGCATACGCTGAACCGTAGAGCTGGGCGCGGGTCAGGTAGGCCTTGCCAGCCGACTCGTCCACGACCAGTGTGCCGATGTCCTCCAGAGAATCGCCCGTGCCGGTCGTGGCGTCGGAGACGATTTCCCGTGCGCCTGTGGTCAGATCCACCCGGAACAGGGCGTCCAAGTTGTAATCCAAGGTCCAAGCCACCGTCCGGGCATCATTCACGGTCAGACCGTATGGACCACCTGCGAACGCAGGGCCAGAGCCTGTGGTTCCACCGCTGATAGTGGTGACCGCGCCCGTCGTCAGGTCGATCGAGACCAC
>JAPKBO010000256.1 GCA_028823395.1 Planctomycetota bacterium | reverse complement strand
TCGAAGCAAAGTGCACCGCCTTCCTGGAGGTCACCCCCCGAAGAGTTCCACCGTATAGGGCCCGCTTGCGCCCGGTCCGATAGAGCGGTGGCTGGGCGCAAGCATATTGGAGTGGTGCCCAGGGGATCCGATCCAGGCCTGGACGGAGCCGACTCCCGAGTTGTGACCCCGGTGCAGGTTCTCGCCCGTCACCTGGAAATGCCCACCTTCGCGGCCCCGATCGGACATATGCGTTCGTCCGGGCACGGGGGACTGATGGGCAAAGAACCCGAGGTGCGACATGTCGTCTGCGTGGATCTGTGCGGCGTAGGTCAGGCGATTGTCGAGGGCCAGCACGCCGACCCCCATCATCTGACGGTGCTCGTTGGTCCAGGCGACGATGGCGAAGTTCTCCGCGCTGGTGCCGGCGCGCAACAACACGCGGCGATTACGGGCTCGCGTCTCCCGATCCCGAGCACCCCGTTTGCGGTTCACCATAGCGCAGAACATGTCAACGCGCGCGGCCCTCTCGGTCATGGGATAGGTGCGTCCATCGGCCAGGATCTTGTGCGCTCTGGCCAGATTGGCGAGGGCTTGACGCACCTCGCGGCTCTTCTTGGACCAGATCCCCAGGCGCAGTTCAATCCACTCTTGTGCCGTGTCGGACGCAGCCCGGGTCTCAGCCGAGGTTGGCAGGGGCCGGGCGTGGATGATGGCGGCCTGCTCCTTGCGCACGGCGGCCAGAGTGTCGCGTGTGCCCGCGAGATCAATGGCCTCGGCATTTTCATCCGCAACCGCCAGGCACGCTTCCCGTGCCCGATGCCAAGCGCGTTCCCTGCTCTGTGCGCTCTTCTTCCCGGAACGTAGAGAGTCCTGTTCCGGATCGAATTCGATCTCGATGACGCCGAAGAGCCGTTGGCCCTTGGAGGAAATCGCCTCCCACTCGCCCGCCTCCGGCCCGGCCGTGATCAGCGCCGTGTAGCTCGAGCTCTCCGAGTCCCCCACGGGCTCCCCGTCGGCCCATTTCCCAACCACGCGGGACGCTCCCGAGATCCACTCGAACTTCTCCTGGCCCATTCGCCGCCACAAGCCGACCCACAGGGATCGCGACTTGGCCGAGAGGCCTTCCTCGCCCTTGCGGGCAAACGCCTCCAACAGGAACTCCCGTTCCAGGCCTGACTCAATGCTCACCAGGTGGCCCCCCGCTACGAGAGCCTCGCCTTCGGCCTGCTCAAAGCTCAGCGCCCTGGAAGTCAACGCGTACCAATGATCCCCCCTACTGCCCGGCACCCAATCCCAGTCGGTCGCTCCATCGCGGGGAATCGGCACCTGACTTTCTTCCCCGTCCTGGAGCCCGCGCGCAACCGGCTCCCCAGAAGAAACCCACGGCATAGTCAGCGTGAGCGCTAGCAGGGAGGAAAGCAGGGGATTCAGCATGGGCAGCAAATCGGGCTCATAGGTCGGACCGCACCGCATGACATGCTAGCGACGATTCCCATTCCCCGAAAGAGATCCCATCGCCATCGGGCGCCCTCTCCCAGGCCGCATGCTATCCGTTGTAAAAAACCATGTGAGGCAATCTCCGGGGGTTCGAATCCTCCCGCGTCCGCCAATCTGCTCTCAATGGGGCCTAAGCGAGACCCAACAAACCTCGCATGTAACCTCTGAAGCAAATGTGAGGCAAGTCTCGGAACGGACTGCAGCCACCTCAGCGAAGGGCAACGAGTCTGGTCACGAACACCGACCCCCCATCGTAATTCCAAGTGTCGTCCTTCGGGACACCAACCGCGAGCACCCCATCTTGAATGCAAATGCTGCTTCCAAAGTAGTCCATATACCACGGGTTTGGATTTTGAAATTTGGAGTGCGGATCAGAGAAGTTTGGACTGCCTGTGTCGGCATCAAAGATATATGCCGTTCCGGCTTTCCATGTGTTCCATTTGCCCGGCTTCGGGCAGTCTTCCCTTGGTGAGCCCAAGGCGGCAAACCCGCTATCGAGTGAAACGGTGTATCCCAGACTAAAGTGGTGGGGGAAGGTGTGGGCGGGTAAAAAATCCGTGAGCAATCCCCCAAAGGTGGCACTGCCAGGTACAGCGTCAAACAAGTAGGCCGCGCCTTCGTCCCGGGATTTGAACCCAGGCCTGTCATGATACGGAGCCCCCACCAATGCCCCGCCATCGCTCAAGGACACGCTGAACCCGAACTTGTCACCGGACCCTCCGTTGCGTGCCACGAACTTGGCCAATTGAACGCCGAAGGTCGGACTGGAAGGGTTGACATCGAATAGGTACGCGGCACCTGTGTTTCCCCCAGCAGTAGTGGCGTTTGAGGCACCCAGTAGGGCCAGACCGCCAGCAATGGAGACACTGCAGCCCAGAAGGTGGCCGCCTCCTCCATCCGAAGCGGTCAGTTTCACCATTTGCTTACCGAAGGTCGGGCTACCGGGATCCGCATCAAAGAGAAACGCTGCGCCGCGGCTGGCCGCGCCGACATTTGCGCCCTTAGCACCCACTAGGGCCAAGCCCGAATCCAATGCGACGGAACAGCCAATCCAGTCATTGGCATTCCCCGTTGGCAACAGCCAAGCCAATTGCTTTCCAAAAGTCGGGCTGCCGGGATTCCCATCAAACAGGTACGCACACCCGGCACTGGTACCAAGCGCGTCATTGCCACTGGCCCCAATGAGGGCGATGCCATCTTGCAGCGCCACGCTCTCGCCGAAATAGTCACTTGCCTTGCCATTGTTCGCGGTGAATTTGACCAGCTCGTAACCGGCCGGCCCGCGATCTGTAGGCACCTCAAAGAGATAGGCCGATCCGGACCAATTGCCATTGTCGTCATCAGCCATCGAACCCACAAGCAAGTAGCCGGAGTCGACAGAAACACTCGACCCAAAACGTTGGTCAACAGCCAAGTCTGAGGGGACAACCGGCACCATCTGAGCACTGGCCAGGGAAACAAGTGCAGGAATGCCAGCGCAAACGATCAGTGGAATTCTCATTCCCGCACCCTACAAGAAACGATCCTCAGCGGGGTGTTTCGCCCTAAGGGGCCCCCTTCAGGGCTAATTGTAGCTAGGTCAGGGACTCCAAGCGGTCCTTGGTCCGAGCGCCGCCATCAATTGAAATATGCCCTCACATGGGGCACCAGCCCTCAACCGTTCCTTGTCCGTTGCGAACCAATCGAACTCTGAGCCAAAACCGAGCGGAACTGGTAGGTTGCATGGCGTGAAGAACACACGCCGAGAGTTATTGAAGACCGCCGCCGCAGGCGTTTACGTACTCAGCTTCTGCCCGCCCGCCAGGTCAGCTGAGGGGTTGAAAGAGTTGCGCTTCGGTATGTGCGCAGACGTGCATAAAGACGTCATGCACGATGCCGACGAGCGCCTCGGCGCCTACCTCAAGACCATGGCCAAGAAGCGTGCCCACTTCGTCGTACAGATGGGGGACTTCTGCCAACCCAAAGAAGCCAATGACTCCTTCCGCAAGGTCTGGCAGGGCTGGGAAGGAGATCAATACAACGTCATCGGAAACCACGACATGGACGGGGGGGCCAGCCGTGAAGACTTTCGCAAGTACCTCGGTATGGAGAAGGGCTACTACACCTATCTCCAGCAGGGCTATCGATTCATCGTGCTCGACGGCAATGACCGCCACGAGGATGCGCCCGGCGGCTACCCCCGCCACGTCGGCGAAGAACAACGCGTTTGGCTCACCGAGACTCTGGCCTCCACCACGGAACCCGTGGTCGTTCTAGTTCACCAGAGCCTCCAGAATGTGTCTGGCGTCGACAACGGCGCCGAGGTGCGCGCCATTCTTGAGGCTGCCAACAAAGCCTCCGGTTGGGGTCGCGTTCTCGCCTGCTTCAGCGGACACCACCACCTCGACGATCTCGTTGAAGTCAACGGCATCCCCTACATCCAGGTGAACTCGATGTCCTACAAATGGGTGGGCGGCACGAAGAAACACGAGAGCTATCCGGCAGAGGTTCACGCCGAGCACCCCTGGATCGAGTACACCT
>JAPKBO010000054.1 GCA_028823395.1 Planctomycetota bacterium | reverse complement strand
ACAGGTCTGAGCTGCACTGGAACCCCAAGACCTGGCGCTTTGTGGAATCCGATGGGACAGGCGACAACGTTCTCCAGAATGCGTGGCTGGATGGGGAGAGGCGAGAGGGATACGCGCTGCCGCAGATTTGAGGTTCCACGCTGGGAGGACTCATCCCCCGGACCAAGAGCCTCCACCCCCGTAAACCATTGGTGAACCGGATAGGGAGCTTGTCTCACCGAGGATCCACAGTCTCCACGATGGCTCGCTAAGATCCCTTCATGCTCGGCCCACTTGCCCTCCTTGCTTGCGCGCTGCCTCTTCCGGCACAGGACTCCCCCACTCACCTGGGAACGTGGGTGCATACGATTCACAATCTGGCCACGCCCAGCTCGGTGGCCGTAGGGCCACAGCAACAAATCCACGTGGTAGAGACCTCGGCCCATCGGGTGCGGGTCTTCGACAAGGATGGGAAGCAGCTCGAAGTCCTCTCCTCCGTTGCCGACCCCATGTGCCTTCCCCTCGGAGTTGCTGTGGCACCCGACGGCAAGCGGTTTGTCAGTGACAGCGGCAACCACCGTGTGCTGGTCTTCGACACCCAAGGCAACCGGGTGGCAGCTTTTGGAAGCCTGGGGACCGGGCCCGGACAGTTCCACACACCTGTCGGTATCGATGTAAACCGCGATCAAATTGTGGTCGCCGACCGTGGAAACCGACGGGTGCAGGTCTTCGATCACAAGGGAACCCACCTGCGTACGCTGGCCTTGCCCGATGCTGAACGGGGCTCTTGGCCGAGTGACGTGATGCTGAGTCCCGACGGAAACACTGTTGTCCTAGATGCCGGAAGCAGTCGCCTGCTATCGGTTGGGAGCGACGGTCAAACCTGGAGCCACCTGGGGGCGTTCGGGTTTTTCCCCGGGACCTTCGCGACACCCCAGGGACTCGGCCGCGATGGGGACAACCTGCTGGTCACCGACTTCGAGAACCACCGCGTCCAGGTGTTCCCCTTCTCCGCCATCACTCCTGCAGCCACGGCGCGCTCCAGTGTGGCACGGCCAGCCTACATCCTCGGCATCCACGCCATCCGCCCACGAGAGGGCCGGGGCAAGCTGCACTATCCAAGAGATGTGGCCGTGTCCCCCGATGGGAGCTTCGCGGTCCTCGTCGAGCCTTGGGACGGACGCGCGCAGGTCTTCGCACGCGCTGCCGGTGCCCAGCCCGAGCCTGACACACAGCGCCAAGTGATCGGGCAGGCAGCGGCCCACTACGGGATGCACCTGGCCAGCGACGGACCGATCCTCGCGATAGTGGAACCCGAGACTGCAGAGGTTCTGCTGCACGACATCCGTCAGCCCATGCCTGAACAACGCATGCCCCCCATCCTGGTCTCGCGCACCGGAGGACGCGGCAGACGCCTGGGCTTGTTCCAACAACCTACCGGCCTGTGCATCGATTACGAGCGCCGCTCACTCCTTGTCTGTGACACGGGCAATCGCCGACTGCACAGCCTCACCTTCCGGCATGACCCCGAAAAAGAGATCGAACAGGACTTCGAGATGGTCTCCGCCGTGAGGATGCTCGATTTCCAACAACCCACAGCCACGGGCTCAACCGAGCTCCCCTGGAAAGTGAAGCCCATCGCAGTGACCACCAGGAAAGACGGTGCTCTACTTGTCTTGGACGGCGCCAACTCGATGGTGCACGAGTTTGACCCGGACTGGAACTATTTGCGCAGTCTAGGTGGACATGGAACGAGCGCGAATCAGTTGAAGGAGCCGGTGGACATGGCGCTGGCCCCAGGCGACCAGGATCTCTACATAACGGATCGGGCTGGTGCGCGCGTGGTTCGCTGGCCCCTGGGCGAGGGCGAGCCACAAATTCTGGGGGTGGGCATTCTGGAAGTACCGCACGGCGTGGCCGTAGGAAGTGACGGGCGCGTGTACGTAAGCGACTCGGGCGCCCACCGGATTGTTGTCTTTGATCAGGCGGGCGATGAAATCAACCGCTTCGGAACCCGCGGTCTGATCCGGGGCTCCTTCGACTCACCACGCGGCCTGGTTTTCAATCAGGCCGGTGAATTGATCGTGCTCGACCACGCCAACCACCGCGGCATCATCGTCACTCCCGATGGAGAATACGTAGACGCCTTCGGATCCCGGTCGTACATACGCCCCGCCCAGAAACCAGAGTCCTTCAGCCCAGAGGACTACTCGGAGTAGCCCCCGGGTCCTCAGACCCGGTCCCGTCCGCCTCTGGATCGTGAACCGCTCGCAAGTACCAGAGCGCCGTGTTGCCGTAGACCCGCGGCTCGGGGGTGGGACCGCCGCACAGGTTGATGAGCTCCGTACCTCGCAGATCTCGGGGGTGGGTATGCAACACGAGGGTCGCGCCGGGTGCCGTGGCACTGTTCAAGAGCAGGTCAAGAGCGGCTGTCAATGAAGCGCGGCCCTTGCGTGTCCTAATCAGTGGATAGGGCGGATCCATGAAGACCAGGTCGGGCAGTACGTCGGACTCCCCATCCTCGATGCTCCAGTTAGAGGGCTTGAGGGCGTCCCCGCGCGTGGTGCGAACGCGGTCCCCAAGGTCCAGTGTCTCCACGTTATCCGCCAGACGCTCCATGGCGCGGCGGTCGCGTTCCACGAAGCGGGCCTCCTTGGCTCCACGACTCAGGGCCTCCAAACCCAAGCTGCCCGTGCCGGCAAACAGGTCTAGAACCCGCGCGCCCTCTATCTGGTTGCCCAAGGTGGAGAAGAGGGCCTCGCGGACGCGATCCAACATGGGCCGCGTATCCCGATCGGGAGGGCCAACGAGGCGGCGGCCTCTGAACTCACCGGCGATGATGCGCATGGGTTCAGAGTACGCAGTTGGCGGCAGGACTCAAACCGCCTCGGTCGAGTACCATGGGCACCGGCCCATATCAGGCGCCCCCACCATGCCCCGTCTACACGTCAATATCGACCACATCGCCACCCTGCGCCAGGCTCGGCGTGAGACCATCCCCGACCCGGTGGCCTGGGGACTCCATTGCCTAAAAGCTGGAGCACATGGACTAACGCTGCACCTGCGCAAAGATCGTCGGCATATCCAGGACGCCGACGTAACCCGCTTGCTCAAGGCCACCGACGCCCTCGTCAATCTCGAATGCAGCCTCGACCCGGAGATGATGGGGATTGCCCTCGAGAGTGGTGCCGGAGCATTCTGCCTCGTACCGGAGAACCGCTCCGAAATCACCACCGAAGGCGGCCTCGACGTTATCGCAGAGCGGGCGCGGCTTCTCGAAGCCGTGCCGGCGTTGACGGAACGGGGTGGGCTGGTGAGTTTGTTCGTGGACCCCGATATTGATCAACTCGATGGGGCCCGTGAAGTGGGTGCACCCTTTGTGGAACTACACACCGGCTCCTACGCCAACGCCTCCGGTGGTGAGCGCGAGGCCGAACTCGAAAGGTTACTCCGCGCCACGGAACACGCCACCTCCATCGGCCTGCGGGTCAACGCTGGGCACGGACTCGATCATGGCAACGTCTCTCCCGTGGCAGCCTTGCCCCACATGGAAGAGCTGAACATCGGCTTTGCGCTGGTCGCGCGCGCAGTCACCCACGGCCTCGAAGAGTCGATCACCTCCATGCTGCACCTCATGGATGCAGCGGGCTCCTCCTGAGTACAGGCTGAGGCCCAAGGTACTTGCTGGCAGGACACCGATAGGTGAGGGTGGGGCATGCGCTGCCTTTCGTTTCTCGCCCTGTCCTTCTTTCTTTGGACCGGTTCCGTTCAAGCCAGCCAAGATCGGTCGGCAAGTCTCCTGAAACCGGGTGAGCCCCTGCCCGGCTTAGTCCTGCCCACCATCGACGGTCAGGGCACCGTGGATCTGGCCGACCTACGCGGCAAGAAGGTGCTCCTAATTCAGTTCGCATCCTGGTGAGCAGGCTGCCGGAAACACGTGCCGGTCTGGCATGAGAAGACAAGAGCCCTGCGCGAGTCTGGCGAGCTCGTCGTCATTGGAATCACCCAAGAGCAACATCCCGACCGCTGCAGCTTGTATGCCCAGTGGCAGGGCATTGACTGGCCTATCCTGTGGGACCCCTTCAATCTGACGGGATCGGCGGCTGTGCCGGTAGTGCTCGCCGTGGACGAGGCCGGTGTCATCCGCCCAGGACGGTTGGACGTGCGCCGCTTCGAAGAACAAATCCTGGAAGATTGGATGCCCAGCGCTCCTGCGCAACCCGGCCCGGCTGCCCATCGACCCTATCCGGACGTCGTGCCGCCCTCTACTCGTGCGGCAGCGGCTTCCGAGGGCGACAAGGCACAAGCCGCGCTGAGCCGATTGCTCTGGAGCAGGACGGCAGGGGAAGAAGGCCTCGACGGGGCTGCCCATGCGGAAGCACTACGGGCTCTTGAACAAGCGGCGCTGGCGCAGGACGCGGATCCTGCCCTGACCTTCCACCACGGGGTGGCCCTGCGCATGCGTTACGACAGCGAGTATCGCCGAGCCGGGGATTTCCAGCGAGCACTCGACGCCTGGATGAGCGCTCTCGGCCGGCGACCCTCCCAGTACATCTGGCGGCGGCGCATTCAGCAGTGGGGACCGCGCCTCGACAAGCCCTACCCCTTCTATGACTGGGTCGAAGAAGCCCAGGCGAGCATGATCGCCGCGGGTAAGGTCCCGCATCAGATCCAGGTCGCGCTCTCCGGCGCGGAGGTCACCAGCGGCACGCGAGAGATTCCCGTCCGCAAGATTCAGGACCCCCATCCCGATCCAGAGGCGGCCCTCAAGCGGGATGGCAAACATCTGATCGAACTCGAATCCACAGTGTGCCTGCACACCGGCGTGACTTCCAAGCGAGTGCGCGAGCCCGCCGGGAGCTCACGTATCCATCTGGTTCTGCGCCCCACAGCCGGCGCGCAGTTTGAGCCGGCGGCGGGCCCAGCCAAAATCTGGATCGAAGTCCCCACAGGCTGGAACACTCCTCGGCAGTTGCTGACGGCCTCCTCCCCTGCCGATCCGAAAGCCGAACTGCTGGCCGAGTTCGAGGTGCGCCCTCCGCAGCCCGATCTGACAGGCCCCCCCACTTCGCCGACCTTGCCGGCCACTATCCGTGGGACCGCGTTCTATTTCGTGTGTGAGGGCGCGAGCGGCGAGTGCCAGTTCCTGGCCCAGGATTTCGAGATCCTGATCCAAGCCCCTCCAGTGGTCGAGGGCCCTGGGCCTGGCAAGTAGCTGAGGGAGTCGATTCCGTTGCATCAAGGCCACACTTCTTAGGGCGCTGGATTCACCCAACTCGGTTGCTCCTCAAGCGGGCTCGCCATAGCACGAAATACTCCCTCATGGTCCCCTTCAGAGGCGTGAGCTAGGATCGGACCCGCGCCGACAGTGCGCACCACGCTCCAACCCAATGCTTATCCATCCCACAGTCCTGGCGTTCACCCCGCTGCTCGGCGGCATGCATTGCCAAGATGGAAGCGATCTTTTCCGCCAACACGTGGCCCCTCTGCTTGAGGAACATTGCCTTCCATGCCACGGAACGATGCAGGCGAAAGGTGGCCTTTCATTGGAAGTGGGCAAGCGACCCGCAAGCCTGATCGTCCAAGGGGATCCAAGCGCGAGCTTGTTAATGGAGATGGTGAGCGGCACAGAACCGAAAATGCCAAAGGGGGGAGAATCACTCAGCGAGGAGGAGATCGAGATCCTTCGCAACTGGATCGAAGCCGGTGGGTCCTGGGTTGAAGGAATGGTCACCACCAAGAACTGGTGGTCCTTGAAGCCTCTGGGGACACCTCAACCACCCACAGTTCCATTGCAGTGGCAGAACTGGGTTCGCCAACCACTCGACGCATTCATCATCAATACCCTGCATGCGCAAGGGCTGGAGCCATCGGCCGAAGCTGGCCGCCGGACCCTCCTTCGGCGCCTACACTTTGACCTGGTCGGCCTACCCCCTGCACCTGAACGTATTGAAGCCTTTCTAGAAGACGGTGGCCCCGATGCCTATGCAAGAGAGGTCGAGTATCTGCTCTCCTCTCCGCGCTATGGAGAAAGATGGGCGCGGCACTGGCTGGACATCGTGCACTACGCCGACACGCACGGATTCGACAAGGACAAACCGCGCCCCAACGCATGGCCGTATAGGGACTGGGTTATTAGATCTCTGAATGAAGACAAGCCATGGGGGCAGTTCGTCTCTGAGCAGATTGCCGGTGACGCTCTTTATAAAGACGACCCGGACGCCATCGTGGCGACCGGAATGCTCGCTGCTGGGCCCTGGGACTTCGTCGGGCACGTCGAACTGCGCGAAGGGACGCTCGACAAGAAGAAGACACGCAACCTCGACCGCGACGACGTGGTCACGAACGTTTTCAGTTCCTTTCAGAGCCTGACCGTCCAGTGTGCCCGCTGTCACGACCACAAATTCGATCCCGTCACTCAGGCGGACTACTACAACATCCAATCGGTCTTCGCCGGGGTAGAACGCGCAGATCGTGAGTATGACACCGACCCACTGGTTGCCTCTCGCCGAGCAAGTCTCCGCGCCGAGCAGGGAGAGCTGGAGCAGGCCGCCGATGCCGCTGAAGAGCGACTCCTTCAGGCAATAGCAGGTGATCCGCGCCCGACAAGTGTCGCTTTGCGGAAGGAACTCCAAGAGCTACAGGCCGCCATCCCAGCACCCGATCGCTCAGGCTCCATGGGTTACCACAGTGAGTTGGAGTCGGTGCCCGAGGTTCCCAAGTGGATACAGGTCGACCTAGGCGCCCTGCACGAAATCGATCGGATCGTCGTTCACCCATGCGATGAGGTATTTGGAAGCCACCTGGGACCGGGCTTCGGGCTGCCCGCTGCCTTTGAAGTGAGCGTGGCTTCAACGCTCGATGGCCAGTGGATGCCATGGGGCTCTTGGAACAGAGATGCCGCTGGGGTGCGGCACGGTGACCGCCCGATTCAGTTCGAGCTCGCGGAGCCCCGGACCGCGCGCTACGTGCGCATCCAAGTTCCCGTGCTCTGGGAACGAACAGCCGACTACTGTTTCGCCTTGGCAGAGCTCGAAGTGTTTTCATCCGGGGAGAACATCGCTCTCGAGGCCACAGTGACAGCGATGGACAGCATTGAGGCTGGTCAGCGCTGGGGAAGGAACTTTCTCGTCGACGGCAAGAGCCCCTGGTCTCCAGAAATGGCCCGCTTGGAGGATTTGGATAGCCGTTGGGCAGACCTCCGGGATGAACTGGAGTCCCCCGCTGAAGAAGCAACCCGCAACAGAAGCGCTCTGCGCCGGGAGGTTATCCACACGGATCTCGCTGCGCTTCCTGTCCAGGAGCGCGTCTACGCAGCTGCTGCCCATTTCTCGTCGGAAGGATCCTTTAGCCCTCCCCCCGAGGGCGCGCCACGCCCAATCCATCGCCTAGAACGAGGCGACGTTCTACAGCCCCGAGAGCAAAGCATTCCGGGAGCCGTCCAAATCCTCAGTCACACTCGCTCCCCTTTCGAGCTGCGAGATCCAACCAACGAGAATGACCGTCGTGCCGCACTGGCGAACTGGATCACCCACCCGGACAATCCCCTCACCTGGCGTTCCATCGTCAATCGGGTATGGCACTACCACTTCGGACGCGGAATCGTCGACACCCCTAACGATTTCGGGCGCATGGGGGGGCTCCCCTCCCACCCCGAACTGCTCGATTACCTCGCAACCCGGTTTCGCAGTGATGGAGGCTCACTCAAAGATCTCCACCGACAGATCGTCCTCTCATCAACCTACCGGCAATCCTCCACCCATCGCCCAGAAGCCGCCTCAATCGACGACGGTAATCGGTTTCTTTGGCGAGCGAATCGTCGTCGCCTAGAAGCTGAAGCCCTGCGTGATACCACCCTCACCGTCGCAGGGAACCTCAACCTAGAGATGGGCGGCCCCGGCTTTCAACTGTTCGGCTTCGAGGACGACCACTCGCCGCGCTACGTATACGACAAGGTCAACCTCGATGATCCGGGGACTTTCCGCAGGAGTATCTACCGCTTCGTTGTGCGCTCCGATCCAGATCCATGGATGACGGCCTTCGATTGTGCGGATCCCTCGCACTGCACCCCGGCACGATCGGAATCCACGACTCCCATTCAGGCGCTCGCTCTGCTGAATAACCCTTTCATGCTGCGGCAGGCAGAGAGGTTCGCCGCTAGAGTGCGCGCTGAACATCCAGCCGATCCCGTCTCTCATGCGATCCGTTTGGCCTGGCAGCGCGAACCGGACCCTGTAGAACAGCGACTTCTCACAGAGCACGCCGATCAATACGGTTTGGAGGCTGCGTGCCGAGTCCTCTTCAACAGCAGCGAGTTCCTCTATGTCGACTGACGCCATGATGGACCGTCGCTCGTTCATGCTCAATTCCGGGGGTGGACTCGGAGGCATCGCACTCGCACACCTCTTGGATCGCAACCCCCTCAAGGGGGAGGCTCCGATCCGGCATCATGCCCCCACGGCACAGAGAGTCGTGCAGCTGTTCATGTCCGGCGCGGCAAGCCAATGCGACATGTATGACTACAAGCCGCAACTGATCAAGCGCAACGCCGAGCCCTGGGACCCTGGCGAACAAGTGGAACTCTTTCAGTCCGCTCCCGGGAAGGTCATGCAATCGCCCTGGCAGTGGTCGCAAAACGGACAATGCGGCAAGTGGATGAGTAGCCTGGTCCCGAATCTCGCCCGATGCGTGGACGACATGGCCTTCGTCCACTCCATGACATCCCGTAGTAACGTTCACGGGCCGGCAACCTTCCTCGAATCAACCGGCTTTCTCCTTCCAGGATTCCCCTCGATGGGAACATGGATCTCCTACGCGCTGGGAAGTGACAACGACAACCTTCCAACCTACGTCTGTCTGCCCGACCTCCGCGGCCTCCCCCCTGGAGGGCCCAAGAACTGGTCCAGCGGGTTTCTGCCTGCCGAGCATCAGGCAACCACCATCCGGCCCGGTGCCAGCAAGCCCATTGCGGACCTCTTCGCGCCGCAAGATTCGGGCCTGACCGCGGCACGGGACGCGGCAGACCTTGGGTTGGTTGGTTTACTCAATCGCCGACACCTCTTGTCGAGACGCGGCGATTCCCGCCTTGACGCGCGCATTCGCTCCTATGAACTCGCTGCCCGTATGCAGCTCGCAGCACCCGAGGTCCTTGACGTTTCGGGGGAGTCTGAATCGACTCGGCGGGCCTACGGTTTGGACAATCCGATCACCGCTGATTTCGGCCTTCGCTGCCTTATCAGCCGCCGCCTCCTGGAGCGAGGTGTTCGATTTGTCCAGGTTTGGAGTGGGGCGGATAACGGCTTCCCGCGACGCAACTGGGACAGCCACGAGAATATCAAGAAGGATCACGGTGACATGGGCCGGTCCATGGACGGTCCAGCGTCGGCACTCATTCAGGACCTGAAACGGCGCGGCCTGCTCGATGACACCATCGTGCACTGGACCACGGAGTTCGGTCGCATGCCCTGCAGCCAGGGCGACCTAGGCCGCGACCACAACCCCTTCGGCTTTACGAATTGGCTCGCGGGGGGAGGTATTCGGGGCGGCGTCACCTACGGCGCAACCGATGAGTGGTCCTGGAAAGCCGTCGACAAGCCAACGGACAATTACGACATCCATGCAACGATGCTCCATGCCCTCGGAATCGACCACACCCAACTCACGCACAGAACTGACGGTATAGACCGAAGGCTCACCGACGTACACGGCCACGTGCTCCACGACCTGCTGGCCTGACAACTCACGGGTGCAAGTAGCCGAGTGAGTTCGGAGTCTCCCCGCCTGCAGCTTCATTCAGGTCGAGCGGATTGGGACGGTCGGCCAGATCATGGAACCACCGACTCTCGTCAGGTAGGGTCCTATCTCGGACGCAAGCACGAAACCCCTGACGGCTTGCGTTCCGTTTTCCCATGAACCATCCCTTCCATGGCAGTCTCGTTGCGCTGCCGACACCGTTCCGTGGGGAGGATCTTGATATACCGGCCTTGCGCCGCCTCGTGCAGGCCCACGCACGTAGTGGGACGAGCGGAATCGTCGCCTGTGGAACAACCGGTGAGACGGCAACCCTCTCACGTGAGGAGCAAGACGCGGTCGCCAAGACAGTCCTCGCCCATTCCGGCTCCATGAGTGTCCTGGTGGGTGTGGGAACCAATTCCACCCGTTCGACGATTCAGCGGGCGCGCGAGGTCGCCAGTCTTGTCGTGGACGGATCAAGAGTGGATGGACTGTTGGCCGTCACGCCCTACTACAACCGTCCCAGCCGTGCGGGCTTGGATCTGCACTTTGACGCCCTGGCAGAAGCCGTTGACCTGCCCATCGTTCTCTATAACGTGCCTGCCCGTACCGGTGTGGACCTGGCTCCTCAACAGGCGCGCTCCCTCGCTGCGCGTCACGCCAACGTGGTCGCAATCAAGGAGGCAAGTGGCCAGCCCGAGAGAATCGGAGCACTCTGTGGGGATCCGAATCTGGCCGTACTATGCGGTGACGACACGCTGATCGGAGAGTTCATGGCGGGTGGCGCCGTGGGAGCCATCAATGTGGCGGGCAACGTTCTGCCCGGTCCAATAGCCGAATGGATCGACAGCGCGCGGCCGACTGGAGATCCCGACCGGGCACAGGCTCTCGCCACGGAACTCATGCCATTCATCCAAGCCATGTTCGTGGAGACAAACCCCGTACCGGTGAAAGAAGCACTCGCCCTTCTGGGCTGCTGTTCGTCCGCGGTTCGGGCACCCCTGGCTCCGTTGACCACACGCAGTCGGGAACAGGTGGTCGCGGCTCTGGGACTGGCCCGCGAGACCATTGCAGCCTCCGAGTCCAGCAGGGTCCGCAGCTAGCGACGGCAGGGGGCGCGCACTGCGGGATGGTTGCGACCTTCCGCCATCCTGAGACTGTCAGGGAAGACGGTCCGGAATCAGAGGAACGTCACGCCTACCGAGTCGGTGAAATTGGAGGTGCTGGTCGGGTTCTGGTCCAGGAACCAAGCCTGGAAGTACCAGGTGTCGCCGGTACCGATGCCGAGGCCCACCGTGGGCAAGGAGGTGGTGTCCACATCGATGGAGAGACGCCCGGCGGAATCCGATAGACCCACCTGCCGCACAAAGCGGCCGATCTTGCCCCCTAGGCAGAGGTTGCCCTGGCTGCCGCCCGGGAAGGGCTTGAATGCGTTGCGAGCCGAAACGAGGAAGTAACCCAACTGGCCCGGGGGCAAGGAGCAGGCTTCCAAGCGAAGTAATTCGAGCTTGGCGGTCGTGCTGCCGAGGACGGTGAGCGTGGCCGCTGCGCCGCTGGAATTAAGGTTAGCCGGCGAGCAGAGAACCTGCCCTACCGGGCCGAAGGAGAAGGACTCCGCCAGGGAGTCGAGGGCCTTGCTCTCGCCGTTGGAATCGGCGCCGTCCGAACCCCCGTTGATGCTGAGGGTGGGATCGAGATGAAGCACGACACGGTCCATCGTGAACCCTCCTTCGCGCGTGTCCATGAACAAGGTGTGGGTGATTCCGACATCACTCGCCGTGATCACGTAGTCCACCCCCGAATTGTTCCAGACGAAGTTCGACCCTTCGAAGAATCCGTTGGTGGGGTCGTTGGAAAAGCCCGGCAGGAAGTACTCGTAGGTGGGCGTGGAGCCGAACTCCGCGACGTCCACCGGGATCACCACGGAGTCCTCGTTGCCGTAGTTGGTGTTGTCCTTCACGTCGAAGAAGCTGTACCGCATGTACAAGCGGTAGGTGCCGGGCTGGGCGAACCGCACCAGATAAGTCAGGCGGCCATCATAAAAGAGCCAGGGTCCGAGCATCGAGGAGCGCATGGCCATTCCCCCGTCCGCTTCACCACCACCCGGCAGACCGCCACCCGATACATCCACCCACTCCCATGCAGGATCGATCCCGTTGCCCTTGTACGTGCCCTCGTTGCGATGGAAATCCTCCGTCTGGAAAGACACATGCGTAGATCCAGGTGCCTGCACGATCAAGCGGTCCTGGGCCGCAGATGGCAGAGCGACGACGACCGCTAGCAGCGAAGATAGAAACCACATACGACAGGTTGGAGAGGGCGTAAACATGACTGTTGGCGGAACGGAAACGGCTTCACCCAGCCTAGTGCGGACGCGCCCATGTGGGTCGATCGCAATAGGATAGGGGTAGTGCCATTTTGGCATTCCTTAGCGCCAAAATGGCGCAACATAGCCTCCGCCACCCCATTCTATAGGGCGTCAGGGCTGTTTTCCCCATGGCACAGTCATTGCATTGAGGAGAGGGTCCACAAGGAGGATCCAAGCCATGAACATCCAATTCACCGAACGTTCCGAAGCCGCCCTGCAGTCCGCCCAGGCCCTGGCCCAGACCGCTGGCCATGCCGAGATGGTGCCGGCCCACCTCAGCGCAGTCCTGCTCAATGAAGCCGAGGGACTCATGGCAGCTCTGTTCTCCAAGCTGGGTGCCGAGCCCCGTGCCCTAGCTGCAGAGATCGAAGCACATCTGGCCCGACGCGCATCCTCCAGCAACGCGAACCCCGCACCCTCCCAGGCCCTAGCCCAGGTCCTGAACGATGCAGGCCAAGCCGCGCAGGAGATGAACGACGAATTCGTCTCGACCGAACACCTACTCCTAGCCCTCGTCCGCAAGGGCGATCCGGAGAGTGTGGGCCTCTTCAAGGCGCGTGGTATCACGCCCGAAAAAGTCGACGCCGCCCTAGCCGAGGTGCGCGGTGGAAGGCGTGTCACGAGCCAGAATCCCGAGGCCACTTTCGAATCCCTCGACAAGTACGCAACAGATCTGACCAAGGAAGCCGAAGCCGGAAAGCTCGACCCGGTCATCGGCCGTGATGAGGAAATTCGGCGCGTGGTGCAGGTGCTTTCCCGCAGACGCAAGAACAACCCGGTCCTCATCGGGGATCCTGGTGTAGGCAAGACCGCCATCGTCGAGGGCCTGGCCAACCGCATCGTTGCCGGCGACGTGCCTGATGGAATTCAGGGCAAACGCATCATGTCTCTGGACATGGGCTCGCTCCTGGCGGGTGCCAAGTACCGGGGCGAATTCGAAGAGCGCCTGAAAGCTGTCTTGGAGGAGGTCGCCGCCGCCAATGGTGAGGTGATCCTATTCATTGATGAGCTCCACACCCTCGTGGGTGCGGGCGGCGCGGAAGGAGCCTTGGACGCAGCCAACATGCTTAAGCCGGCCCTGGCTCGCGGGGACCTGCACTGCATCGGGGCCACGACCCTGGACGAGTACAAGAAGTACATCGAGAAGGACGCCGCCCTCGAGCGCCGCTTCCTGCCGGTGCTGACCGGCGAACCCTCTATTGAGGATACGATCGCCATCCTGCGAGGCCTCAAGGAGCGCTACGAGGTGCACCACGGCGTACGCATCGAGGACGCCGCCCTGGTGGCCGCCGCACGCCTAGCCGATCGCCACATCCATGACCGCTTCATGCCCGACAAGGCCATCGATTGCGTGGACGAAGCCGCCGCCCAGCTGCGCACGGCCATCGATTCCATGCCGCCGGAGTTGGATGGCATTGAACGCCGCCTGCGCCAGCTGGAGATCGAGCGCGGGGCCCTTGAGAAGGATAAGGGGGGCGATGGAGAGCGGCGCCTGGCTGCCATCGCTGCCGAACTCGGTGGCCTGAACGAAGAGGCCAGCGCATTGCGGGCCCGCTGGGATCGGGAGAAGGAGTTGATCACGTCAATTCGCGCCGGGAAGACCCTGATAGAAGCCCTGAAGGCAGAAGCCGACAAGGCCGAACGTGAGGGTGAACTGGAGCGCGTGGGCGCTATCCGTTTCGGTGAACTGCCGAAGGCCCAACAGACCCTCGTGGAGGCCACCGATCGCCTGAAGGAAGCTCAGGCCAGCGGTGCGCTCTTGCCCGAGGCCGTGGATGCTGAACTCATCGCCGGAGTCGTCTCCCGTTGGACGGGAATCCCTGCCGCGAAGTTGCTCGAGACCGAACGGGCCAAGCTCCTGCACATGGAGGACCTCGTCGGCGAGCGCGTCATCGGCCAGAAAGCCGCGATTAGCACTATCGCCCAGGCCGTACGCCGCGCGCGGGCCGGTGTGCAGGAAGCCACGCGGCCCATGGGCTCGTTCCTTATGCTCGGTCCCACGGGCGTGGGCAAGACCGAGGTGGCCCGTGCCCTAGCAGAGTTCCTGTTCGACGACGAGCGCACCATGGTGCGCCTCGACATGAGTGAGTTCATGGAGAAGCACTCGGTAGCGCGTCTGATCGGGGCGCCGCCGGGCTACGTGGGCTACGAAGAAGGCGGCCGACTGACCGAGGCCGTGCGCCGGCGCCCGCACTCGGTGCTCTTGCTAGACGAGGTGGAAAAGGCTCACCCCGATGTGTTCAACGTACTCCTGCAGTTGCTGGACGATGGACGCCTGACCGACGGTCAGGGCCGCACGGTGGACTTCACCCAGACCCTGGTGCTGATGACCAGCAACCTGCGTGATGACAGTCAGGTGCGTGACTTCTTCCGGCCCGAGTTCCTTAACCGGCTGGACGAGGTGCTCACGTTTGACGCTCTGGACCGCGACCAGATCCGGGCCATCGTAGACGTGCAGCTCGACCGTCTCGCGCGCCACCTCGCCGAACAGGAGATCGAGATTGAAGTTTCCGGCCCGGCCAAGGATTGCCTTGCCGCGAAGGGCTACGACCCCGAGTTCGGCGCTCGCCCTCTCAAGCGCGCCATCCAACGTCATGTTCAGGACCCTATCGCCGAGGCCATTCTGGCCGGAGAGGTCGGCCCGGGCAGTCTGGCGCGTGTCGACTGGTGCGAGGAAGAGGGATTCGAGGTGCGGGCCGAGAGCTGCGCGCCCCCCCTCGCCCAAGCAGGATAGGGTCCTCCGGGCCAGCTTCGAAATTCCCTGGCGCAAGCGGGTAAGCCATGCGATTCTTGAATTGCGGTGGCGATACGGGAGACCCTTCTGAGGACTGCCCCCACAGCATCGGCGGCCGCGAAACACTCCCCCAGGAGCTTTGCCCCATGCGACCCAACCCACTTGTCGGCATTACGTTGTGTCTGTTAGCCGGTCTGCTAGCGTCAACGGCGGGAGCCCAATCCCGGGTCAACCACGCGCGCCACGGAGTGGCGAGCCAGTCGACCACCCTGACCGGTGGGTCGGCCAGCCGCGCCATCGATGGCTCCACCGAAGCCGTGTGGAGCAATGGATCTCTATCGCACACCCTGGATCAGAGCGGGTCCTGGTGGGAAGTGGCCTTGGGAGGACGCAAGGATGTACTGGAGATCGTTCTGCACAACCGCTCGGACTGTTGCTGGGATCGCCTCTCGAACTTCAGGGTCTCTCTGTTCGACGGCGCGATTGAAGTGCACGGATCCGATTGGTTTACAAGTGGAGGCAGCGTGAGCCAGGGGGGAGTCTTGACCGTTACCCTGCCGCCAGCCATGGCGGGGGATCGCGTGCGCATCGCCCTGCTGGGGCCGAACTCCTACGGGGATAACGTGCTCTCCTTTCCTGAAGTCGAAGTACTGGGGCCCAGCGGGGGCCTGGCCAACATCGCACCTCTCGGCATTGCCACCCAATCCTCTATTGCATCGGGCGGAGCCGCGCAGCGCGGCAGCGACGGCTGGATCAATGGAGCATGGACGCAGGGTACGACGACCCACACCGATCCGAACGACACGAACAGCTGGTGGGAAGTGGACCTGGTGAACACCTGGAGTCTGGCTGAGGTCAATCTCTACAACCGGGGAGACTGCTGTTGGACGCGCCTCTCCAACTTCCGTGTATCCGTGTTCTCGGGCGCCACCGAGGTCTTCGGACAGGACTTCTTCGTCGGTGCGGGCAATGTGGCGCAGCACGACAAGCTCGTCACCGTCCTACCCTCAGGCACCTATGGAGACCGGGTACGGGTTCAACTCCTCGGCAAGAACAACGACGGCAACGGCATTCTCTCCCTGAGCGAAGTAGAGGTCCTAGGCGGTGAGGTGGGCTCGGTGTACTGCACCTCGGCGAGCAGCTCATGGGGCGAGCCTATCCATCTGGCCGCACACGGCAGCGCAGACGTGAGTCGCAACGACCTGACCCTTGTGGCGAGCAATCTTCCTGGCGGTATGGCCGTGGGGTTCTATGGACCTGACGCGGCAACCATGCCCGCCGGGGACGGCACCCTGTGCATCTCCCCGGGTTGGGTGGGCTTCTACTTGCGTCTGGGTCGACCGGCTCCGGTGGCTGCTGATGGGGTGGCTCTGATCCCCATCGACCTGACCACGCCGCGCCGAGCCAAGGGGAAGATCGTTCCCGGATCGACCTGGCGCTTCCAGGTCTGGTTCAGCGACAGCGGGGGCAGCAAGGGCTACGGATTCAGCGAAGCCATCGCCATCCAGTTCCAATAGTCCGACCCAGGTGGCCGCGATAGGATCTGGGCGATGACCGCTTCCCTGTACGCCCCTGTAAGCGAGTACCGCTTCGAACCGGAGAAGATCAAGGGGTCACGCTTTATCGCCAATCTTGCGCCTGCAGGTAGCCAAGAGGAGGCCGAGGCATTTATCCGTGCAATCCGAGCGGAGTTCGATGACGCCCGTCACGTGTGCTGGGCTTGGAGAATAGGTGACGAGGGCGGGCACGTCCGCTCCTCCGACGATGGTGAACCAGCCGGATCGGCGGGACGCCCCATACTCGCTCAACTGGAAGGGCACGACGTGATTCACTGCGTGGTTGCCGTGGTCCGCTACTTCGGAGGCGTCAAGCTGGGGGTAGGGGGCTTGATGCGGGCCTACGGTGGTGCAGCGGGCAAGTGCCTCGACCGCTGTGAACTCGCTCCGGTGATCCTCACCACGCGCCTGCAGATCGAGCACGGCTATTCCTGCTCCCGTGCCGTGGAAGCTGCCATGCATCACCTGGGCCTTGCGGCACTCGATGCGGACTTCGGCCAGCAGGTTCGCTTCTACGTTGAGGTACCCCGTGAGGATCTGGAAGCCGTCCGCCGGGAACTGACCGAGCGCAGTGCGGGACAAGTGCAGATCAAAGAAGTCCCGAGTCAGAATTCCTGAGACAAGATCAGGGTTACTCGAACAGAACCTTCTCCATCGCGACTGCAATGGGCTTGAGGTTGGCGTACTCGCAGTTGCTCATCAGGACCACGGCCGTGCCGCGATCGGGGAACAGGCGCATCAGAGTACGCGTGGCCTCCTGGGAGCCGCTGTGGGAGATCAGACGCTGTCCGTGCGCCTTGCCCACAAAGAAACCCAGTCCATAGGAGCTGGTCTTGCCTTCAGGCAGGGGCTGGCGGGTCCACATACCCTTGCGTGTCTCGGGCTTCACCAACTTCCCCCCCATCAGCCCCTCGGCGAAGCGGGCTAGGTCTGAGATGTTGGACGTGAATCCCCCACCGGGCAACTTCCAGGAAACGTCCGTGTCCGTACTCGGCAGGATCACACCAAGCACACGCCGATACCCATGCGCCCGCTCAGGCGTCTTGGTCCAGGGATAGTCCGGCCGCAAACTCTCCATGCCGAGGGGCTTGGCAATGCGGTCCTCCACCTGCTTCCAATAGGATTCGCCTCCCGCACGTTGAACCACCGCTCCCAGCAGAATGTAACCACGCGTCGTGTAGGCGTATTTCGTGCCCGGCTCGGCCACGAGGGGGGATTCCTTGAAGGTGTCGAGGGCCAGGACCACGTCCTCAAAGGGATGCTCGCTCTCATACTCGACCTCGGTGCGGATCACCGGCCCGTTCGTGTAGTGAACGATGCCCCCCTGGTGGGCGAGCAGCTGTCGGGCGCTAATGGGCTGTGGCTTCTCGGGGAACTCGGGCACGTACTCGCGTACGTCCCGGTCCAGATCGAGCCGCTCATCCTCCACCAACTGCATGGCGGCGATTGCGGTCAGGGGCTTGGAGATCGAGGCCCAGCGAAAGAGCGTGTTGTCGTCAACGGGCCGAGATTTCTCGTGGTCAGCGAATCCAAAGGTCCCCCAGTGCAAAGGACTGTCAGCGCGCACCACGGCCCAAGCCAGACCGACCAGCTCCTGCTTTTCGGCCTGAGCCACTGCCACTGAATCGACGGAGGCGTCCTGGCAGACAGGGATGGCCAGGAGGGTGACAAACAGTGAGCACAGCATGAGTCGAGAATCGCGAGGGCGGGGAGAACGCCAGGGAAAGTAGTACCGAGGAGGAGTCAGTGCTGCGCCCCTATTCAGGCGCACCTGGATGCGCTCAGGAGCGCGAGGTGAGGTGACTCTCGATGTTCTTGAGAGTGTCACGGATCTCCACTAGCACGCCGTCTTCGACAACGTCCGTTGACGCGCTTGGTGCGATTCCCCTGGCGACTGCGTCTCGCTGGTCGAGAACCCTGTCGCGGAAACCTAGCGCATCGACCACACCCGGCAACACGGCCTGTCCCATGGTGCTCCCGTTTCCGCCACCAGCAGTCTCGATGCGCATGCTGCAGAGTCCAAGGTAGCGCAGCACCGGCCCCTCGTTGACCGCAAGGTCGGTGATCTTGTCGAGCGGAATGTTCTTCTGGACCTTGAATAGGAAGCCCGTGCGAACGTTGAGCGAACGTGGTGTCAGGTCGCACCCCATGGCCTCGTATTGCCTGCGATGTATGGCCTTGCCGAAGATAAACCAGATCGGTATGAGGGGAGCCCCAAAGAGACTGATCAAGAGCACAAGCAGCGCCTGCAGCATGAAATACGTGGGCAGTCGCGGATCGAATTCCGCCGACACAAGGATCTCTTCTTCTCTCATAGCCCGAGGATGATAAGAGGCGGAGGTCGAAAGAGAGGTTGTTATTCCGGTCCGATAGCGCTCAGGCGCTGACGCGCTCGGAGTTCCTGGATTCACTCTCTGGCTTCATATTTTTCCCGCGGAGGCGATTCGACCCCCACTCTATGGCCCGCAAATGGCCATTTTGAATACTTCTGCGTATACTACTCGCTCGTATACCTCTGAAGGATTACCCTCACCCCCATGTTCGTAGGAAGATCCAGGGAATTGGCGGTCTTGGAGGAGCTCCGGGAATCGGGGCGCCCCGAGCTCTTCGTCTTGTACGGCCGGCGGCGCGTGGGCAAGACCGAGCTGCTGCAGCAACTGTGCGAGGGTGGACGCGCGGTCTACTTCTTGGCGGCCCAAGTACGTGAGCGCGACAACCTGCGCGCGTTCCGTGAGGCCCTGAAGGATGGGCTGGGCGGAGACCCGCTGGTGGACGGGATCGAGTTCCCGGACTGGTCCACGGCCCTGGGCTTCGCCGCGCAACGGGCTGGCGACAAGCGCCTCGTGGTGGTGCTCGACGAGTTTCCCTACCTGTGTGATTCGACCAAAGGTCTGACGTCCCTGATCCAACGCTTCTGGGACACTGTGGGCAAGAAGAGCTCCTTGATGCTGGTCCTTTGTGGCAGCCAGGTTTCGTTCATGGAGAACGAGGTTCTAGCCGAACGCTCACCGTTGTTTGGACGACGCACGGGTCAGCGCCGACTCGAACCCCTGCAGCCCGAAGACACGCTCGCCTTCTTCCCCGACTGGGACGTGCGTACGCGCCTCACGGCCTACGGAATCCTGGGCGG
>JAPKBO010000255.1 GCA_028823395.1 Planctomycetota bacterium | reverse complement strand
CCCGAACTGCCGGGCTTCATGGGTGAACGCGGGGCGGCTGAGCGTGAGCGCATGCGCCGCGCTCTGCGCCGCTGTGTACCGCGCAATGCCGCCCGCTTGATTCTCGACGACCTCGAACGCCTAGCCAATGGCCTGTAGGCCAGCGACGAAACATGATCCCTCCTAGCGACGCATCCGAACATAACGGCGAATCCCGAGGGGGGCTCCACCCGGATCTCCCAGAACACGTGCACATCCTCGGGGCGGGAGGAGCCGGAATCTCCGGCCTCGCGTGCCTGCTTCGTGCCCGTGGTCATCGGCTGAGTGGCCATGATCGTGAGGCGTCACCTTTCACCGCGATGCTGGAGGAATTGAACGTTCCCCTCAGCCTGGGAGAGAGTGACGTGAAGTGCATGCCTATCCCGGAAGCTGCGGTGGATGCCGAGGGTGCCGTGGTGCGGCCCGTTGGAGCGGTTATTCGTTCGGCAGCGATCGACGATGACGATCCTCAGTTGGTCCGGGCTCGGGGCTTGGGCTGGCCGACCTTCAAGTATGCCGAGATGCTCGGGCGTCTCGCGCCGCGTGATCAGACGCTGGCCGTGGCGGGAACCCACGGCAAGACCACGAGTACCTGGATGCTGTACCACGCTCTGCGCGGTATCGCCGATACTCTCGATGGCGTGCCTGGCCCGGGTGCCTTGGTTGGGGGGCTCGACGTGACCCTCGACAGCAATGCCGTTGCTCCCGACGGCCGGGGCTTGTTCGCCGTCGAGGCTTGCGAGTACGACCGTTCGTTCCTGCAGTTGACCCCGGTGGGGGCTGTGATCACGAACGTGGAGGCTGACCATCTCGACTGTTATGGGACGGTTGCGGCTGTGGAGGATGCCTTCGCACAGTTCGCCAGTCGTCTGCCTCGGGAAGGACTGCTCGTGCTGGGTCGGGAGGTTCCGGACCTGGTGGAGAGTTCGTCCCGTGCGGAGGTTTGGCGTTTGGGTCGCGAAATCCAGGTGGATCTGGGGCCGACCGATCTCGGCCGCTACGCCTTCAGCCTGCGTGGTCCCGGTTGGGCCACGCCCGTCATTCAGCTCAATGTCCCAGGGGTGTTCAACGTGGAGAATGCGGCCTTGGCCCTCGCGCTGGCGGTGGGCTCTCAGCTCGCCCATCCGGGTGGGCTTGACCCACAAGCCTGCGCTGCGGCAGCGGGTCGGGGCCTTGAGAATTTTCAAGGCGTCCGGCGACGCTTTGAGCATTGGGGGCAGAATGATGGTTTGGATCTGGTCCACGACTACGCTCACCACCCCACCGAGGTGGAGGCCACCCTTCGAACCGCACGGCGCGTGTTCCCTGGTGCCCCCCTGCACGTCCTGTTTCAGCCTCACCAGCACAGTCGCACGGCTCACTTTCTGGAAGGCTTCGTCGATGCCCTGAAAACCGTAGACCGGGTGGTGGTGGCCGATGTGTACGGTGCTCGCACGGCAATCGACTCCCATGCCGCTGGTGCTGAGGATCTGGTGCAGGCCTTGGTAGATGCTGACGTGGAAGCCGTGTACGGTGGGCCTCCCGCCCAAGCGGCAGAGGCTTTCGCGGCCGAGATGACGTTCGATACGGCCGGCCTTGTTCTTGGAGCAGGTGATATAGACGGGACCAAAGATGACCTCCTTAGCCGACTGGCCCTGCGTAGCCCTTCCCTTAGCTGAACTCGCGCCGCGTACCACCATGCGTGTGGGCGGGCAGGCAGAGCTGTTGCTTGAGCCGACGAGCCCGGAAGAGTTTCAGCAGGCGTACAAGACTTGCCTTGAGCGTGGGATCGCGCCTTACATTCTGGGCGGTGGCGCGAATCTGCTCGTGGCCGATGGCGTCCTACCCGGAGTGGTCATTGGCACAGAGCGCTTGCGGCGCTTGTTTCGGCCTGGAGCCGGTGGCGAGTCGGAAGAGGAGTCTCTGGCTCAGATGCCTGGGGAGTTCGATATGGCTCTTCCCTCTGGCTCAATGGTGCAGGACGATCCGGCTCGGGACCCGCGTCTGGTGGTTTGGGCCGGGTGCACGTTGCCCGCGCTTCTACGGGCGGCCCGGGACCTCGGCTATTCGGGTCTGGAGGGGCTCGTGGGTGTGCCAGGCTCCCTCGGGGGCGGAGTGGCGATGAATGCAGGCGGGCGCTGGGGAGACATGTGGGACGTGGTCGAAAGTGTGCGCGTCCTGGACGCAGACGGAGAGTTCAAGGACGTGGCACGTGCGGACTGTACGCCGACCTACCGCAACGGCGGGCTGGGTGAGGAGTGGGTCGTGGGTGCTGTCCTGAAGTTCGAGCCGAAGCCCCGTCTCCTGATCCAGGAGGCCATGTCGGATTACTTGCGTACCAAGAACAAGGTTCAGCCTGTGACGGAGTGGTCGGCGGGTTGCATCTACAAGAACCCGCCCGCCGAGGATGCGGACGGTCGCTCGGCCGGTGAGCTTGTTGAGCAGAGCGGGGCCAAGGAGCTCTCGTGCGGGGACGCGGCGGTCAGTGAGCGTCACGGCAACTTCATCGTGAACAGGGGCAAGGCGCGCGCTGCGGATGTCTTTGAGTTGATGCAGACCGTCCGGACCCACGTTCTGGATGCGACGGGCGTGGAGTTGGAGTACGAGGTGAAGCGCTGGATGGGCGACACGGGCGAGATGGGCGCAGGCGCATCCCGTCCGACCTAGGAGCCTCGCGTTCGGCTTGGTATGCTTTTCGTCCGTCGGCGCCTCGGGAGCGCTCGCGGCTTGGCGGCCCAGGTCGGGTCGGCGAGCTTAGATTTCCCGCAAGGTGAGCCTTCATGTCTGAATCCTCTCCCGGCGCGCAGTCGGCCCCATCGGTCGAGCGGCAGCCTCTCTCTACCCTGCGTCACTCCTTGGCGCACTTGATGGCCTCTGCCGTCCAGAAGCTGCACCCGGGTGTGCGCTTCGGCTTCGGCCCCTCCATCGATCACGGCTTCTATTACGACTTCGATCTGCCGCAGGCTCTGACGGATAAGGATCTGGCGAGCATCAGCAAGGAAATGCGTCGTATCGCCAACCGCTCGGGTCCTATCGAGTGCGAGGAGCTGACCCGGGAAGAGGCGCTCAAGCGACTCAGCGATCAGGGCCAGACCTACAAGGAAGAGGCCTTGGGTCTCATCCCCGAGGACGAGAAGATCACCTTCTACTCCCATGGAGAGGGCGATGATCGCTGGGGCGATCTGTGCGAAGGTCCGCACTTGACGGACTTCAGCGAGTCGTTTCACTTCAAGCTCCTGAACGTGGCCGGGGCCTATTGGCGCGGCGACGAAAGCAACCCGATGATGCAGCGCATCTACGGCACGGGCTTTTGGACCAAGGAAGATCTGAAGGAGCATCTGGCCTGGCTCGAAGAGGTCAAGAAGCGCGACCACCGACGCCTAGGTGCGAGCATGGATCTGTTCAGCACCCATGCCGATGCTGGGGCGGGGTTCGTGTTCTGGCATCCGAACCTGGGCACCGTGCGTCGCTGCATCGAAGACTATTGGTGGGAGCTGCACACTCGGGACGGCTACGAGCCCGTGTATACCCCGCACGTCTCGCGCGAATCTCTCTTCGCCGTATCCGGTCACCTCGAGAACTACTCTGAGATGATGTACGCGCCCATGGATCTCGACGGGTTGCCCTACCGGGTCAAGCCCATGAACTGTCCGGGGCACGTGTTGATCTACAAGAACCGTGGTCGTTCGTATCGCGAGCTGCCCCTGCGCTGGGGCGAGCTCGGGACGGTCTACCGCTACGAGCGTTCAGGCGTCGTGCACGGCATGCTGCGTGTGCGTGGGTTCACTCAGGACGATGCGCACATTTTCTGCACTCCCAATCAGCTGGCGGATGAAATTGCCGGTGTGTGTCGCTTGGTGGATGAGATCATGTCGCTCTTCGGCTTTGAGTGCACTGCGTACCTCGCGACGCGCCCGGCTGAGAAGACGATCGGCGATCAGGCCATCTGGGATCAGGCCACGGCGGCCCTGCAGTCTGCTGCGGACTCCATCGGCCTCAAATTGGAGTTGGACGAGGGCGGCGGCGCCTTCTACGGCCCCAAGATCGACTACAAGATCAAGGACGCCCTGGGCCGCGAGTGGC
>JAPKBO010000254.1 GCA_028823395.1 Planctomycetota bacterium | reverse complement strand
CTGCGGGGCCAAACGGAGAAACCCAGAAAATGGTTCCCTTCAACATTCAAGACGCAATGGATCCCGAGGCCCACGCACAAGCCGTTGAGCTTGCCAAGGCAACGGTCAGCGGTATGGCGAAAATGGGTGCAGGCCTTGGTGCCGGCATCGCTGCCGTGGCTGCCGGCATGGGCATCGGTCGTATCGGTGCCAGTGCCGCCGAAGGCATTGCTCGTCAGCCCGAAGCCGCCAAGGACATCAGCGGCGGTTCGCTAATTTTGGCGGCGTTCATCGAGGGTGTTGCCCTCTTTGCCGTCGTGGTGACCCTGCTGATCGCCATTGGTTGATCGGTGTCCGTGCCCCGATGGCGCTCCGCTCGGAGGGTCACGGTGGCGCGGGCGCATACTCCTGCGATCTCATTCATAGCCCCGGAAGGTGCAGACCATGATTGCTTCGATACTTACAGTTAGTGGCGGCGGGGACAAGTTCAACCCGCTTGACGTCGGTGGTGCAGGGAATCTCCTCTGGACTCTCATCATCTTTGGACTGGCCCTCATTCCCATGTGGAAGATGGTCTTCTCCAAGATTGCCGTTATGGCGAACGCCCGGGATGAGAAGGCCGCTGAGGCCGTGACCCTGGCTGCCCGGGCCAACGAGGAAGCCGAGAAGGCTCGCGCTGAGGTGGAGGTTCGCCTCGGTGAAGCCCAGGTGGAAGCCTCCAAGCTCTTGGCCGGAGCGCGCGAGCGGGCGGATGCCCGTGAACGTGACATCATCGAAAATGCCAAGAAGGAAGCGGATGCCATGATCGAGAGCGCTCGCGTGGCCATCCAGTCTGAGCAGGGTAAGGCCCTCTCGGCTATTCGTGCTGAGGTGGTGGAGCTATCCCTCTCGGCCGCTTCTCAGGTTATCGGTCGCCAGGTGGGTAGCGAGGACGACCGCCGTGTCGTGGCCGAGATCGTGGGCGGACCCGCGGACGGAGCAGGCGCGTAGTGGGTGTCGTTGCTGCAGCCGTTGATCAGGTGACCGGCCGTTGGGCCGACGCCCTTTTTGGTCTTGCGCGTCGCCGAGGCGTCCTTGATCAGGTCAGTGCGGACATCGAGCGCATTGCGCTGGAATGTAAGCCTCCAGCCGTGCAGGCCTTCCTGCAGGGCGCGACGGGCAGCACCGCCGAGCGCTTGGCTAAATTTGACGTTCTTCTTGAGGGGGCAAACCCCCACACCCGCAGCTTCGTGAGTCTGCTCTTTGAGCGTCGGCGCGAAGAGGTCCTGGTGCAGATCGGAGCGGCCTTTGAGCAGCGTCTCCTGGAAGAGCGGGGGGCGGCCAAGGGCGTCGTCGAGTCCGCACGCCCGCTGGAATCAGCCGAGCTCGAAGCCCTGGGACGGGACCTATCCAAGCGGCTCGGCAAGGACGTGACCCTCACCGGACGCGTGACCCCCGAACTGGTCGGTGGCGTACGCGTCTTTGTGGGTACAAGCATGATCGATCAGTCGCTGCAAGGCCGTATGGACGGTCTGCGACGGCGCATGATGGAGGCACGGCTGCCGGCCGTGGGCTCCTAGGGGATTACCCCACGAAACATTTCAAACAAACTATCTCCCTTCACACAAAAGACGACGGCTCACTCCAGGGCCGCCTAGACAGGAAACACTCCCATGGACCTTCGACCCGCTGAAGTCACTTCGATTCTCGAGAAAGAGATCGAGAACTACCAAGGCGACACCCGCATGCAGAGCGTGGGCACCGTGCTCTCCGTGGGTGACGGCGTGGCCCGCGTCTACGGCCTTGACGACTGCATGATGAACGAGCTGCTCGAGTTTGCGGGCGGCGTTCGCGGCATTGCCCTGAACCTCGAAGAGGACAACGTCGGTTGCGTGCTTCTTGGCGACGCTGCCAAAGTGCGTGAAGGGGATACGGTGAAGGCCACGGGCCGCATCATCTCCGTTCCGACCGGCCCGCAGTTGCTCGGCCGCGTGGTGAACGCCCTCGGCGACCCCGTCGACGGTAAGGGCCCGCTCGGTACGACCGACGACGACCTGCGCCCCATCGAGCAGGACGCCCCCTCGGTGGTGGAGCGCCAGCCCGTGGACCAACCGCTGCAGACTGGGATCAAGGCCGTGGATGCCATGATCCCGATCGGTCGCGGCCAGCGTGAACTGATCATTGGTGACCGTCAGACGGGCAAGACCGCCCTGATCGTGGACACCATCCTCTCCCAGGCCAACACCGGTGGCGGTGACCCGACTAACCCCGAGCAGGTCATCTGCATCTATGTGGCTGTGGGCCAGAAACAGTCCACCGTGGTCGACATTGTGCGCCGCTTGGAGCAAGCCGGTGCCATGCCCTACACCATCGTCGTCTTGGCCTCGGCCATCGACGAGGCCTCCATGCAGTACCTGTCGTGCTACGGCGGCTGCGCCATGGGCGAGCGTTTCCGGGACGAGGGCCGCCACGTGGCCATCTTCTACGATGACCTCTACAAGCAGGCCCTAGCTTACCGTCAGGTGATGTTGCTGCTGCGCCGTCCCCCGGGACGCGAGGCCTTCCCCGGTGATGTCTTCAACCTGCACAGCCGTCTTCTCGAACGCGCGGCCAAGCTTGCGGACAACGCTCCCGAGATCAACCCGCGCTTCAAGGCTGGTGGGGGAACCCTGACAGCTCTGCCCGTGGTGGAGACCCAGGAGGGCGACGTGTCGGCCTACATTCCCACCAACGTGATCTCGATCACGGATGGCCAGATATTCCTGGAGTCCAGCCTGTTCAACTCCGGCATCCGGCCCGCGGTAAACGCGGGTATTTCGGTGTCACGAGTGGGGGGTGCGGCGCAGATCCCGGCTATGAAGAAGACTGCCGGTTCCCTGCGCCTGGACCTGGCCCAGTTCCGCGAGTTGCAGGCCTTTGCCCAGTTCGGTTCCGACCTGGACGCCGCCACCCAAGCAAAATTGACCCGCGGGGAGCGCCTCGTGGAGATTCTGAAGCAGGGCCAGTACCTGCCGGTCAAGGTGACCGACCAGGTCGTCATTCTTTACGCCGGCTCCACTGGAGCCCTGGATGATCTAGCCGTCAGTCAGTTGGCCGAGTTTGAAAAGGCGCTTATCGAGTACGTCAACGACTCCCACCCCGAGGTGGCCGATCAGATCCTTACGGCCAAGAAGGATATTCCCGAGGAGACCAAGGCGGTCCTCGATGGGGCTATCGCCGCGGTCAAGGCGCAGATCCAGGCCTAGACTCATGGCAGGCATCAAGGCACTCCAGCAGCGGATCACCTCCGTTGGCAACATCAAGCAGATCACGCGCGCCATGGAAATGGTGGCGACGACGAAGCTGCGTCGCTTTCAGGACCGAGCCCTGTGCTCGCGCCCCTATGCGGAGGAGATTAGCGGGCTAGTGGCCCGTCTTTCAGCCGTTCTAGGGGATGCCGTGGCCGAGCGCCCGCTCTTTAAGCCGGGCGCAGGCGAGCGTACCCTCGCCTTGGTCGTGACCTCCGACCGTGGCCTCTGCGGGGCCTACAACTCAAGTCTGTTGCGTACGGTTGAGACCTGGCGCAAGCAACATGAGCGCGAGGTGGACTACCTGGTCTATGGCCGCAAGGGATTCGCCTACATGGACCGCCGCGATTTCCAAATCGAGCGTTTCATCGAGGAGCCGCCTCTGGAGCAAATCGACTACGCCAACGCTTCGATCACCGCGCGCATGCTGGTGAACGAGTTTGAGAGCGGCAAGTACCACGACGTGCGGCTGTTCTATACCGCCTTCGAGACCATGGCTAAGTACCGACCCTGCAACGTGCCCTTCCTGCCTGTCGCAGCTGGGGACCTTGAGTCAGAGGGTGCGGTCGCGGGTGGTGAGACCTTGCTCGAGCCGGATGCCGCCGCCATTTTCGATCACCTGATTCCAAAGTACCTCGAGACGCGCATCTTTAACGCGCTGCTCGAGGCCCTGACTTCGGAGTACGCCAGTCGCCGCTTCGCCATGAAGAACGCGACCGACGCAGCCGATGACATGCAGTCCGAGTTGCGCGGTATCTATAACCGTCGCCGCCAAGAGAAAATCACCAAGGAGCTACTCGACATTGTCGGTGGCGCCGAAGCCGTCAAGTAGCCCAGC
>JAPKBO010000253.1 GCA_028823395.1 Planctomycetota bacterium | reverse complement strand
GAACAGCCAGTGTTGCAGACAAGGCAAGTAGCCGGAAGTGTTGTGTGATCATGTTCATGAGTGTGATTCTCCGAGAGGATTACCCCGTCTATTCTAACCCCACGCGCAAGCGCGGCCTCGGGGCTGTTGCCTGTGGCATCCATGGAGTTGTGAATAGCCCGAACCAGACGCCGTAGCGTGCCTTTCCGGGACGCGAGGCTTGTTGGAGCTTGCTTAAACCCCATTGAGAGCAGGTTGGCGGAGGCGGGAGGAATCGAACCCCTGGAAGGTAGCCCCGCGCCGGTTTTCAAAGCCTATGTCCCTCGAGATCGTGTGAGCTCAAACACCTGGTTTCAGATGTGTCGTTGAGGGTTGACTTGGAAGGGGAAGGCTGATTTGCCTCGGGTTTGCCTCAGAGTCCGATCAGGTAGGATGTTTGAGCTATGAAACTCGTCCCAATTGCCCTCCTCATGGACTTCGTCGCAGTGAGTTGGTGTTAGGATCGATCCATGGCTAGCAACGAACCAGACAATCCTGGTGGTAGGTTTTTTGCCATTGCCGTGGCAATGGGGATCGTCGGCGGGGGTGCGTTGCTGGGAGGGGTCTCTTTGGTCCTCGGGCGCACCGGCAATGCATCGAATCACCTGGCGGATTTTGGACTTCTATTGTTGATCGTTGCGGGTGTTGCCAACCTGGCAGCCATCGCGATCGGGCTTCGCTTCATGCTCGTTCAAAAGAGGTTTCTGTGGTGGTGGCCCATCAGCCTGCTATTAGCAGTGGCCGCCGTGGTCGGTGGTGTGATCGCCCTCAACCTCTGAAGCACACCGAGTCACAGGTACGCGAGGGCACTTGCAAAGCTAGCAAGAAGATCGCACCCCTTCCTAAGAAGTAGCGACTAGCTCACACGGTCGGCGGAGGCCGAAAGTGCTGACGCCCCTCACAGCTCACGGTCTGCGAAGTCCATGTAGGCCGTCCAGTCCTCGGTCGTCACGTCGTGCTTGCCGGCGCGCAGGCGGTGAACCGGGGGCGTGGCTTTGAGGAAGCGGAAGACCGGGGCGGCGGCGCGGGCGGCCAGAAGTTCGCCCTGGGGATCGGCCCAGTGGTCCTCTTCGGCGCTGCAGATCAGTACGGGCCGCGGCGCGATCAGGGCGATCAGCTGATGCTGATCCACGGGCAGGTCGGATTCGTGCCCGTTGTAGGCGCGGAATCGCTCGCAGAACCAGTGCGGGAAGATGTGATTGATACGGGCCACTGTCTCACCGAAGCGGCGCCGGCTGAGGGCGGCCCCTCCGCAACCGGAGTTGTTGGAGATCACCAGAGCGAAGCGCTTGTCGGTGGCGCCCGCCCAAAGCGCGGTCTTGCCGAGGCGCGAGTGACCCAAGAGGGCCACACGCCCGGCGTCGAGCAGTGCATCACCCTCGAGGAAGTCGAGGGCACGCGACAGGCCCCAGGCCCAGGCCCCGATGGAACCCCACTCGTTTGGCTTCCGTTCAGCACCGGACATTGAGCCCAGAGCAGGATGGACACCATTGGCGAACCCGTCGTCGAAGTCCGGATCGATGTCTCCGTAGTAGGCCGTCACCACAGCGTAGCCGCGCGCCAGGATCTGCTCCACTGGCCAGCGCGAAGAGAGCTTGCCCCGCGAGGCCTCCGTCGCCCGATTCTTCTCGATGCCATGCCCGGCCCGGTCTCGAATCCACTGGGTAGAGAGTTTGATCTCCGGGTCGGGTTGGATGGAGTGGTTGCCCATGAAGTTGAGAGCCAGGAACGCCGGTGACGGACCTTGCGCCTTAACGGGACTGTAGATCAGAAGGCGAATAGGACCATCCGGCTTCCCGGGCACGATCAGGTCGACCTCCCGCCGCACAGCCCGGCCCGCGAAGGCCATGCATTCATTCATCACCACGGCCCGGATCTTGAGTGACTGTATGGGCGTGCGTCCATAGACGTGCTCCTCGAACAGACGCAAGAGCTCCGGCCGCCGATGCTCGTACCACTGCTCCGGCGTCTCGACGGGCGTGCCGTCCTCCATGACCAGAGGATCGGGTAGGTCGTAGGTTGGCACCTTCGCCTCGTCGTAGTTGACGGGGTCATCCTGGGCAGGGGACAGGCCAGCGCCCACGGGACACAGGGCCAGAAGAAGGAAATATAGTGCGGGGTTCATGGTCAGATCCTAGCGCGCCTCGTGCGCATCCTCATGCACAACCTGCCCGGCCACATCGTGGTGGCGCATGACAAGCCGGGGCAGGTCTTCCTGGTACTCGAGGCTTACTGATAGGAACCCGCCCGCCACCCGCAGGAAGCGGTGTACGTCCGATTGGTTCTTCTTCGAGAATCCCCCCGCGTGCTTGTCAGTCGTGGGTCCGCATGAGTACTCACGCAAGCCGGTGTCGGGATCCTGTGACACGTACTGCCAGTGACGATCGCCGCAGATGACGAGAGCATTTTCCTGCTGGGCCAGGAAGGTCCGCAACTCATCGCCCTCGTGGCGGAAGGCCTTGTTGGCGTGATTGTCGCGCTTGCTCGAGCGGTCGGGACCGAGGATTGGGGTCGGAGAGACGAGCACACGAAAGGTGGCATCGGATGCTGCGAAGGTACGCCGAAACCAGGCCTTTTGTTCGCTTCCCCAGATGGTCTTGTCAGGGCCATCGGCAAGCGTGTTGGGACTACGGAATTCGCGTCCCTCCACGAACCAGACCTCCAGGTCCTTGCCCCAGCGCAGGCGCCGATAGGGTCTCGGCCCCGTGGGCACCTGCTCGCGGAACACGGCCAGGCCCTGTTCCCATGTCAGGTCACCGTAGGACTGGCCCGGCCAGCAGTCGTCCTTGAGTACGTCGTGATCGTCGCGCAGGAACCTGGCCGGAACCCGGGCGTGGAATGCGCGCTGCAGGGGCAGGGCGTACATGCGGTTCCACTTGTAGCGTGCGAGCTCCTGGGACCTCGCCAGAGGACCGGGCTTGTCGTGGTAGACCACGTCGCCCGTGTGCACGAAAAAATCCGGGTCCAGCTTGCCCATGGAAGCGTAGATCCGGTGCCCTTCCTGCGGGTCATCACGCCGAGTGAAGTCCTGCCCCGTGATCACGGTGAAGGTGGCCGGGGCCGACTGCTGGACCTCGGGCGCCGTGCGGAAGGAGATGGGCAGGGAACACTGGGCCTTCTGCGAACCGGTGGCCCGACCCTCGACGATCATCTCGTAGACCGTCGCCGAACGCAGCTGGTCGCTCAGGTCGAAAGCGTGGGTGAAGTCTGCTCGCGGGTCGACCGCCGCCCAACCGCTGGAGCTGCGCACACCGGCAGCGCCCTTGGGCCACCACAGGACGCGCACTTCCCCGGCGACTCCCATCACGCTGTCCCGCATGTCCCCGAGGGTACGGCCCGCGGGAACGGCGTCGGCTCTGTCGGGCCAGGGGATCCCTTCAATGTTGCGCTCGGGTGTTGCGGTGAGCCTCGTCCAGATGATCGCCGACGATGAAGTGACCTCTCCTACCTTCACGCCGTTGGCGAAGTACACGCCGCCTACGGGCTCAGGGTCCTGTGCGCACAAGGCGATACCTAGGCAGAGAAGGACTACCGGCCCCATGAGAAATGACTGCTGCATGGGGACCATGCTAGAGCATCCACCTGCGAAAGGGGCGTGTTGCTCGTTCTGATGGAAGGACGCCACCCAGGGCCAGCGCTACTGCCAGAAAACTCCAAGGAGCCCCTACGGTGCGGGACGCGACTCCACTACCAAGAAATGCAAACACTGCGGGGAGTGGTTGTAGGAGGCCTAGAGGTCTCCCTCCAACTAGCTCAACAGGAGTCCCATCAACGCTAAATCCTCCGCTGGAGTTGGAAGTTGGTAAGATTTGGGCTCCGCCACTACATTCGCCGGGAGCATAAGAATGAACACAAACATCAAAACTTTTCTGATTGCGGTGGGCATGGCCGCAGTTTTTTTCTTGGCCGACTATGTCTTCTCCGCGTGGTCTGGAGACCCTGCATCGTTTTCGAAGGTTGCCGTCATTTTAATGATCACGTTCTTTGCGTATCAGATCGCGAATAAGTCAGGCGATCAACCGCCTGATAAAGACCAATCGGATTAGAAATCCGATGCACTCTCCAACCTGA
>JAPKBO010000252.1 GCA_028823395.1 Planctomycetota bacterium | reverse complement strand
GCATGCGCGCTATCTCATCCATGATGTCGGATCCGACCGCCACGGCAAAGACAAGTTGACTGGCCACGGCATCGGGCCCTACCCCGCCTGCCTCGGCGGCGCGCAAGGTCTCCAACAGGTTTGTGACGCTTGCGGCCAAGTCCAGTGCAAGGTCTGCGCCGGCCCCCTGCCAGGCGCCGGTATCCAAACGCAGCGCGCGTCCTGAAGGCTGACGCTGAACTCCTGACTGCACCACATCGGGCACCTGCTGAAGGTACCCCTCCCACTCCCGAGCCCCATAGCCATCCCTGGCCAGACTGCCAAGGGGGTCAAAACCCATGTGCAATATGCCGGGGCGCATCCCAAATGCATCCAGTACGGCCAAGCCATCACAGTGCGATTGCATCACTAGCGGAGTCGTTGGCTCAAGGTCGGGGAGTGCGTCAAAACAACCCTCGGACCAGGAGAGCTCCAGGCCCTGGCTCCCTCGGTGCAATGCCTCGTCTGCGCCTGACCCATCAGGGTGAAGGGCAGCGATGCGCAACCAACCCCTCGAGTAGCGCCCGCCCAAGGGTGCGCCCATCGGCCGGTCCTCTTGGGTGGATAGTGCACCGGGGGCGGCAGCCGGCCCCGCACGTTCGCGCCACTGGGCGCGGGTCACGGACGGAAACACTTCACTCCCTTCATGAGACTGAGCACTCACGGTTACCTCATCTTTTGTAGCGAGAAACGATTAGAGCGGTCGTCATAAGGAGGCCACAAGCAGGGGGTCAACACCTTGGAACCCGCTGGCGGGATCGCAGGCTATCATACGCGAACCATGCATACCCACCGCCCCTCGTGTCCCACCATCACATTCACCCTGGCCGCGCTCATATTGGACTGCGCCTGCGCGGGTATGCCGCAAGAGGCCAACACAGTAGAGCCGGAAAGCGCCGTGCTCCCACAGGACGATCCTGATCTCCCAACGCCCGAAGCTCCTGTACCCGCGGAGCCGCGGTTGCTCGAGCCGGCCGATTACGGGAAATTTGAGGCGCTCCGTGGCGGAACGCTCTCTGAGAACGGCCATTGGTTCGCGTATGAGATCAACCGCGTCGACAAGACACGCGAGCTCCACATCTTGTCCCTCGCAGACGACACGATCGAGGAGCTGACAATCCCCTGGGCCAACCGCGCCACCTTCTCTGCCGACGGCGCTTGGGTGGCCTGGTCCTCAAGCGTCTCCGAAGCCGAGGCCAAGCGGCTGCGCGAAAAGAAAGAGCCCATACGGTCTGACTGCGTTTTGCGTGGGCTGGGTAACGACGATCAACGCGAGTTTCTAGGCGTTGCGCAGTTTTCCTTTGATGAGACCGGCCGGTTCCTCGCGTTGCACGGCTACCCGGCAAAAGACGCAGATGGGAAAGGTGCCGACCTCCGCCTCCTCGACCTGGAACGGGACAGTGAGTTGACGCTTGGTAACGTCGACTCATTCTCCTGGTGTGAGGGTGCTCCGTTGTTAGCGATCGCGATGAAGACCGGCTCGGATGCGGGTAATGGAGTGCAGGTGGTCGAGGCCGAGACTAACCGGGTGCGCAACCTGGATGCCTCCAAGTCCGAGTACTCCGGACTGCGCTGGCGCGAGGATTCCTCAGATCTCGCGGTGCTTCGAAGCGTGCTCGGGGAGGAAGAAGAAGAAGAAGGAGACGGCGGCAAGAAAGAGGGGAAGGGTGAAGACGAAGAAGAGACGGAGTACGTCGCGCTGGCTTGGATCGATGTAGAGAACTCATCCGGAGCGCCACGTGTACTCGACCCTACCGCTGCCGGTATCGAGGACGACATGCTTGTGTCCGGCTTCGGGGGCCCGCGCTGGTCCAAAGATGGGAGCCGCATCTCAGTGGGCTTAAAGCCGCGTAAGGGAAATGCTGGGGATGAAGAGGGCGGAGAACCTGAGGCCCCGGATGAAGTCGATGAGGAGGACACCGAAGAAGCCAGCACGGAAAAAGCGGGTCCTGGCAAGTCGAAAGATAAAGACCTCGACCTCCCCGGACTGCAAATCTGGCATAGCAACGATCTGCACATCTACCCGCAGCAGAAGAGCTCGCAGGGCCGCAACTCGAGCCGCACACTGACCGGGGTCTGGCACTTGGAGAGCGACCGCCTCGTGCGCGTCACCGAAGATCTTCTTAATCGCCACGAACTCCTCGAGGGTTGGGATCACGCGCTGGAGCGAGACACTGCGCCCTACGCCTGGGGTCAGATGTTTGGTCGCCCATACCATGACCTGTGGATCACCGACACCGAAACCGGCGAGCGCCACCTGCTCCTGGAAAGGGTGCGTTACTCCTGGGCAAGCACGGGAGGTAGGTACATCCTTTCATTCGATGGCACAGATTATTGGGTTGACGATCTGATCGCATCCAGCCACGTGGCCTTGACCAAGCACGTTGAAGCACAATTCGGCAACACCGAGTACGACACTCCCACCGACCTCCGTCCTCCCTACGGAGTCAGCGGATGGCTGCAGGACGATGCGGCGGTGCTCCTGCATGACCGCTTCGACGTCTGGCAGGTTGCGCTCGATGGCAGCGGGGGCACGCGCCTGACGCGCGGTGCCGAGGACCAACGCAAGCACCGACTTCTCGACCTCGATTCCGATGAGCCGGCTCATGACCGTGGAAAGCCCATGTACTTCCATTTCCGAGGCGACTGGACGGAGCGGCAAGGCTATTCGAGGCTCGATCCCAGCGAGGAGTCGGCACAGCCCCTACTCGACCTGCCCAAAGGTGTCGGAGGCCTGAGCAAAGCCAAAGAGGCGGACGTCTACGTCTTTCGTGTCGGCGCCCGAGACGACTCTCCTGACTGGTTTACCTCTGACGCAGACCTCACCCAGCCCAGGCAGGTCTCCTCGACGAACGACTTCATCGACGAGTTTCACTGGACGCGCGCCGAGCTCGTCGAGTGGACCAGCGATGCGGGCGTACCGCTACAGGGTTGCCTTCTGTATCCAGCCAATCATGACCCCTCCGTTCGCGCCCCCATGATTGTCTACACCTACGAGAAACTGTCGCAGGAGCTCCACAGGTGGAGGGGACCCAGCGATACCGACTACTACAACCAGGTCGTCTGGACACAGGCGGGCTACTTCGTACTCCTCCCAGACATTGTGTACCGCGCTCGCGAGCCCGGTCCCAGCGCTCTCGATGCCGTGCGACCCGCCGTCGCCAAAGTTGTAGAGCTAGGCCTGGTCGATCCGGAGCGTGTCGGCTTGATCGGTCATTCATGGGGTGGGTATCAGGCAGCCTTCCTGCCGACGCGCACCGACATCTTCGCGGCCTCCGTTGCGGGCGCACCGCTGACCGACTTCGTGAGTTTCATGGGCCAAATCCACTGGGCGGGAGGAATACCCGAGACCAGCCACTGGGAGACGGGCCAAGGCCGGATGGAGGTCCCCTACTGGGAGGATCCCGAGGCCCACCGACGCAGCTCACCGATGGAAAGAGTGCATGAACTCAACACGCCCATACTGATGACGTTCGGCGATGAAGATGGTGCTGTCGATTGGGATCAAGGAACTCAGTTCTACAACTACGCGCGTCGAGCCGGCAAGCAGATGGTGCTGCTGGTCTATGAGGGTGAGGGCCACGGACTGCGCGAAGATGCCAATCGCCGCGACTACCACCGCAGGATCCTGGAGTGGTTCGGCCATTACCTGAAGGGGGACCCTGCGCCGGCATGGATCACTGACGGTGTGAAACTCGACGACCTAGAAGATGAGAGGAAGCGTCTCGCAGATCCAGAGGACTGAGGCCCGCTTCAGGAGTCTTGAAAATCCGCGTTGGTCGCGCGGGCTTTCACATGTTGCGGCGGTACTGGCCCCCGACCGAGTACAGGGCAGCAGAAAGCTGGCCCAGGCTCGCAACCTTGGACGCCTCGAGCAGGGTGTCGAACACGTTACCCCCTCCGATCGCGCTGCTCTGCAAGGCCTGGAGTTGTTCCGGGGTACGGGACTCGTTGCGGGCCTCAAAGGCGTGGACGGAATCCACGGCGTAATCCTTTTCTTCTGTGGTGGATCGGATCACCTCATCAGGGATCACGGTCGGCGAACCCTTGGGATCCCGGAAAGTGTTTACCCCAACGATCG
>JAPKBO010000053.1 GCA_028823395.1 Planctomycetota bacterium | reverse complement strand
GGGGGTGGAGACTCTGGTCGATGGAGCTCACGGTCCCGGCATGCTTAGGTTGAACCTCGACGAGATTGGTGCTGCCTACTACACCGGCAACTGCCACAAGTGGCTTTGCACACCCAAGGGGTCTGGTTTACTGCACGTGCGCAAGGATCTTCAGGAATCCGTGCGGCCGACGGTGATCAGCCATGGAGCCAATGCTCATCGCACAGACCGCAGTCTTTTTCAGGTGGAGTTTGGCTGGGTAGGGACCGACGACCCAACGGCATTCTTGGTGGTCCCTACCGCGATCGAGTTCTTTGGAGGTTTGGTAGACGGCGGCTGGCCTGCCATTTGGGATCGCCACAAACGTCAGGCGCTTGCGGCCAGGGAGTTGCTTTGCGAGGCACTGGATGTTCCCGAGCCCTCACCCCCGGAGATGATCGGCGCCCTGGCCAGCGTCCCCTTGCCCCCGGGGGACCCGAACGCCCCGGCGGGAGTATGGGAAATGGACCCCGTTCAGCGTGTCCTATTTGAGACGCACGGAATCGAAGTTCCGATCATGTCGTGGCCTGCGCCCCCCGGACGGCTGCTGCGCGTCTCCGCGCAGCTCTACAACACCATGCAGCCCTACCGCGATCTGGCTCAACTCCTGCCCCTCGTATGAGCTAGGTTGGAGCTATCGGAAAGCGAGAATCCGGAGTGCAATGGATGCGTGCCGCATTAGTCCGGCGACCGCAATGATCCGCCTCCTCCTAGCCACCTGCCTGCTTACTATTCTCGCCGCCGCGCCCGGCTTCGGGCAGATTGGCAGCTCCTACTGCTTCGGTACCGGGTGCCCCTGCGGAAACGACGATTCCTCGGCGGGGTGCGGGAATTTTGGGAAAGATGGTGATCCCGGTACGGGGGCGCTCCTGTCGGCGTCAGGGTCGGGGGACTTATTTGCGGACGACCTGACCCTGACGGTAAGCGGCGTGGACCGTGGCAAGTTCGGGCTGCTATTCATGGGCACTAAAAAGGCAGGCACGCCAACTGGGGACGGACTCATGTGCATTGGCCCGGGGGCTTCAGGGCTTTGGCGCTTTCCCGTTCAGAAGTCCAATCCATCGGGACAGCTCTCCCTGGTGAATCCCATCGGCCTGAGTCAAGGGTTTGGTCTGGGAGGGCAGATCCTCGCGGGCTCGACTTGGAGCTTCCAGGCTTGGTATCGAGATCCGTTGGGCCCCTGTGGCACTGGCGCCAACTTTTCCAATGCCCTGGACGTCGCTTTTGAGGCCCCGGGAGCAAGCGGGCCAACACTTGCCCAACTCGCGGGGAACAAGCTCTCGACCTACCCCTGGTTTGAATATATCGCGAGCATGAATGAAGGCGCCCGGGTGCGTGCGGCCCTGGACTCGACTCGTTTTCCATGGTTGGTTGGCGTCACGGGGGACCTCTACGTCGTTGCGGCAAAGGGCAAGGCCCGTTGGGACGTGGACCCACAACTGCTGGACGTACGCGGTGCCCCCACCCCCGTGGCCATCCAACCGGGCGGGACTCAGGCCAACACGTTTACCTTGGCCAAGGGGACGCTGAGTGGAACGAAGGAACTCGAACTCGGCGTGGGCTATGACGTGGTGTTTGACGCGAATGCAGATGGACTCTTAGGCCCCGGTGACGTCATCGATGGGTACTCGGCGGAGGCGGGATTCTATGTCGTGCGCGACACAGCCATTCTTGGCCCGGAGCCTGTAAGTGCTCTGCTATACAACGGTGGCGCTTGGCTGAAACAGAACATTTTCTATCCCACGAACATAGCCAGCCTGGGACCGCGCCCTCTAGTTGTAGTCAGCCACGGCAATGGGCATGACTACCGTTGGTACGACCACATCGGCGAACACATGGCCTCCTACGGCTATGTGGTAATGAGCCACTCGAACAACACCCAACCCGGGATCGAGACGGCATCGCTCACGACTATCGACAACACGGAGCACTTTCTAGGAAACCTGGGGGTGATTGCCGCGGGCGTCCTGGATGGCTTCGTGGACGGAAAACAAATCATTTGGATCGGGCATAGCCGAGGTGGGGAGGGAGTGGTGCGCGCTTACGACCGACTCATCGACGGCGAGAACGTGCCCACGCAATTTTCGTGGCAGGATATTCGTTTGGTGTCGAGTATTGCGCCAACGACCTTCTTGGATAAGAACAAGGTCCTTCCGCACGAGGTGCCCTATCACTTATGGATTGGCAGCGCCGACGCGGACGTGGCGGGCGCGCCCGGCAGTGGGCAAGAGCCCTACACGATCCTCGAGCGCGCCGAAGGCGACAAGATGTCGACCACAATCCAAGGAGCTGGACATGGGGTCTTTCACAACGGCGGCGGCAACTGGTGGGCAAGTGGCCCTTGCTTGAATGGCCCAGGGAAGGTGCATTCCATCGTCAAGGGGTACTTGCTGCCTCTCGTGGATCATGTCGTGGGCGGAGGGCCCGCAGGGCGAGATTTTCTCTGGCGGCACTACGAATCATTCCAACCGATCAGTGCGCCACCTAACGGCAATGGCTGCATCGTCGTTAACTTGGAGTTTCACGAAAAGGAAGGCCCTGCGGTGTTCGTAATCGATGACTTCCAAGCCAACGAAGGGCTAGGCCTTTCCAGTTCCGGCCAGAGTGTCACGTTTAATGTGACCGATGTAAGTGAAGGGCGCCTAGACGACAAGAACGGCTCTCTCGATTGGGACGGAACAGACCCTTTCAATGGAATGACCCGCAACGTACGCAAGGCGGACAAACAGATGGGGATGGTTTTTTCATTCGATGGTGTGCCGAGTTTCATCGAGTGGGCCGTGGATCCAGCGCAGTCGAATTTTGCCGATGACACCTACCTTTCCTTCCGCGCATGTCAGGGAACTAGGCACCCACTTACTGTTGCTGCCCTTCAACACGTGGCCTTTGAAGTCAGCCTTCGCGACACCCTGGGCGTGACAAGCACGATAGTTATCGACGCATATGGAGGCGGCATTGCTGAACCCTACCAGCGCACGGGGCTCGGTCCGGGTGCGGGTTGGGGCAACGAGTTCGAGACCATTCGCATTAGGTTGAGCGACTTCCTGGCGGATGGAACGGGGCTCAACCTTGCCCGCATCGAGGCGGTGCGTTTCGATTTGGGTCCGGGCCATGGTTCAAATGAGGGACGATTGGGATTGGATGACTTGGAGGTAATCCGATGAAACACTGGAGAGGCGCAGCGCTTTTGGGCGCATGCTTGATGGTCGGTGCCGTGGCCGTGGGTGGCCTCAGGGGCCCCGAAGATCCCACCGACGCGCCGATCGCGGCAACTCCGGATCAGGGGCAGCGCGGCGTATGGGATCTGCTTGTGGCGATTCCCTTCCGTGTTGATCAGCCCTTTACCCATTGGTGGCGAGCTGAACGGCCAAAGGTGCGAGCGGGCCATCTTCTGGTATTGGCCGTGGACCCCATGGTCGTTCGTCCACGCCAGGCGGCTGAGCCGATCCTCTTTGTGGGGGACCAAACGGCGGAGCGCGTTAATGCGGGCTTCGAAGATGGCGCGTTGATCGTGGTCGTGCCGGCGCCTGCAGGAGAAGACGGCTGGCCGATGCAGGAACTGGCCGGTCTTCCCATGTGGTTTGGTGAGCCCGGTCTGCCCGAACAGGTAGATGCAGCGGGCATCCTTGAGGCACGAGGATTGGTGCCCGACCTGATCGGATTCAGCGCAGCGAGAGTTCAGCAGGCCTTGACGGCTGGCGGGGCCGGCCTGCGGTGCCAGGATCAAGCCCAGCTCTACCTGCACGCTGCAGATTGGATCGAGCGCTACGCCCCAGCCGACCAACACATTATCGAACGGCTCCGACTGACCCGCTAAGGGTGGGCGAGGCGGCCGAGTCGAACCTCGCGATCCCGCGCGAACCGACTGATACCCTCCCAGAGGGAATCGGGGTCCAAGTGCGCTTCAGCGATGACCTCGTCAAGGGAGCCTCCGGTGCGCCACCGGTTATCCCAGTCCGAGGTCATGGCGTACTCTTCAGCAACCTTGGAGGAGAGCCAGTAGTGCATGCCGATCCGTGCACCGTTGGATATGACGGTTGAGTCAATCCACTCGGTCTTATGCAAGACGGTATTGCGGTACTCCCTGGGCTGCATCTTGAAGAGCTCGTAGGAAATGGCAGCGACCAGCTTCACGTTCGGCCCTTCACCCGCATCGAAGCGAGGCAGCAGGCTGACGATCGACGCCATGGGGCTGGTTCCCTCAATAATGATGGCTCCCTCTTTGGGGCGCGTGGGGTCGTAGTCGCGGATCACGTAGGCGCCCTTGGCCGCCTCACTATAGGAGGGCATACCCAGCCGATCCCGATCAGGGGACTCGACGCCCGGGCGCGTCAGGTGAAGGGCAATCAGCGGCCTGTCGGATTGCAACGCGGCAGCAAGACACGGCGCGACCTCGTTGGCTTCCCACGGGTGAAGGTTAATGATGTGTCCCTCGGGGAACATCTGGGTCACCATCGGTGCGAACACACCGAAGTGCGTACGCGAGTCCTCGGCGGTCTCAGGTCCTGAGTGACCTGCGATCCAGATAACCTTGCCCGTCTTCAACTCGCAGTCTTGGGTGAGTTGGCTGAACAGGCGCATCATCCCGTACTTCAAGTACGAGAAGCTTCCATAGGTAGAGCACGTGCCCCAATAGCCCAAGAATTCCTTCTCGGGTTCAGGGTGCAGGTTGACCGTGGCTGCACCGCACATCAGGCCGGCGTTGGTGAACTCGGTGATCTGTTGGGGAAGGAGAGAGCCCGTCGGATTGGAGTTGCGGTCGTACCAGCCGAAGCCCGGCCGGTCGCCGAAGTCTTTGGCAAACCCGGAGATCGAAGTGGAGTCGGCTAGGTCCGCGGAGCAGGCGAGTACCAGTGGTCTTCCCATTTGCTCTTTGGCAAGGGCGTTTACCCATGAGCCGAACTTGGCCAGCCCGTCCTTGTTGGCGCACTTGGTGCCTGGCTCAACAAAGAGCTCCGCCGGGAGCTTGTCCTGATCCAGCCAGGAGAGGTCTGCGGCCAGGTTGCGTGCGGGGTCTACATGAATGGAATCCTGCAACCCCGGATCGTCGAGGGACTCTCCCAAACCCACGAGAGTGTTGGCCAGATACTCAACCAGCCCTTCTTGCTCGCGGAGAACGCTGAAGACCGTGTCAAACCACCCACGTGTTTGTTCGCGACAGGCTTCCTCTCCACCATCGGTTGTGTCACCGAATCCTTCAAACTCAACGTTGTACTTACCCTGGAAGTCCGCGCGGCACTTCCAGAAGCCATCGGAATTGCGGGCGTGGCTCTTCCCATGGGATGGTGCGTCGTACATGTGATATCCACGGCCCTTGCGGGTCTTGAACCAGACACAACCCGGACGACCATCCGTCTCATCAGCGTGGACGATATCTAAGAGCGCGCGGGTGAGTTGGGCGTAGTCGGTGCCGTCCTCTGCTCCAGTGACGCGCCAGCCGTAGCCTTCAAACCAATCCTGGGGTCCGCCGTAGGCGACGTCGGTATTAGGGAAAGGGTCGATCCCGAAATCGTTCCAATCCATGAGGTAGATCAGATTGTCCAACCCCAACCCGTAGGCGGAGTTCTTGACTTCGTGGTGGCAACCGGCGGTGTGCCCGCCCTCGCCCTCCATGGCGAAGACCCTTGCTTTGGAGCCAGCGTGCTTGAGAGCTACGGCCTCGCCCAGAGCGGCCGGCGCACCGTGCCCGGAGGGGCCGGTGTTGTACTTGAAGAAGAGTGTCTTGCCCTCCATCTCTGCGTGTCCGGGCAGTTGTCCATTGTGGCGCAAGTACAGCAGATCCTCGAAGGTCAGCATGCGCTCCTCGCTGTTAGGGACGAGATAGCGCTCATCGCCGGTGCGCGCGTGCATGATGCGCAGGGCTTCGTTGTAAACCGCGAGCATCGCATACGTACCCGGATTGCAGTGGCCGGCTGCGAGTACATAGCGGTCACCGCACCCGTGTTCAGGTCGGCGGACGTCCCAGCGCATGCCCGCGCCTAGGGTTGCCGCAACCATCATGGGCACCTTGGAGCGCGATCCGCCTGGGTGCCCGCTCTGGCGCAGGTTCAGCATCAGGTCGATGCACTGGTCCGTGAGATCGCCGATGGTCTCCCAATGATGGAAGTTCTTGGCGAGAGCGTCGAAAGTGGGTTTCTGTTGGGTCACGAGTGCGGGCATGGCTGTTGGTTGAGACCTGAACGGGTGAGTTCTAGCCGAGCATTATAGCGTTCGCGGCGAAGGGCGTGCGAGCCGAGAGCTAATCCCGGCGTGAGTACAGATAGACCTCGCGTCCGAAGCCGAAATTGGTGTGTTCGCGAAGCGCAAACTGCTCCCTCAGGAGTCCGATCAGGCCATGTTCCTTGGGGAGACGGGAGGCCAGCAGGAAGACCCGGGAGGCGCTGTTCAGCCTGCTAGGTCGGCGTAAGTGAGTGCCATTCATCTCCTCTCTCTCGGGCGGTTTAGCTCTGAGGCGGCCGGAGTAGTAATCCCAGGGCATTCCGATGGGGAAGAGGGGTGGCTGCCACTCGACGCAGATAACCAGGTCGCCGGCCTGATATTCATCCAGGATCAGGCCCACTGCTCCGGGATAGTCTTCCGTTCCTGGGCTACGGAGATTCAGGGTGCTGAGCACCAACGCCCCTGCGAGAACCGCTGCGGACGCTAGCTGTGTGGGCAACCCAATCTTGCTCGCGCGTGCGATCAAGAGTGCGAGGGCTGGCAGGGATGGCAAAATGTAATGCCAGGTGAAGCCCGCGCGGGGGATCAGGGTGGCCAGGGTGAAGGCAATGAGGGGAACTCCGAATGCTGCCGTTGCGAGGAGAACTCCGACCGCTCGCCGAGAGCGCTCTCGCATCAAGGACCAAGCCCCGAAGGCGCCTAACCCGAGGCCGACCCCGGCGAGCGCGATGAACACCAATCGTAATTCTTCCCCCCCGATTCGGACGTTGAGGAACAAGAGGTGAACCATGGCCTCTGCCAATCCCTGCCAGCCAAGGTCGTCGCCACCGGGCGGAAGGCCGTGGTTCATCTGCTGCGTGAGACCCCATAGGCACCATGGTAAGCACAGTGCAACACCTAGGCCCAAGGCGGGCATAAGGGCTCGCACCCGCGCCCGCCCTCGAGCTTCTCCCAGCATCAGGCCCAGGGCCATTGCCACCAAGAGCGCTCCGTAGAGGAAGAAGTAGTAGTGGGCATGCACGCCCAACACGATCCACCCCGCAAGGCACCAGTGTCGTCCCTCTTGCTCCATCGCATTCAGCAGGCTCCGCAAGAGACCGGCGATGCTGAAGCTGAGCAAGGCGTACATGCGTACCTGGGTGGAGAAGTCCAGGTGAAGACTGGAGGCGGCCACTAATCCCACGGCCAGCGCCGTGCCCATACCGAGCCACCGGCGGGCCATGCTCGCTACGAGCACCATTTCCAGGCACCCGCAGCAGATGGCGGGTAGGCGCAGAGCCAGCGGGCTGTCTCCGAAGAGGGCTCGTGATGCTCGAACCAGCAGGACGGCAAGGGGCGGGTGGTTGTCACTGCGCAAGCTCTCTAGGAGAGACCCAACACTCTCACGGCTGGCATGGAACAGGGTGTGGAATTCGTCGAGCACCAATCCCTTGTGCGAAGCGAAGAACACCCGTGCGACGAGAGCTGCGAGGACAATGCCCGCCGTCCAGCTGACTCCACGCTTTACCCGTGCATTCATGCCCGGACCCTACTGCCCCCAGCCCAGCGAGCCCCATTCGGTTCTCGAGTTCCGTGAGGCTTAGGCGCCGAATTCAGGGCAAGAAAGCGGTCACGGCCAGCAAAACCCACACGGCTACCGCAGATCCGAATTTGGCCAGCATGCCCACTAGGTGCCCTGCAGCCGCTCCGCCGCCCACGCGCAATGCGGCTCTAGCCTCTGCTCCCCCCTCGTGCTCCAGGATGGCCGATCCGGCGAAGGCACCCGCTGCCCCACCGACGAGCGTTCCGACGACGGGAATGGGAAGCATGAATGTTCCGACGATTCCGCCCAGTAGGCCGCCGAGTAATGCTCCCAAGGCTCCGCGCTTGCTTGCTCCGGCCTCCTTGGCGCCTTTGGCAGAAGCAATGATTTCCAAGCCTTCACCCGCGATGGCTATGAGCACACCGGCTCCCAGCACCCATGGGCTAAAGAGAACTCGATCGGGAGTGAGCCAATCCGCAACCCCGGCAGTCACGATCATGAGCCAGGCCCCGGGCAGGCCGAGCAGGAGTAGAGCCGCCCAACAAGTGTTGAGAAGCAAGACGAGTAGGGGAACGAGTACCAAGGAGGTCATGCTTGAGAATAGTCCCTTCTGAATAGTCCAGACAATGAGGTACCACCCATCAATTGGGAAACGCCCCGCCGAGATTTCGGCGGGGCGTTGAAATTCGTCAAATCTGCAAGTGGGCGAACTAGAGGAAGTTCACTGCCAACCCATTGGAGGTGTTGGACGTCACACCGGGGTTGCTGTCCCGGAACCAGAACTGGAAATTCCACTGGGTGCCCGGAGAGATGACCGTTCCTTGGGGCAGGGCGGTCAGATCCGGTGAGAAGGAAACCGACCCCGCCGCTCCGCTGTTCAATACGTTCGTGGAGAAACGCAGGATCGAGCCGCCGAGACAGAGGTTGCCCTGGCTGCCACCAAACAGACCCACGAAGCCTTGGGTGTCGCTTAGGAGCATGTATCCGAACTTGGATTGGGGCAGCAAGTCCACTTGCAGGGTGAGGGCGTTATCCGCCACCACCGCGCTTCCGCTAGCCGCAAGCAACGCGACCGAGCCGCTGGAGTTGGGGTTGGAGTCACAGTAACTCGTGCCGATACCTGAGCAGGTGACGGTCACGTGAGTTCCGGGGTTGCCCTGATCGGCCCCTGCAGAAACCACCGACCCCGAAGAATCGCCTGCTACGGAGAGAGACCACGCGGTGATGTCATCCGCCCCAAGGACATCGCTGCACACATTTGCACTCGCATCTTTAGCGCGAACAGTGCCCGGGAAATCCTCGTCGCCGTAGGTAAGTCTCTCCACAAGGGCGCCGCTCGCGTCGTACACATTGATTTGGTCGTTACGGCCAAAGGGGCACACAATATTGCCACCCAGGATGCCGCTGGAGGACATACCCCACGCTGCGGCGAAGGTCGTCGCCAAGCCATCGGTGATGACCAGGGATTGTCCGTCAGCTAGAACACCCCCGGCGGACAGGTCGAAGGTTCCGGGAATGTTGCTTTGGTCATCTAGGCTCCACCCGGTGAGATCGATGCTGGATCCGGAGAGGTTGGTCAGTTCGACGAACTCGCCGTCCGTTCCCGAATACATGTACTCGGTGATTTTGACCCCGCCCGCGCCGTACTGGTAGGAGAACTGCAAGGGTGCCATCTCGCTTGACTCGGGCTCAAAGATCATCGCTCCAGGGCCGCTGGCTGAGCGCGCACTGACGTAGTAATCAACGGTTTCACCCGCAATGCCCGCGACCGGAATGTCCACCCCCCAAATGCCATCTCCAGCTGCGCCATCTCCGTGCGCGCCATCGTCGAACATGGTTTCAGAGGCGTAGCGTCCAGCGCTTGAGCGCCAGTAGAGGGTCACGCTGGCGACCGCAGCTCCCGATCCGTCAACGTTCGCGGTCAAGGTGACGAGCTCGCCCGGCAGAGGGCTTGAATCGGTCAAGTTCAGTGAGTTGATGACGGGAACAATCTGGTTGAGAACGTTGTGTCCCAGCAGGTAAGCGCGCCGCTGATCAACAAACTCCTGCAGACCGATCAGTGAGCCGCCACCGGGCCCGCCGCCACCCAGATTTACCGTCTGGGTGAAGTTGTTGAAGAACATCTGATAGGAATAGAGCTTCTTGGTGTCGGCCTGCACCTCTGCATCAAGCATGGTCCGATAGCCCAGAAGTACAGGTCCCAACAGAGCCCAGTCAAACTCCTTGAGCATCGTGCGCAGGTGGGCGAGGTAGCGCTGCTGCAGCTCGGGGACCTGCCAGAGGCGGTTGATAACGGGCTTGCTCGAATCGTTCTTGTTGTACAGCGGGCCCTGATTCCAGATTCGGAATCCCTCGTTTCCGTCGTGCTGATGCAGGTGCAAGCGGCCGTGTTCGGGATCGTAGTAGACGTTGAAGTCGGCACCCTTATTGATATAGCTGTCGTCGTCGGTAAAGAGGCTCTCACAGGCTAGGGTCCACATGGCCGCATCCACTGCGAAGACGTCATCGATATTCTCCCAGGTGGCCAGGGGTTCATTGCTAATGGCGTTGCTGGCGTCGATAAGGACCTGCCATGGGTTCGCCATTCCCCCGTCATCGTGCAACTGATAGGCGGGCTGGTAGTCCGCAGGGTCAGAGCCCAGATAGCGCAAGGCGGGGCCGCCCGGTGTGTTGGGGCACTTGATGCGGACACCGTCTTCGTCATCAAAAAATTGGCCCAACATGCCCTTGTTGTATTTTTCGAGATTGGCGTACACGCCCCAATTCTGGCCGTTGCAAATCAACTTAATGTGGCTTCCTCGCCCGTTGGGGATGAAGCGGTTGATGAAATTGAAGTACGCCACTTCACGGCAGAAGGTGGGGTCGGTGAATCCGTTGTTAAAATTGAGCGTGTAGGCGCCGTACACGTTCTCGTCGGGATCGGTGTAGTCGACCAGAACGGCAAACGAGACCTTCTGGGAATTCTGGGGCAGCTTCTTGTAGGACGTGTTGCCCCTGATGCGAACGCCGACACCCGCATGCACGACTCCGTCGACGGTCATGTCCGCCAGGATATAAATCCCCGTGTCGTAGTTCTGCTTGAGCTGGTTCCACCAGTCCGTATCTACAAAATCGAGCTGGACCGTTCTCAAAACGGTGTCGTCGTAAAAGTCCTGGGTCCGGGCCGCCGGGGCTGCGAAGAAGAGGGCAAGCAGGAGAGAGAGGGCGCGCATGTCGTATTTCGTATAGGTGAGGGGCTGTCGGTTCGAGGGACGCCTCCATTCTAGTTCACACCCGGGGTTATTGGCCGGTTCCCTGCCAGCGGGGGCAAGCTGTGTTGGCAGCGGTGTGCAGTGGGTTGGCTGGGGGCTAGGGCCGGGCTCACCGCTCGAAACGTATGCACCAAGGTGAGGCGGGGTCGGCCTCGTACGAGCTATCGCCGACGCCAGCGCCAGGTCTGCACAAGACCACAGGGTTCACAGGGCCACGAAGCTCCCTAGCCATACCTTGCTCTTCAGGGAGATTATTCCTGCCAGAAGCGGGACAACCCGCGCAAGGCATCGAGGGCAATCTGCTCTTCGCCTTGATTGCTGTATGAGCGCATCAATTTCGATAGCGCTGCCTGCTCCTGAGGGTCTTGCATGACAACTCCCTCAAGGGCTTGTTCAACAACTTCTCGCACGTAGCGCCAGTGCTTCCAGCTGATTGATATCTCTCCGGCGGCAGCCAGAGCATTGATCGCGAGGCCTGCGCGCACCTGGGGGTCAACCTCGAGGCGCATGGCGTGCACCAGTTTATCGAGTACCACCCGTGAGCGCAGTTTCCAAAGCCCCTTGGCCGTGGCCATGCGAACGCCAGGATCCGAGTCGCCGAGACGTCTAATCCAGGCCTTCTCGGTAGCGGGGTTCAGGGTGCTTTGCATGCGTCGATGAATCTCATTCACGCGCTCGCCCCCGTCCAACTCGGCCAACCACTCACGGTAATTCATGGACCCGGTCTCGCGGTAGAAATCAAAGACCACCGCCCAACCTAGGAAATGCACGAGCACGTTGTCGCGCACGCTCACATGGTCCGTGGATTGAATGGCGATTAAGCGCTCGATATCGTCGTGACTCAGATTCTCTTCACGCAATTCGCGCAGGGGCCAGCAGGCGAGTCCGTCCGCGACCCAGCGACCTTCGTACAGGGCTCCGTCGCCAAGTATTGAGGCCACCCCTTCTTCAAACCAAAGGGGCAGGTTCGGGTCATCTTCGGCGAGGCGCGCGTGGACGAGTTCGTGAACGGCCGTACCTGCATCGGGGGCCCCAATGAAGACGCCGGCCTTGGAGAATGCTCCGCCCCGGGCATGGTAGGCCTGAATTCGAGCGGGGCCGATACCGGGCACCTCATGGACGCCCTGATCCTCGCTGGCCTGCACGTGCTCTCTCCCGTGATCGGTGATTCGCACGGACCCATCCCAGGCGTGCACGGCGACTGAATTTTTAAACTCTCCCAATTCAGCTTGGACGGCATCGAGGGCTGGGCTGAATGCGGCCTCGAAGGCGGCTGCTTCGATGGCCGCTCCGGGCATTTCATAGAGCGTCCAGCCGTCGAATTCTTGTGTCCGCCGCCAGCCCCCACAGGCCCCCAGGAGGATTATGACCAAGGCTGCAACCGGAGCCCGGAGCGAGGGCGTAGCAGGGGGCAAGGCGCGGTGCGGGGATCTGGAAGAGGGGGCCACGAGTGGGTTCCATCCTACGCATCTATGCCGAACCGAGCGAATCTCGTTATCCTGAACGTGCCTCAGCAGACCTCAAGTTCCCCCTGACCCCAGTAGTATGGCCTCATTCAAGACAGAATTGGATCCCGACAGCAGCATCGTTCTTGTGGTTATCACAGAAGACGACGGTAGTGATCATGACTACCAGTTCGATTTTGACCCGAACACCGGACGCTGGGAATTTGCCGAACGCGATCTCTTGGAACGTGACTTCGGTGAAGAGTGGGTCGATGAAATGGAAGAATCAGTGCAGGCCCTCATTGATGGGGCAGTGAGTCAGGGGTGAGTATGGGTGGAGGACCGCAGCGCCGGGTCTTCGTTGTTGTGCTCGACTCTCTTGGAGTTGGGGCGCTTCCCGACGCGGAACGCTTTGGAGATGTCGGAGCCCATACTCTGGACCACATCGTTGAAGCCACCGGCGGCCTCGAGGTTCCTCACATGATTGCTGCTGGGCTCGGCCACATTTCTGGGGTGATGGCTATCCCTCGGGTGGATCATCCGGGCGGGGCCTTCGGGCGCATGGTTGAAGTGTCTCCGGGAAAAGACACCCCGACGGGGCACTGGGAGATGATGAATTGCCCGTTGCAGACGGAGTTCCCCGTCTACCCCGACGGTTTTCCGGCAGAGTTCATGGAGGCCTGGCTCTCTCGTGCCGGCCTGGACGGCTACTTGGAAAACGCGGCTGCATCGGGAACGGAGGTCATCGAGCGCCAGGGACCGGAGCATCTGCGTACGGGTTTCCCCATTGTGTACACCAGCGCCGATAGCGTTTTTCAGGTGGCGGCGCACGCAGAGTCCTTCGGCCTTGAGCGCCTGTATGCGATCTGCGAAGTGGCGCGCGAGATGCTGGACCCCTTGGGGGTGGGGCGCGTGATCGCTCGACCCTTTGTGGGGGTAGAGGGGTCGTTCACGCGCACCTACGACAGGCGTGACTATTCAATGCTTCCTCCCGCCGACACAAGCCTGGATCGTCTGATGCGAGCGGGGGTGCCGGTTACAGGCGTGGGCAAGATCCACGACATCTTCAGTGGAAGAGGCATCAGCACAGACATTCACACGGCCGGAAACACGGACGGCATGCGCCAGACTCTAGATCTGGTGCGAGGTGCTGGTGAAGGGCTCACCTTCATCAACCTGGTGGACTTCGATTCTCACTACGGTCATCGCCGGGACCCGGCGGGCTACCGCGCAGCACTTGAGGAGTTCGACGGCTCTCTTGGTGAACTGTTGGGTCATCTGCGAGAGACCGACCTCGTGTTCCTGACGGCCGATCACGGCACAGATCCCACCTATCCGGGGGTAGATCACACCCGGGAGTACGTGCCGATCATTGCCCTCGGGCCGCGCGTGCGCGGGGGAACGGATCTAGGCACGCGTGCGAGTTTTTGCGACCTAGGGGCGAGCGTTGAGGAGGCCTTTGGCTTGACGCCTGCGCCTCCGGGCTGCTCGTTCCTTACCGATATAATCGCTCCATGAGCATGCTGGAGGCCATTCGCGCGAAGGCCTTGGGGGAGGAGCTCAGCGCTCAGCAGAGCAAGGACTTCATCAGCGCCTATCTGGCCGGCGACTTGGGCGACGAGCAGGCAACAGAGTTGCTGGCTGCCATCTTTGAGCATGGTATGGGGACAGGTGAGCTGGTGGCTTGGACTGAGGCCATGCTGAACTCGGGCGAGCGCCTATCCTGGCCGGGCCTAGAGGGGCCGATCCTCGATAAGCACTCCACGGGCGGCGTCGGTGACAAAGCGTCCTTGCCTCTCGCTCCTGCCTTGGCGGCGTGCGGGGCAAAGGTGCCCATGATTTCCGGTCGCGGCCTGGGCCATACGGGCGGAACCCTAGACAAGCTCGAAGCGATCCCCGGGTTGAGCACCTCCCTGAGCGTGTCGCGTTTGAGGGAGATCATGGAGCAGGTGGGCGTCGTGATCGCCGCCCAGACCGAGACCCTGGTGCCCGCCGATCGACGCCTCTATGCCTTGCGGGATGCCACAGGTTACGTCGCATCCATACCGCTCATCGCGAGTTCGATCCTCTCCAAGAAGTTAGCGGAGGGTCTCGACGCTCTTGTGTTGGACGTCAAGTTCGGGACCGGAGCCACGATGGTGGACCCGGCCGATGGAGAAGAACTGGCGCATACCATGCTCGCTCTGGCTGGGGGGTGCGGGCTATCAACCACAGTCTTCCAAACAGCCATGGACCAGCCCTTGGGGCGCGCAGTCGGACACACCCTTGAAGTGGATGAGGCCTTGGAGTGCATGCGTGGCGAGGGCCCAGCAGACCTGCGCGAGCTGGTCGTTGCGTTGGGTGGAGCACTCTTGAGCGCGGGGCGTTTGTGCGATGACGAAGAGGCGGGTCGGGTTGCCATCGGGGCCGCGCTTGATAACGGCAGCGCGCGGGACTGCTTCGCGGCCATGATCGAGGCTCAGGGTGGGGAGGCGGGTGTGATCGAGAATCCCGGACTTCTGCCCCGAACGGGACGCTCAAGCGTGTGGTGTTCACCGGCAAGCGGCGTGCTGGATCTTGCGGACTGCCGGGAGTTGGGTCTGGCGGTGGCCGACCTCGGAGGCGCGCGGAGCGCGGGATCGCCAGAAATCGACCCCGCCGTAGGCTTACGCTGGCTGCGCCGAGTGGGGGATGAAGTGCAGGCAGGTGATGCGCTGGTGGAGGTGCTCTACCGCGATGGATCAGGGCTGGCCGCGGCTGAGGCCCGTCTGGGACGTGTTGTGCGATTCGACACGGGCCGCACCCCTGGACCCCTGATTCTAGGCCGTCTGGACTCTTGAGCGCTAACGCTACACTCTCTCTCCAATGATCCTGCGCGCTCTACTCGGTCTGGCCTTCTTTTGCTTCGTCTCCTGGTTGATGTCCAGCGACCGCAAGCGATTCCCCTGGCGGGTCGTCCTCTGCGGTCTGGGTATGCAGTTGGTGCTGGCTCTGTTGCTTCTGAGAACAGACATCGGCGTGAAGGTCTTTCAGGGCATCTCCGACAAGGTGACCAAGCTGATTTCGATGCAGAGCGAGGGGGCCAAGCTCGTGTTCGGCAATCTGGCGGACGCCAACTTCGAAGAGGGTGGCTGGGGCTACGCTTTTGCCTTCGCGAGCAGCGGCCTGACCGTGATCATCTTCTTCAGCGCGTTGATGGCGGTTCTCTATCACCTGGGCGTGATGCAGCTCGTGATCTGGTGCCTGGCAAAGGTTATGTCCGTATTGCTGGGCACAAGCGGCGCCGAATCCATGGCGATGGCTGCCAACGTATTCGTCGGGCAGACCGAGGCGCCTCTCGTCGTCAAACCCTACATCTCCAAGTTCACCTCTTCGGAACTCAACGCGATGATGACCGGTGGGTTCGCAACCATCGCCGGTTCGGTTCTAGCCGTATACATGGGGATCCTTGGTCCAGACATGGGACCCCACCTGCTGACAGCCTCGGTGCTGTCCGCTCCGGCGGCGTTTCTGATCGCCAAGATCATGCTGCCCGAGAGCGAGCAGTCGAGGACAGGGGGCAAGGTGGAGTTTAAGGTGGAGCGAACCGCCGGCAACGTCATCGAAGCCGCGGCCAATGGCACTAGCGATGGCCTCAAGCTCTGGCTCAACGTTGTCGCGATGTTGATTGCCTTCATGGGGCTCGTGGCCCTGGTCAACTGGCCCCTCGCTTCACTGGGAGAGTGGATTGGAGAGCAATCGCTTATCAGCGGATTTGACGGCAACCTCTCCCTGGGCCGCCTGTTCGGATGGATCATGGCGCCGGTCTCCTGGATGATGGGCGTGGAGGGCTGGCACGACTGCCAGATCTTTGGCCGCTTGCTCGGCACTAAGGTGGCGGTGAATGAGTTCATCGCTTTTAACGACCTGCAGCTGGTCATGCCCGGATCCGGTGGGGAGTTAGTCTTCGAGAGCGCGCGCTCGGCCAAGATGGCGGCCTACGCCCTCTGTGGTTTCGCTAACTTTGCTTCAATCGGGATCCAGATCGGTGGAATCGCGCCGCTTGCTCCCGAGCGTAAGCCCGAGATTTCCAGACTGGCTCTGCGCGCGATGATCGGTGGTGCATTCGCCTCCTGGATGACCGCCACCGTCGCGGGAATGTTCCTGTGACCGCGATGACAACGAGAGCGATTGACGAGCGATTGGCCGTAGGTCTCGCGGGTCATGGCTTGGCGGAGTTCGACTTGGCCTACGTTCTCGGCTCGGGTCTGGGCGCTTTTGCGGAAGGCCTAGAAGATTCGATAGAGGTTCCTTTCGAGGATGTGGACGGCATGCCCACCAGCTCCGTTCCCGGCCATGCTGGGCGATTTGTCTTGGGCACCATGGGGGGCGTTCGGGTCTTGGTTCAGCAAGGTCGCGTCCATCTTTATGAGGGTCGCCATCCCGCTGAGGTTACTGCCAGCGTGCGCGCCTTCGCCCGCCTGGGATGTCGCGCCCTTTTGCTTACAAATGCGGCCGGAGGTCTGGACCCTGATTGGTCTCTACCGTGCCTGATGCGCATCACCGACCACGTGAACCTCCAGGGCTCGGCGCCTCTCAGGCGCAGCGAGCGTGCGCACGGACTGCCCTACCACCCTGCGATGGGGAAGGCCTTGATGGAGGCCGCCGATGCCGCGAAAGTGGAGTTGAAATCGGGCGTGTACCTTGGTCTGTCGGGACCGGCCTACGAGACGCCTGCCGAAATCGGCTACTTCGCCCGCTGCGGGATTCAGGCGGTGGGCATGAGTACTGTCGCCGAGGCCGCCGCCGCTCATGCCGTCGGCATGCGCGTGGCGGGCCTTTCCTGTATCACCAACCCGGGGGCGGGCCTTGCTGCCGGGCCCCTGTCCCATGACGAGGTGATGGAGGCCGGGGCAGCGATCGCTTCTGTGGCTGGGCGACTCCTGGCCGAGGCAGGCCCGCGCCTGGTTGCGGCGAGCACAGCCTGAACGGCACCGAGTCGCGTCTAGTCTCCCAACTCAAAGATGCCGTCGTGTAGCTCGGCGTCCAGCTTGACGTCTGTGATTGTCGTAACGATCGTACCGATCAGGGGGTGGGCGAACTCAATCTCCGTGCGGAAGGGCAGCATCATTCCAGAGACGTCGCGGTGATCGCCGTACTCCACGTGCTGGCCGATGCGGCCTAGCGAGGGGATGTGGGCCAAGCTGTCCTCCGCCAGGATGCCACCGTTCTCTAGGTTGATGTACAGCGTCCGTGCTGGGGACGACGTGCCGCTCGTGCGGACCAAGAGGACCTTTTTGCCGCCCCCTTCAATTTGCTGAATCACCTGCGCGTCTGGATACCAGCGTCGCCAGTCACCGTAGCGAACAAGGGGACTGTCCAATCGCAGCATCTCGGCACGTTCACCTTGGTGGATTGTCAGTGGCGTGGCAGAAGTGAAGGTCCGAACGGTTTCTCCGTCGAAGGCATAGCGTTCGAACTGTCCCGCCGCCTCGCTGTCCATCCGAATGCGATCGGGCCACGCAAGCAGAGTGCTCATCTCGCCGGTGATGTTCTGTTTCTCGATGGTCACAGCGCCGCTCAGGCGAAGTGGACCGAGGGATTCGAGCAGATCGATGCGGTGAAACTCGGCGACACGGGCAGCGATCTCGTCGATGTTGGGTAGGTCGGAGGACGGTTCGAAACGAAACTCCTTGTGGTCGCCCGCGTGAAACCCAGTCACGATCCCCGCCTCGGAACGATCGAAGGTCAAGGACTCGCTCGGATTGGGCCGCAGCTTCCAGCGGTCCTCGCCCACGTAGGTAAGGGGAACGACGCCCTTGCCCATGATCTCCAGGGCCATGTCCTCGCCATCCCGGATGATGGCCCGGTACAGGTCGTTTTCGTCGTCCTCCATGTAGTAGCCGAGGTACTGCTCGAACGGTGGGGCTGCCTCGTTCGTGTCGTACGGCACTCCCAGAAGTAGCTCTCCGAGGACCTCTTCAACCTGTATGCCCGTCGAGTTGCCTCGGGACTGGGTGAAATAGAACACCATGGCCTGCTGCTCGGGGAAGACCCAGGCGTGCGTCCCATCCGAACCGGTGTGGCCGAAGGCAACGACCTCCTCCTCACTGTCTTCGCCCGAACCCATCCAGAGCTGCATCAGGTACCCATAAGCCGTGTGAACTTCAGGCAGGCCCGTTGGCCCTCGCATCGGGTGTGGCCCGGGGGTGAGTGTCTGACGAACGTAGCGCGAGCCGAGAAGCCGCTCTTTCCCCGGCCGCCCCTTGCGGCGCCAGAAGTCCATGAATTGCGCGTAGTCCTCCAGGGTGGAGTAGAGACCCTGGGAGCCGAGGAAGAAGGGGAACAGCGGCGGCTCATCGGGGCCCCAGAATCGAGTCCACTCGCCCCGTGAACCGGCGTACTTGACGCACCCGCGCGCACGCAGTGGGAGGTCTTCCGCCATGACGCAGGCGCTCTCCTGCATGCCCAGCGGCCCGAGAATGCGTGTGTTCACGAATTCTGCGGCGCTCATGCCGCTGACAACCTCAATCAGTGCGGTGAGTGTGTCGGTGCCTTGGTCGCTGTACGCGAAGGCGCTACCCGGTTCAAAGTCGAGTTCGTACCCGGCGCCGAGTTCGGCGACGGCTTGGATGCCGCCGTCCAACTCGCGCGGGTTCTTGCCTAACAGCAAGGACATGGGCAGTCCGCTCGTGTGCGTGAGCAGGTGTTCAACGGTGATATCGCGCGAGCCCTCAACGTCGAAGGAGGGCAGGTACTCTGCGACATGGTCATCGAGCTTGACCTTTTTGTCATCGATCAGCATGAGGATCGAGGCTCCGATCAGGGGCTTGGTCATCGAGCGTACGCAGAATACGCTGCCGGTCTCCATCGCTACCTGTGCCTCTCGGTCCCGCCAGCCGTAGGCCTCGTGCAGGATTGAGTGTCCGTTCTTGATGACGAGCAGCTCGGCACCGACGATATCCTTATCATCGACGAAGCCCTGGATCAGATTGCCGAGGTCCGCGAGCACCTCGGGTGACACGCCCTCCGCCAGGGCGTTTGAAGCGGGGAAGGGCGCATTGGAGTTCGCGGGCTCCTGAGTGGGAGAGCCGGGTGCCAAGGCCAAGAGAAGGCCTAGGGAGTAGGGGAGAGAGAGCATTATGAGGGGTAGTCCTGCTGGATGGGATGAATTCAAAGTGCCGGCAAGGGCCAGTACTTCATTGTTGGGATTACATTCACACCCTTTTCAGGGGTGCTGGTTAGGGAGGGACGCTAGCTGCTGGGAGTTGTAGGAATCTCGCTCGCCAAGGCGACGAGGTGCTCAAGTGCAGCCACATGGGCGTTGAAAGCCTT
>JAPKBO010000251.1 GCA_028823395.1 Planctomycetota bacterium | reverse complement strand
ACACATACCCATTGGCTGTCCAGACGTACATCCTATCGTTGTCGTCGTGGGTGATTCCGACGGGTTGGCCTTGGGGAATGTCGACCACTAACTCATCAACGTAGCCCCCAGGGAACTGTCCGTAGAGGGGCATCGCGAATGCCAGGCTAAGTAGGATTGAGTAGAGAGACTTCATACCGATCGTGAGGCGCCAAGGCCCTGCTTTAAGCGTATCTCAAGCCAAGCGCATGGGGTAGCGGGGCTACGGGATCCGGCCCCCCTCGTTGGCTCGTTGTGAGAATTAGGGGTCCGGACTCTTCAGGTCCAGCCCTATTGCTTGGTCAGGGCCGATCGGTCCATGAAATCTGTTCGGTCTCGGCGTACTGCTTCCAGCGCTTGTCCAGGAAATCAAAGACGTCTTGGCCTGCCTGATATCCGGAATGGGCTCCTTCGGCGTCCGGCTGGCCGTACAAACCTTCTGTGTACTTGCGTAGCTCTGCCATGAATGTGTCTCGGTTGCGAGCGAGACGGCAGCAGGCGCGCAGCCAGCGTTGGCCCGTGACGCCCATGTCAGCCGCCACGTAGTCGAGGAAGCTCCAGGACTTGGCGAGGTCCCCATCCTCCATGGCATAGAGTTGCTTGAGCAGGAGCCGGTCGATGCGCGGGGCATACTCGCGGGCCATGGCGTTGAGTGTCTCCCGGTAGCTCAAGCCGATTTCCTTCTTACCTTCCTCCTTGGCGCGCCGCACGTAGGTGCCGGGGTCGAAGGTGCTGCAGGTGACGCTATTGCGCCCCAGGAGCTCAAAAGAGAGGTAGTAGCCCAGACCCTCTTCGAGCCAGGGTTGCTGCATTCCTGCGGCGCTGCCATGGAAATGGAAGTCGGCCAAGGAGTGGCCCAGACCGTGAGTGATCAGGCCCTCCATGTCCTCCATTTCTGGTACGCGCCAGGTGTCTAGGCAGAGACCCGGATTGGGTGCGAAGCGTGAGCCGGTCGAGTCGCGGTGGCGCTTCTTGTTGGCGTCGTCACCCCAGATGAAGCCGTAGTAGGCCTCCACGAAGCGTTCGTGATAGTGGATATCTGAGGGCCCGAAATAGAATTCCTGGAAGATGCCTTCGGGGATTCGATCCTCGAAGTCGGAGCTCAGGTAGGGGTCCACGAACTGGTTGCGGAACACCTCTATGACCTTCTCGCCGTGCCGCATTAATTCGCTGATGCGTTCGTCGCTGAAACGTGCGAAGTAGATCACGCGCAGGTGCTGGGATTCCTGAACCCGGAAGACGTGACTGTCATCTTCGATTTTCTCTACGGCGTCTTGCACGTCGTCCGTCGCGCCAATCACCTTGACGGAGTTGCGGGCAGCTTTCGCGCGCAAGGTGACCGCCTCCTTGGCAACCTGTCGCTGTTCCTTGAGCCGTGTTTTGATTAGGGGCGCCGCAGCTTCCGTAAAGGAGTAGCTCGTGAGCCAACTGATAGTGCGCTCGTAAGATCCCAGCAGCAGGTGGTGAGCTGCGAACCAAGCCTTGGAGCCGCGCTTGTGCTCGTCGCGCGCATCCTCGGATTTTTCAATGCGCGCAAGTCGATAGGTGTATTCGCGCGCCAGAGTCTCAAGGGTCTCGGTTGGATGGAAGAGGCGCAGGGCCTTGATATCCTGACCCCGCACCGAGAGCACGGAGCTCTTCTTGGCGGGCTCCTTCTCGCCCTTGCGGTTGATTTTGTAGGGGATCTTGGATGGATTGCGCGTGTCGAGGAGGAACAGATCGTTGTCTGCAGCACCCTGGTAGTGAAGCACCAAGCCGTGGTCCGTCTCCTCTATCCAGAACCCGCCACCCTCAACGGGCTCTCCTAGCAGCACCTGCTCACCGTTGACCAGAGCCAGGGCTTTCTTGTAGCGCTTGGCCGCCTTGGCGTCCTTGAAGTCCACCTGGACAATCTGAGCCATGGCGCCGGAGGCGCCGAAGAGAGCCAAAAGCGCGATGGTCACCAGTAAGCGCATGAACTGAAGACTACCCCAGGGCCTTGCCTTCAAGGCCGGGGTTTCTCCCAGCAGTTCTGCCGGCCGCGCCTGGATGGCCGTTGAGCTTGGCCTGAGGGGAGGGAATGCGGCCCCCGACGGGATTCGGGGGCCGCTGCGAGCCACGACTCTCTCTCGGGACTCCCTCCCTGATCTCCCCAAATCGGTCAGGAATGAACCAGACCGCAGGGATTACAGGGCGAGGGGGGCGGTACCGCCCCCTGTGCATAACGAAGTGGCGCAATGCCTCAGGTAGGACAGGGTAAAGCGGATTTTTTGTGCACGGATTCAGAAAGGGGACGGAATCGGCCTCTTTGTGGTCCGGGTCACTTTTTCAGCTGAGAGCCGAGTCGTGGGCTCAGATTGGGGCTCGTCCGTCCCGTTTGCCGTCCTCGGCATCCACTTCGTCGAGCAAGGCCGTGAACTCCGCTGGGGTACAGAGTCCCTTTTGGACCATCATGCGCTGCAGGGTCTTGATGCTAAGGGCGAGCTCGCCTGCGACATGGTCGGTGTGGGGGGCGCGATCCGATCCCGTAGTGGCGTTGGCCCGCATCTGGGCTAGTTCCTGGCGTACAGCCTGGGATTCCTTTTCCGCACGATCGATGCGGCCGTGTTGGTAGATATCGAAGATCCAGTTGATGAGAGACATGGGATCTCCTTACGCACCAAGTTCGGATGGATTCACGGAACGGCCCTCCGTGGCGGAGAGATCGGCGGCAAACATGACCCTGTGCGTCTCTTGGGCCGTCTTCAGATCCGTGCGCGGCATGGGCTCGCCCTTGGATGTGGCGTCCGCAAAGGCCTGGAACTGGGGGCGGTAGGGGTGATCGGAGACATCACCGGAGTCGATCAGGGAGGTCTGTAACTCACTCCAGCGGTCCTTGTTCATCCCCTCCAGTTTGTGGCTGTAGATCTTGTTGTCGAGGATGGACCCGTGGCTACCCACGAGGTGCACGTGGAAGTAGTAGGGCTGGAGACAGTCCACCACCGAGGCGCACTTAGCCACTCGTCCATCATCAAAGCGCAGCAGGCTGGAGCTGGTGCTGGGATACTCGTAGGGCGCGAAGATCTCGGAGCTCGAACGGGTCGCGTAGCTGGTGACCTCTTCCACTCTCGATGGTCCGCTGACACCCATGAAGAACAGGAGTGCATCGAGGGCGTGGCAGCCAGCTGTCGCCAGTGATGACGTACCCATCTCCTTCTTGACGTTCCACGGGAACTGACCGTACCAGGGACCTATACCGTGGTAGTAGTCGACCTCCGCATAGTGGATGTCGCCGATCAGGCCTTCGCTCAACACGGAGTGCAGAAGGCTGAAGTGGGCCGAAAAGCGGCACTCGAAGCAGACCATGGCCTGGACTCCAGCTTCCTCTACAGCCCGCTCAATGCGCAGGCAGTCGGCGAAGTTGGTGGCCATCGGTTTCTCGATGATCAGGTGCTTGCCCGCCTTGGCTGCGGCCACGGCCTGCTCGGCATGCAGGTTGTGCGGCGTGCAGATGTCGATTACGTGGATATCGGGATCTTCGAGTAGGTCCTCGAATCGTGTGGTGGCCTGGAGCGGGATGCCGTAGGTGCTTTCCAGGTCGGCGGGGTCATGCTCGCGCCGGGAGCATACGCGTGTCACCCGGGCGCCCGTGACGTGCTTGAAGGTCTCGATGTGCGCGCCCGCGACGGCGCCAAGGCCCACGATGCCGATGTTTAGGTCACTCATGGGGGCGAGTGTACACTGCAGCCATGCAACTCACCCGCCGCCACTTTCTTACCGGTACCAGCTCCCTTGCCCTCGCGTCTCTGGCTCCCGGGCGATCCCTACGGAAGCCTGGGCGGGACAAAATCCGGGTGGGGGTCGTCGGGGTCTGGAATCGGGGCCGATCGAATCTGGAAGGGGTGCTCGGCGAGGAGGTCGTCGCCCTGTGCGACGTAGACGAGCGCCACTTGGGGCTGGGAGCCGAGCTCGTAGAGCAGCGGACGGGTGGCAGTGGCAAGGCTCTTCAGTTCAAGGACTACCGGCGCATGCTGGACAACCCCGGGATTCTGGATGCGGTGGTGGTCTCAACTGCCGACCACACTCACGCCAGCGTGGCTGCTGCGGCACTTCGCCGGGGACTGCACGTCTACTGTGAGAAGCCGCTGGCTCACTCACC
>JAPKBO010000250.1 GCA_028823395.1 Planctomycetota bacterium | reverse complement strand
GGTAGGACCAGGGAGCCTGGGATTTCCGCGACCAGGTCGCGCACGGACTGCTCCAAACGCTCGTCCACATAGGTAAATGCCAAGCGCATGCCCGCCGCGGCTAGGGACTTGGCGCAGCCCCAGGCGATGGAGCGTTTGTTGGCGACGCCAAAGATGATTCCGGTCTTGCCTTCGAGGAGAGTGTTCAAGGTGTCGGTTACGGACAGGGGACAGAGCGGGAGTGAGTGGCGGATACTAGTGGGTGAGCCCCCCTACAAGCACCCGTTTTTGGTGCCTTCTGGGTCGCTAGTTCCGCGCTCCGGTTTGAGGAACCCCTGACGCATCCGTCTTGTGACGGTCATCCGATCAGGTTATCGACAGGCCAGGCCTCCTCTCGCCGTGAGCCATTGCGGGGAAAAGGGGCCGATTGCCAGGTGCCTCATCTCCTTCAAGGCCCTTGCAGGGGTCCCAAGGAAGGGTCGAACCAGATTCCTGGGCCGTTCTTAGGAAGAGTGACACAATTCACCTCGACGCTACTTCCGCTCGAGGCTCACCGCAAACCGCCATCGAGTTGTCCATCTTCGCAGATCGACAATGACTTCCCGCTCCCGTCGCCCCCCAAGCCGTCTTCCAACTACCGACACCCCACGCGGGGCCGAGGCTTCGCGTGATGTGAGGCTCGGTGCTGTTGCGCGTGGCGATGCTGGGCAATCAGATGATCCCGATTCTGGAACAGCCCTGGATTGGCGCCGCTACTTGTGCGGCGGTGGCCCGAGCAAGGTGATTCTGCGCCTCGCTCAAGGCGACCCCCTCGGCTTGAGGCGCGTGGTTGGTGTTTGTTTGGCCCAGCGCGCCTTGCTCCTGGATGCGGACTGGGTGCACCTGCGAACGATGACTCGCATTGCTATGGCCGCGCGTTCCTACGAAGGTTTGCCGGCCTTTGCGCTCTGGCTGGAGAGTCAGGTCGCTGCTGCTGTTGAGGAGGTGCTCGATGAAGAGCGCGAGTTCGCGGACATGGCGCCATCGATGTATGGCCCCGAAGGTTGTTCACCCCATCAACCCGCCGTGCACCGGGCCCTTGGCGATCCACTGGGTATCGATCCCGATGTCTCTCGTCGGGTCTGCGCTGCCTTCAATGCGCTCCCTTACCAGGAGCGTCATACGTTCGATTCATTGATCCTGCGGGGCAAGGATCTCGATCAGATGGCCGTGGTGTTGGGAGTCTCCGCAAGTCGCCTAGCACGCCGAGCCCGACGGATTTTGGATCACTTGCTCGTCGTCGCCCAGAAATCACCTCCCGAACCCCAGCCCTGACCCCGTACACATCACCATTCTCATGGGCTTGCCACACTCTGACCCCGTAGATTTTCTGTATCCCGAAGGTACCGAACGGGAACGGGAGCAGGCACGCCGGTGGGTGATCCACTTGCGCCTTCTACAGTCGGAGAGCGGTCCCGGACTCATGCCAAGCGTGGGGGTCGGTCGGGTCCACGCTCAGCGTGAATTGGATTGGGTGCTCAAGCGTCGATTGCTGGCGACCATCGAGGCCCTGCTGCAACACGCTCTTAGCACTCTTCTCCCGGTGGATTCCTGCATTGGATTTGGACGACCAACCCTCGGCCACCAGGAAGCGTGGTCGAATTTGGAATCCCTTCGCCTACAGGGATGGAAAGTCCCGAACATCCCTGAGCCAGGAGAGAGCGTCCTGGTGAGCGCGGACCGCATTCTGGAAGGGGCCGAGGCTTTGGAGTTTCCTGCGGACCGCATCCGACTCTGGTGCAGTCGGGTTGAGCGTCTGCAAGGGAGCCGCGTCGGTTCGCCCGAATGGGAGCTTGCCTATGGCCAGGCCGCCATGGAATTCACGGCTGACAAGGCCGGGTGTCTCTTGGATCGGGGCCGGGTGCAGGAAGCTCTGGATCAACTACAGGAGTTCAAGCAGAAGGCCGGGGGCATCACCGGACGCGCGCGAATGTTGATCGAATGGTCACAGACGATTCTGGATGCCGGTTGCCCTGAGTCCGCCTGGGAGGATGAGGGTGTCCGCGAAAGTGGCATGCCGCCTACATGGAGCTCTCAAGATCGGAAGCGCGGCGTCGAGGAGGGCCTGCCCGCTCACCTCCTCGAGTTGCGGGCCCAGTGCCCACGTACCTTGCCCCACCTGCGCGGCTCTGCAATGAAACGCCGTGTCTCCGTGCCCACCTCGAGCCCGTTGCCGAGTCGAGGAGAGCTAGGGGCCGGTGTACTGGTGCACCTGAGCTTCGACGGTGACACCACTCGTATCCACGGCGCGCAGGTGCCGCCAGGCCTCCATCGTTCCGTACGAGAATGGCACCTGAGTCGAGACCGATCCTGGCGCGATCCGGTGGCACCTGAGTATGAGTTGCTTTTGGAAGGCCGAGCCGTACTGCGTCGTTCCGCGCCCGGCGAACCTGCGCCAGAGGGTGCCCTCGACTCTGCCTCCCGTGCCCTAGCCCTAATTCCCATCCCCTCGAGCGGAGCCCATGGAGAGTGTGCGGGCTGGATTCAAGTCGAGTACCGCCACGTTCTCTTGCCGTCCCGAGGTCGGCTGGAGAGTTGGGGAAGAGGCTTAGGCGAGGGCATGGCGCACCCGCCCGGTGCAGCGGCCGTGGAGGAAACGGACGACGCATTTCCAAGCCTGGAAGCCTCTGCGCCGTTGCGGGACGGGGGGCACATCTTCGAGGAGTTGTTGGCGGAGGTGGGCACCAAGTTGGGCCGTCGACGCTGGTGGGGTTTCCTTGTGGGGGCGGACCGCCTGTTGTGCGTGGGGTCGGGAGGCCAGGGGCTGCAGACATCTGCAGCGGGAGAGGGCCATGCCCTGGAGCGCGCCCTACGTACCGGTGGAGTGGCACTCTTCGAGGCCCCCGATGTGGCCTTGGCCCAGGCTCGAGACGCGGGCTCTGGGGTTGTCATTCCCGTGCGCTTGCATGGGCGTGTGGTGGCGCTCCTCGCTCTTGAGTCTGACCGCCGCCGAGCCTTCCGGAAACGGGACGTGCTACGGGTAGAGCGCATCCTCCAGACCCGTGCCCTGGCACTGCGCTTGGCGGCCTTCCGAGCCTGGCACCTGGAACACCACGGTGTTGATCTGGCGTTCGCCGCAGGGGAGAGCGGTTTTGAGCGGCTTGCCGGACGATTACGAACGGCTATCCGTGCACAGGATCCGGTTCTAGTGAGTGGTCCGCCGGGGGTGGGCAAGCGTGTCTTGATGCGCTGGATGCAATTCGAGTGGGCGGTGGAGGGAGGCGGCAGCCCCATGCCCCGGGCATGCGAACCCCTGGGCAGTGTGGAGGCCCCGAGTGCAGAGAAGATGGAGGCTGCGCTCGAACAGCCATGCGCTTTGTTCGAGCGCCTTGAGAGTTGGCCTGCCGAGCTACAGAGGCAGTTGGCTCTGGCTTTGGAGTACGGTCCCCGGGCGAAAGTTCTGGTGCACGTTCAAGGTCGTCTTGAGACGCTTGTTAGGGACGGCGTTCTGGATCTGCGCCTAGCTCACGCGTTGGCGAATTTCGAAGTTCACGTGGGGGGCTTGGCGGAACGCCGTGGAGAGTTGCCCTTCCTAGTTCCCGGTTTGCTCCGCATTCTCCGGGAGGACTATGGTGGGCCTCTGTTGCGCTTGGATGATGCAGCCCTTGGCTTGTTCTGGAGGCAGCCTTGGGAGGGTGGGATGTCGGCCTTGAAAGGTGCGCTGTTGAAAATACTGCTGGAGTCATCGGGCGAATTGATCGATTTGGAGCAGGCCCATTCGGTACTCAGTGCTCATGGACCCGGGCCCACCGAGCGCCTGCCCTCGCGCCGCCCGTGCCGGCGGGACGTGGTGTCCGCTTTGGAATCCACCCGCCTGGAATCCGGGCGCATCAACAAGACCCGCGCCGCCCAGTACCTTGGCTGGGATCCGGACACCCTCGTGGCGCGCATGCAGGACCTGGGGATCGCTCCCTGATACTGAGTCGTACACCCATCATCACATTCCCAGCACGAAAGTACCGCGCGGCCTGAAATCAGTGGCACGTCCAAGTACGGAGTTGCACACCACGCCGTCGGATTCCGGCAGGGTAGAACCATATAGATTGAAATCCCGGTCGACCTGCCGAGCACACCCCATATGGCTCGCAGACCCGGGGAAGCCAAGGTAGGGAGCCAGCGCCACCTCCTCTTCTAGAG
>JAPKBO010000052.1 GCA_028823395.1 Planctomycetota bacterium | reverse complement strand
GCCAAGAAGAAGCCTGCTCGTAAGAAGGCCAAGAAGAAAGCCGCCAAGAAGAAAGCCACCAAGAAGACTGCTCGCCGCCGCTAGGCTGCGACAACGAGTTACTTGGCGTGAACAAGAGCCACCTCATTCAGTACGTCGCTCGGGAGCTTCAAACTTCGAAGCTCCAGGCCGGTCGATTAGTCGACACGGTTCTCGACGGCGTCAAGGATGGGCTCAAGACCGACGGATCCGTGACCATCACGGGCTTTGGGACCTTCGAAGTGAAGGACCGCAAAGCTCGGTTGGGCAGAAACCCCCACACGGGAGCCCCGATTCCTATCAAGGCGGGCAAGCGGGTGGGCTTCAGGGTTGGAAAGGCCCTGAAAGAGTCCGTCTAGGTCTCTGCGCTGATCTTTGACGATTCCCCGCGGGTTGCCGCAGGAATCAGTGAACACGGGGGCCGAACCTTGAAGCCAAGGTTCGGCCCCCATCTCTTTGTCTAGCTGGGATCGTCCAGACGAGGGAAGAGGGCCGCAGGGGTGCCAAGGGCTGCACCGTTCTCCAGTTGACGCCAAGTCGACGCTTCCGGTGCCCCCGGCCAACTCTGATCTTCCACCCGGCCTGCCTGGCCGAGCATCACCCACAGCTCCTGGGCTTTATTCGGCATGAAGGGGGCCATCCATCGGGCTAGCCAAAGCAACCACTCGCAGAGGGTGTTGAGGGAGCTAGCTGCCTTTTCTGGATCTGTCTTGCGCAGGGCCCACGGCTCGAGGCGCTGCATAAAGACGTTGGCCACCGAGGCGTTGGCCACAAGTTGATCTGCAGCGCGCCTGAACTGGAAGGCTTGGGCATGAAGGGCCGGATCGCCAAAGGCGCCGCACTCCTCCAGGATCTTCCGGTCCATTTCCGCACGGTGGTCCTCACTGAAATCGGGGACGCGCCCGTCGTAATTCTTAGCGATGAACTTCAGGACACGTGTGACCAGATTTCCAATGTTGCCTGCTAGATGGGCGTTGTTGGCTGTGACGAAGCCCTGCAGGCTGAATTCTGCATCGGCCGTCTCGGGTAGCGTACTGATGATGTAGAAGCGCAGAGCATCGGCCTCGTAGCGTTCGAATAGGTCCGCCGTATCCAGCGTGCGGCCCTCCGAGGTGGAGAACTTGCCGCCTTCCAGGTTGTAGAACTCGTTGGCCGGGACCTGCCAGGGCAAGGAGAAGCCCTGCTGCGAGCCGTAGAGCATGGAGGGGAACACCATGCAGTGGAACGGGATGTTGTCTTTACCCAGGAAATGCACCAAGCGCACGTCGTCGCCTTTCCACCATCGCTCCCAACCATCCGGGTCACCCCGTTGCGCGCAAAGCTCCTTGGTGAACGAGATGTAGCCGATTGGCGCATCGAACCAGACGTACAAGACCTTGCCTTCACCGCCTTGATCGGCGTACTCCGCCGGCAAAGGCACCCCCCAACTCATGTCGCGCGTGATGGCACGCTCCGGAACGTCCTTGAGTAGGTTCTTGATGAAGGTGGAAACGTTCGGCTTCCAATCGTGTTTTTCGATCCACTCCCCAATGTGCTCGTCGCGCAGCTTGGGCAGGTTCAGATACCAGTGCGTCGTAGGGCGTTTTTCAGGTGTGCCTCCACAGATTTTGCAACTCGGATCGAGGAGCCGCAGCGGTGCAATCCACGTGCCGCACGCTGGGCACTCATCTCCCCGCGCCTCTGTGTGACCACACTCGTAGCAGGTTCCGTTGATGTAGCGGTCGGCAAGGAACATCGCATCGGTGCTGCAGTACAGCTGCTCTACTTCTCGGCGGGCCAGGTAGCCTGCTTGGTCAAGGGTCCGGAAGAACTCCTGCGCCGTCTCGGTGTGCTCTGCGCACCGGCTCGTCCCCGACCAGATGTCAAACTCGATATTCAGGGCCTCGAAGGTCCCGCGGATCGTGTCATGCCAACCGGCTACGTACTCGTCGTAGGGCACCCCGGCTTTATCCGCCCCCAGAGTGATGGCGACCCCGTACTCGTCGGTTCCGCAGATGAAGGCCACCTCCTCTCCCAGCATGCGCAAGGTGCGCACGTAGAGGTCGGCGGGCAGGTAGGCTCCAGCCACGTGGCCGAAGTGGATGGGCCCATTGGCGTAAGGCAGGGCGCTGGTGACGGTGTAGCGAGGCATGGGGTCAGATTCTGCGCCGGAAGGCGCGCGTGCGTCAGGGCCAATCGGCACAATTCGGCGGAGTTCTGCGGCGGCGGTTCTGCCTGCACCGGTTTGCACCATCGGAGGCGGCGTCTAGAATCCAGGCCTTACCTCCGGGGAGCGCCTCTTGCGGCTGTTTTGGACCGTCGCATAGCCCCTCCCCTGCACTCTCCCCGGCCACGGATCCGGGTCACATATGGATGCTTTCACCCAGCTCGACTTTTTAGATACCGAGGACCAGTACTCCGAAGAGGAGCGCATGGTGCGAGACACCGTGCGTTCTTGGGTGGGGGATCGGTTTCTGCCGGTCATCGCCGAGCACTTCGAGAACGGAACTTTCCCCTCTGATCTCATTCCGGAGCTGGCCGAGCTTGGAGTCTTCGGGCCTACGACTCCTGAGGAGTATGGCGGGGCGGGCCTGAACAACGTCAGCTACGGCCTCATCTGTCAGGAGCTTGAGCGGGGTGACTCAGGCCTGCGATCTTTTGTCTCGGTGCAAGGCTCCCTAGTCATGTTCCCCATCTTGACTTTTGGTTCCGAGGAGCAAAAGCGTGAGTGGCTTCCACGCCTCGCCTCCGCCGAAGTGATCGGTTGCTTTGGCCTAACCGAGCCGGACTTCGGATCGGACCCCGGCGGCATGCTCACGACGGCCCGTCGCGATGGCGACGACTGGATTCTGAATGGTCGCAAGATGTGGATCACGAACGGCACGGTGTCCCAGGTGGCGATTGTCTGGGCTCGCACGGAGGATGGCATCCGGGGCTTTGTCGTGCCGACGGATCTGCCGGGCTTCAGCGCGCCCGAGCAGAAGCATAAGTGGAGCCTGCGAGCGTCTATCACCTCCGAACTGGTACTTGAGGACGTGCGCGTTCCTGATTCCATGCGCTTGCCCGAGGCTGTTGGGCTGAAGGCTCCATTGAAGTGCCTCTCCGCCGCGCGCTTCGGTATCGCATGGGGTGGTTTGGGCGCGGCATACGCCTGCTTTGACGAGGCCCTTTGCTACTCCAAGCAGCGCATCGTCTTCGGCAAGCCCCTGGCTGGATTCCAGCTGGCCCAGAAGAAGCTGGTCGATATGGCTACTGAAATCACCAAGGGCCAGCTCCTGGCCCTGCGCCTGGGACGCATGAAGGACGAGGGTAAGCTCACGCCCAATCAGGTCTCCATGGCCAAGCGCAACAACGTACACATGGCGCTGGAGGTGGCTCGCACCTGTCGCGATATGTTGGGTGCCAACGGGATCAGCCTGGAGTACCAGGTCGGTCGCCACATGCTGAACCTGGAGTCCGTGATCACCTACGAGGGAACTCACGATATCCACACCCTGGCTGTGGGCCACGGATTGACGGACCTTCCCGCCTACCGCTAGTCGACCGGTTTTTTGGGTTGGCCTTTGGACTCGACCTGTTCGTACAGGTGCGAGAGGTCGCCCACGATCTTGTGCATGTGGGCTGCCTCATCCAAATCCAGGTTTCCCGACGTGCGCTCCTGCAGCATGATCAGGTCGTCGAGGACCATGCGCGCCTGGTTGAGATTGATCTGACGCGTCTTCGTCACCGGGTTCTCCATCACCCCAAGGCAGAGCATGCCCTGGTAGGAGAGGCGCGTGATGAACAGGCGGAAATCGCCTCCCGGAAGGGGGACTTCCTCGGCCTTCTGTGTTGAGGAGGACTCCACGGGGGCGTTGGGATCAGAGGCTGGGCTCATGCGAGGCTGGGCTCTTCTACGCAGTCGTGGTTGCTGGCGCCGGCTGCGTGCTTGACGGCGGCGGCGACGAATCCACGGAAGAGCGGGTGGGGGGTAAGTGGCGCGCTCTTGAATTCGGGGTGAAACTGCACGCCGATGAAGAACGGGTGCCCGGGGAGTTCCACGATCTCGACCAGATCGCGGTCAGGGTTGCGGCCGCTCAAATTCATGGCCGAGGTTTCAAAGGCGTCCCGGTAGGCGTTGTTGAATTCGTAGCGGTGGCGATGCCTCTCGCTGATCTGCGATGTGCCGTACAGGTCATGGGCGAGACTGTCCTCCGTCACCTCGCAGTCGTAGGCGCCCAATCGCATCGTGCCACCCTTCTCGACTCCCTCTTGGTCATCCATCAGGTTGATCACGGGGTGAGGACTGTGGGGGCTATGTTCAAGGGTATGAGCACCATCGAGGCCCAACTCGTTGCGGGCATACTCAATGACCGCGCATTGCATTCCGAGGCAGATCCCGAAGAACGGAACGCCGTTCTTCCGCGCCCACTCAATGGAGCGGATCTTGCCCTCTAGGCCGCGCTCCCCGAATCCGCCGGGAATGAGTACTCCGTTGACGCCGTCGAGCAGGTCCACACCGTCGTCGAGCACATCTTCGGCGCGTATCTTGCGGATTCGCACCTTGCGGTTGCTTGAGATGCCGGCGTGGGAAAGGGCCTCGTAGATCGACTTGTAGGCGTCGTGGAGCTCGATGTACTTGCCGACCACAGCGATCTCCACCTCTTCGGTCGTGGCCTTGATGCCGTCCAGCATGGCCATCCAGTCTGTGAAGTCTGTGCTCTCCTGTGCTGGCAGGTTGAGTTCGTCTGCAATCAGGTGGTCGAGGTTGGCCTTGACCAGATTTACAGGCACTTCGTAGATCGAGAAATCCACGTCGCGTTCCTCGATCACCTTGTCGATCCGTACGTTGCAAAAGAGGCTGATCTTCTGCTGCATCTCCTCGGTCATGGGCTGCTCGGTGCGGCAGATGAGGATGTCCGGCTGGATGCCGATTTCGCGCAGCTTGCCCACCGACTGCTGGGTCGGCTTGGTCTTCATCTCGCCTGAGGCGCGCAGGAAGGGCAGCAGGGTCAGGTGCACGAAGAGCACGTCGCCCTTGGGTCGTTCCAAGGCAAATTGACGCACCGCCTCCAGGAACGGAAGCCCTTCGATATCACCGACCGTTCCGCCCAGCTCGCTTAGGAGTACATCGGGGGCCTCTTCTCCCACGCCGGCATGAATGGCTTCCTTGATGGCATCGGTGATGTGCGGGATGACCTGAACCGTGCGTCCCAGATAGTCGCCGCGGCGTTCCTTGGCGATCACTGTCGAATAGATTCTGCCCGTGGTGAAGTTGCTCGACTGGGTCAGCTTGGCGTGGGTGAACCGCTCGTAGTGGCCGAGGTCCAGATCGGTCTCTGCGCCATCGTCGGTGACGTAGACCTCACCGTGCTGGAAGGGGCTCATCGTGCCCGGATCCACGTTGATGTAGGGATCGAGCTTTTGCATGCCTACCTTCAGGCCGCGCCGCTCCAGAATCATTCCGATCGCAGCCGAGGTGAGGCCCTTGCCGAGGCTTGAGACCACTCCGCCGGTGATGAAGATGTGCTTGGTCATCGAGGTGTCGGTATTAGATTAGAAGTAGGAGAGGGGGGAGCGCGTGGGAGAAAACGCCCCACGGGCAGCTTAATGTTCCGTGCCGCGAAGCGCTCACGGTGATTCCGTTTTGGGTGCGATGGGTGGGTCGGTTGGGGGTGGGCAGGCCCCTCCTTGGCGCTGGACGAAAGCGTCGTAGTCCTCGCGCGTGTCGATTCCGCGCGGGGTGTGCTCGGCGTCCACCACTGTCATGGGGTGGCCCGCTTCGAGCCAGCGCAGCTGTTCTAGGTTCTCAGCCACCTCCAGGGCCCCCTTCTCAAGTGAGCAGAAACGTGCCAGAGCGTCGGGTCTGTAGGCGTAGACGCCCACGTGGCGCAGGGCTAGCGGGGCACCGGCTGAGACTTGGTCGGTATCGCGAGCATGGCTGCGACAGGGGATGGGGGCCCGGGAGAAGTACAGGGCACGGCCCTGTGCGTCGCGGGTCACCTTGACCACGTTGGGGGAGGCGAGGTCGTCTGCGGAGAGGAGGGGCGTGGCTAGGGTCGCCGCTTGGACCGTTTCACACTCGAAGGCGCGCACCAGCCTCCTCAGATCCTCGGGTTCCACGTCGGGCTCGTCAGCCTGCACGTTCAGGATCACGTCAAAGGCGCTACCAAGCTGTTCCACGGCTTCCTGCACACGATCGGTTCCGCTGGGATGATCGGCGTCAGTCATGACGACCTCGATGTCCAGGCGGGTACCCCACTCCAGCACCTGCTCGCTATCGGTGGCTACCAGAACACGCTCGATTGCATCACAGCGGCTCACTTGCCTGGCGGTGTGCGCGAAAAGGGGCAGCCCTGTTTCGTCCAGTAGCACCTTGCGTTCCAAGCGCGTCGATGCGAGTCGGGCGGGAAGGACAGCGAGGGCGCGCAGCGGACCCTGTCGGGATCCAGGCTCCGGGTTCGCTGAACTCATCTGTTGCGTCACCGTCCGCGGACTTTGGGGGTCATCGTCGGAATCGAACTTGCCGATTGGAACTGGTCGATGCGGTTGTACACCTCGCTGAAGACCTTGCGACAGTTCTGATAGGCATCCTGGCTTGAGCGCGGGAGTCGGATGCTGAAGAGCATGTGCTGGGTCCGGCCGTCCTGGGAGACTTCCAGGCTGGTGCTTGCATCAACGGCCCTCTCCGGTGCCGGCCCGGCGCCGGCAAATCCGAAGTAGCCCCAGTCGTCGAAGGCCTCCAGGACGCCCGCGATGTACTTGTTCTCCGTGACCTTGGCGTTGGCCTGCCGGTCGAGTTGAGAGTAGTAGGCGGCTCGGCGCAGAGCGCCGTTGTCTCCCGGCACGTTGCGCGCGATGAGCGTGCTGTCGTTAATGAGGGTCAGGGTGATCCCGCTGCGATAGTCCCTCAAGGTGATGGCCGTGGGACCATCGGACACCTTAGGCGCGGAGGTGCGCTTGGTGTTGCCTGCGCAGGAGAGTCCCAGAGCGAGGGCGCCGAGGGTGAGGAGCGCTTTGGTCGCGGTCGATTTCGGTGTGCAGTACATGGTGGGCGCGTAGGCGGGGGGCTCTCACGGGGTCCAATCCACGCCAATCACGGGCGATTTGGTCCCGGAGGACTCTATCCACCGGGCCTCCGGGCCTCAAGCTGACCTGCTTCAAAAGGGCGTAAAGGGTCCCGGAGGGCCAGCCCAAGCGGGCCTCAGTCCACCAGCGGCTGGGCTTCCGGGAGGCTCTTCAGCCTCTCGAAGTGAGGGCCCTCCTGGACGGGCAGGAAGAACCGTCCCACGCTCGACAGTCCGTCCTCACTCCAACGCCAATCCGCTGCCGCCCCGCGCCGTGAATCCGGGGGCGTGTTGCGTATGAATTCCTGGCTGCTGAATTGCGCCCGGTCCAAGTTCCCGGAGACGGCCACGCCGGCTCCCGGGCCGGGCCAGAGGATTCCATTGCAGTCGTGAGACACCGTGGGGTCAGGGGGTACTTCTTTGCCGCATTCGTCGCAGGCCCAGAAGAAGGTAAAGGCTCCGGTCCAATGCTCCACGGGGATGACATCTCCGTCGCGGTAGGCGTTGCCGAGGGCGTCGCCGGGGTTCTCCCACTCATGGGCGTTCGCGCTGGCGAGTACGGGCCAACTTTCGCGCACAAGGGTTCCAGATCCGAGGGTGTTGATGCGCTTGACGCCGTAGGCCGGCAGGTGACGGTTCTCCCATACCGGTGCGTCGGGAGCTGCGCCGATCGTGGTCAGGCGATCGACGAAGCTGTAGTCCGCAAGCATGGGAGCCCACACGAACATGTAGGTGGTCAACCAACCCAGTCCATCACCGGGCATGGTTTCGTAGGTCGATCCGAGTATCCAAAGCTCCTCGTTCAGGGACGGACGGATGAGGCGCATGCGCTCCCCAAACCCGAACCGTTGGCGGATGCACTCGGCCGTCCAATAGGTGAGGGCCCGCTGGCCAGCCGGTGTGCGCAGGGTCAGGATCTGCCCGATGACACCGAATAGGTCCCGGGCACCGAGCATCTTGGGGCCGCGTAGGAGCTCGTAGAAGGTCGGACGCGTTGGATCGAAGCCACTGTCGCGTTTGTGGCGCAGGACGTACACGGGGCCGATGCTCTCGTGGACCTGTGGATCCCAGAAAATGGCCTCCACCGTGTACCAGGCGTTTACGTAGTGCATCAGCGTCGCATGGGCCGTCGAGGTCAGGAGCGGCTCGTGAACGATCAACCAATCCAGGCGATCCAGGGCCGGGACGACGTTGTCCGCCTGGACCTGTGGTGGCAGATGCGCCCAGCCGTCCAGTTGGTTGGGCAGCTTGATCAGCTGCAGATCCGGCCCCTCACGCCCGAACACGCTCCAGTGATAGGCACTGGCCACGCGGACGCGACCCCGATTGAGGGCATGGGTCTCTTCATCAATGTAGTGATCGACGATGAATGGAATGGGCTCGTAGCCGGACTCCACCTGTTCTCGCACGTAGTCCATGGCGCGCCAGAAGCCACCGAATTTCTGGGTGTTCAGGTCGCTCTGGGCACTTAGGGAGAAGAGCGCTGTCCCGATGAGGGTGGCAGCGGCCAAGGGGCCTTTGCCGATCCGCCCTCTGCAGGCATGTAGCAGGCCGTCCAGGCCCCAGCCCACGAGGGGGGCGAGTATGGGTAGCAGCGGCAGCCACAGGCGGAAGTCCTTGGCACCCTTTTGGGAGAAGAGATAGATGTTCAGTGCACCGGCCACCAGCAACAGGCTGGACGTCCACGTGGCGCGCATCAGGGCACGGCCCAAACCGATCAGAGCCAGGATGGCTACCGGCAGGACGGCGAACGACAGGAGATTCGTCCAGTACCACGTGGGGTCCTGAGCGGCTGCCAGCACGCGGTTTGTGTTCAGTGGATCTGTGAACACGTCCGCGTAGTACCAGAGGTACATACTGTCCGCCCAGTCGGCCTGGCCTAGCTGAATAGCTAGGCGAGCTAGAATGCCGAGCACGTTCTCACCGAGGTAGGCAGCCAGGCTCGCGCCCCAGGCGCCGTAGGCCACGCGGTCCATGGCTACCTGGAGGATCACGGCCAGGGTGAAGGTGAGAGCCATGGGGCGCAGGATCGCCAAGCTACGACGGCGCTCGCGCAGGATCACCATCAGGACCAGCGCGGCTGTGATCGGAATCGTCTTGTAGGCCATCCAAAGGGCAATACCTAGCCATAGCCCGGCCCACTTGCCGCGCTTCTTCTCAGGCGGTTGGAGCAGTGCGAGGACTCCCAAGCCCACGCAGATGGCAGCGCTCACTCCAGCAACCGGAGAGACCGAGAAGCGCAGGAACGTCGGATTGGTGGCCAGTGCAAGACCCGCCCCAAATCCAGTCCAGGGCCCCCCAAGTGCCTTTCCGATGCGTACCGCAATCAGAACCAGAAGCAGGCCCAGCCCTATCTGCAGGAGACGAATCGTTGCGATGACCGGGCGGAAATCTTCGATACCCAGCGCGTCTGCTGCCAGAAAGATCGGGGCCAGCAACGCGGAGAATCCAAAGGAGCGAATCTGGTGGGAGTCGATCACCGACTGGTTGCGCACCACGGCTTGGGCCCGCTCCATGTACTCCACCGAGTCAGCGAGTTGGTAGCCCTCGAGGTTGATCCACGTGCCGCACTGCAGGGCCAAGGTTGTAAGCGCGAGCAGTACCCAGGTGTTGCGCGAGGGTGCCTGCGCTGAAGACTTGGCGGTGTGGGGCAACTCCATGGGATTTAGGCGGCGAGTGCCGGGTGACAGTAGTGTCCTTCGCCGGCCGCTTGCAGGCAACACTGCCCTCGGCCGGTTCATCAAGCGCCCCATCTTTCCCCCTTTTGGGAATGAGGTTCCGTAGGGATAGTCCGCCGTGGGCAGCGTTTTACTCAGTTTCTTTTTGACTTGGCATACCGCTGGGCGGGATCCTGCATTCGCTGCAGCAAGTGGGCTCTAACCCATGCGGCACCTTTCGGGTCAAACGCAAGCACACACGAGCTTTTACAAGCTCTACCGGTTTCCACGAGTTCTTACAGGGGTTGCAGGATGGGCAAGGTCGAAAAAATTGTGGTTCTAGGAGTTCTCTTCGTCATCGTTTCCATTCTGGCGGTTTCGCTGGATCGTGGATTGGGTGAGGAGTTGCCCGCGGCGGGAGGGTCTGGTGTAGTCAACGCTGGCGCGCCCTCCGAGGTCCCGATTCGCGTAAATGTCAATCCACGCGAACGTGGACGTCGGGTCGTGGAAACTGGAACCGAGGCTGCGACGAACCAGAGGGGGCCGGTCGCCTCTCTCCTGAACGCGGAGGTTCATGTCCCCCGGGTGGAGCAGGACTCCATGCCTGAGGTCCTCAACGTTGCTGCGGCTCCGGCCGAAATCGCCGCGGACTGGGACCTGGTGACCCTTGAAGGCCTGGAGGTCCACCCGTTTGACCCTCAGATGAGGCTCTATACAGCCGGTGCGGGTGAGGATCTCGTCAGCCTCTCTGAGCGCCTGTATGGAGATGCCGTGCATGCGAATACCCTGCGCTGCAACAACGAGGGCCTGCGCGACATCCAGGAAGGCCAGGTTCTGCTTGTCCCGGTGATGTGCGACAACGCCGGGGAGCAGATTCACGAAGTTTCTTCGGGTGAGAACCTCTGGAAGATCGCCGAACGCGTCTACGGCAAAGGGTACCTCTGGGAGAACATCTACGAGGCCAACCGCGATGTGCTGGGTTCCCCGGATGATCTTCAGGAAGGGATGATGTTGCGGGTGCCCCTGCTGCCGGAGTGAGGTCGGGCGCGGGCCTGCGCTAACGCAGCGAGTAGCGGTCCAACTTCTTGTAGAGGTGACTGCGTTGCATGCCGAGCTCTTCGGCCGTGCGCTTGATGTTGCCTTCGTTTCGTTCCAATCGCGTACGGAAGAAGTGCGCTTCGGAAAGATTCTTGAACTCCTCAAATGTGCCGGCTTCGTAGGGGTCCTCGCGGGCTGAGTCGTGGGCGCTGGGAGGCGGGTTGAGGGATGGGCCAGCGGCGAGCATGTGTTCAATTTCCTGGATCCCGATGGCTCCGTCGTCAGCAAACACGGCGGCACCCTCCAAGAGGTTTCGCAATTGACGCACGTTCCCCGGCCATTCGTGTTGCATCAGTTGCTGGGCTGCTTCGGCGCTGAGAGTGAGAGCTGCGCGGCCCGTGCGCTCGGCCATCTGGGCCAGGAAGTGATCCGCCAGTGAAACGACGTCCTCCCTGTGGTGGCGCAGGGCCGGTACTTCGAAGGGCACCACATTCAGGCGGTAAAAGAGGTCCATGCGGAAGGACTTCTCCTCCACGGCCTTGGGCAGGTCGGTGTTTGTCGCCGCAATGACGCGCAAATCCACCGGGCGGGCCTTGGAGTCACCGACGCGGGTGATCTCATGGGTCTCTAGGGCGCGCAGCACCTTGGCCTGGGCGTCAAGAGGCATATCACCCACCTCATCTAGGAACAGGCTGCCCCCCTGGGCCGCCTCGAAGTGCCCCGTGCGGCTCTCGACGGCTCCCGTAAAGGCGCCCTTCTCGTGACCGAACAGCTCGGACTCCACCAGGTCGTGGGGGATGGCGGCGCAGTTGACGGTCACGAAGGGGCCCGTCGCCCGCGCGCCCAGGTAGTGGACGTTGCGCGCGATGACCTCCTTGCCGGTTCCATTTTCTCCGGTGATCAGAACGGCCGCATCGGACTGCGCCACCCGATGAACTTGATCGCGTAGCGACTGCATGGCCGCACTGGCACCGATGATTTCCCAACGGTTGGTGAGCTGGCGACGCAGGCCCGTGTTCTCCACGGCCAGCTTGCGCATGCGCAGGGTGGCGCGCAGGGTGACGAGAACCCGGTTCTCATCGAGGGGCTTCTCCAGGAAGTTGCTCGCTCCCCTCTTCATTGCGTCCACCGCGACTGCGACATCGCCGTGCCCGCTGATCAGGATCACGGGCGGTGCAGGTTCCCGTTTCTGGATGGCGTCGAGCAAACTCAGCCCGTCCAGGCCAGGCATCTTCAGGTCCGTCAGGATGAGGGCCGGGGAGCGCCCTCCTTCAGATTCCCTGTCGAGGCGCGCGAGGGCTTCCGTGCCGTCCTTGGCCGTCCATACTTCGTAGCCCTCATAGGTGAGCAGCATTTCCAGGGATTGGCGGATATCCCCTTGGTCATCGACTACCAGGATCGCGGCCCGTTGCTCCTCGCCGTTCTTGTCCTTCGTGTTCATGCCTACAGTTTCGTACCCTTCCCGCTTGAGGGCAACGACTCTAGGGCGGCCCTCTCGTCAAATGGAGCAGATACGACGCAAATTGGAGCTGGGCGAAGCCCGTATAGGGGGTGTCCTGTCCGGTACGTCCGCGGATGGAATTGACGTATCTGTGGGGCGCTTCGGCCTGGAGGGTGGAAATCTGCGCCTTCTGGAGGCTGAGATCCACTGCACTCGACCCTGGCCCGAAGGTCTGGCCGCGCGCGTTCGCGCTTGTCTTGATGGCGAGCCGCAGACTCTGAGCCAGGTCGCCCTCTTGCATAGGGATCTAGGCCGTGCTTTCGGCATTGCGGTGCGTGAAGTCTGCGTGGATGCGGGCCGGAGTCTCGACCTCTTGGGCAGTCATGGTCAGACGGTCTACCACCATGATGGAGTCGAACCCTCGGGGCCGGCCAGCTTGCAGTTGGGGGATGGTGACTTTGTGGCCGAGGAAGCAGGCTGCCCCGTAGTGAGCGATTTCCGTCAGGCCGATCTCGCTGCGGGCGGGCAGGGAGCGCCGCTGTCGGGCTACGGGGATGACGTGCTGTTTGCCGGGCAGCCAGAGCCACTGTGCGTTCTGAACCTGGGCGGCATGGCCAACCTGTCCTGGCTGAACGGTGAGCAGTTGTTGGCTTTCGACACCGGTCCCGCCGGTGCCCTCCTGGACGGCCTGGCGCGGAGGCACCTGGGAGAGGACATGGATCGGGGCGGAGCCGCAGCTGCGAGAGGAAGCGTCCTGCCTGAGGTGCTGGCCACTCATCTCGAGCACCCCTTCTTTAGTGAGCCGCTCCCTAAGAGCACGGGGCGCGACACTTTTGGTGAAGCTTGGATCCACGGGTGGGGGGGGCCCGAGAGCTCGGCGGAGGACCTTCTGGCCACGGGGGTGAGGCTCGTCGCCCAGAGTGTGGCGGGGGAGATGGAGCGCTCTCTACCGTTCATGCCGGAGACTCTCTGGGTGGCGGGTGGTGGTGTACACAACGGGCCCTTGATGGACGCCCTGCAGGAAGCAGTGGCTGCCCGGAATTCGGCCTGCAGGGTGGTTCCCAGTGATGCTGGAGGTGTGGATCCGGACGGGCGGGAGGGGCTCCTCTTCGCGGTTTTGGCGGCGCGCTGGGCCTTGGGGCAGGGTGTTACTCGCCCGGAGGCCAGTGGGGCGGCCCTTGGCCGGGTCCTGGGCAAGCTGAGCCCAGGGCCGTCACCTCCCCGGTGATTAGCTCCAGATCCAGCTACCTGGACCCGTAGCCACCCCCACCCCATGCGGGTAGGGCACCCTGCGGGATGGGCTTGTGAGCCGGGCGATCGTCCGGCTGACGGCTGACGTTCAGGGCCTGTCCTGGGGCATTCCCTTGACCCTGAAGCCGGTCCCGTTATCATTCCGCCACCCACTTGTTGCCACTCCTGACCCCAATCTCTGGGTTCCCTACGCCAATCCGGTCTCGGGGATCCTGACTGCGGTAAGGCGTTACAGCGTGGTCTCAGCATTCAATTCTTCTCACGTTCACCCATCCCTGCGGGCCGCCAGCTGTACTCAGCTGGCCCAGGCCGGGGTGGAACCTCTCCCCCCAAGACTCTCCCCTCCTTCGAGGAATCGATATGACCCTCGCTCTGATCCGCGACCTGGGCAAGACCACGAGCCTCTGTGTGGCGCTGGCTGCTTTGGCCATCACTGGTTTGGCTTTCTCCGGCACCGTCCACGCCGCCCCCGCCCCCGTTTTGAGCGGAGACGCCGCCGATGATTTCCAAGAGGGTGTCAGCCTTCTTCGACAAGGCAAGAAGGATGCGGCCTTGCAGGCCTTCCAACGAGCACTGGCGAGCGACCCCAGCAACGACGCTGCCTATGAGCTCTGGAAGAGCACCGACGAACAATTGTTCCTCGACATGCTTGTTGAGGGGGGCGAGTTCGAACTCGTCGCCAAGCGCTTCCTCGACCGCGCACGCATCGGACGCAGTGAGCGTCGCAACGATTCGGATGCCATTGCCAGTCTTGTTGGCACGCTTCAGGATGCCTCGAACTCAGCCGAGCGCCGGGCAGCCATCAGCGCCTTGTCCGCCGAACACGGCGAATACGCTGTTCCCCGCCTCGTGCGCGCTCTCGCCGATTCCACGAACGCGGACTGGCGCATCATTGCCATGCACACGCTGACGCAGATGGACTCGGACGTCGTCTTGCCCCTGATCGAAGCCCTCAACACCAGTGACGCCTACCAGCGCGCTAACGTTGCCATGGTGCTAGGGCACATCGGTGACGGTCGCGCTGCCGCCGCTCTGAGTCTGGTCGCCGGCACGGATGCCGACGGGAAGGTTCAGCGCGCCGCATTGAAGGCCGCTACCAATTGTGGGTCGAATGGCTCCTCAGAAGCCCAATACATGGTCTTGGGCGAGGACTACTACTACCGCCGGGACAACGTCCTGCGAGACTTCGACTACAGCGACGTGACCTGGTCCTGGGACGACGGAAGCCTTAGCGGCAGTTCCATTCCACGCTCCGTCTATCACAGCACACTGTCTAAGCGCGCCTACATGGCCGCTCTTTCCCAGGCATCTACCAGCACCGAGGCCCTTGCGGGCGTAGCGCGTGCTGCCGTGGACATCTCCACGCGCTTGAACCGCTTGGCTGAGTCCGGTGAAGATATCAGCGACCATCAGGCCGCAGCTGACGGCGGGCCCATGATCGCTGCCTCCTGTGGTGTTGAAGCCCTAGACCTTGCTCTGCACTGGAGCGTGGTCGCCGACGACCCCGCAACGGGTGCCGCTCTGGCTCAAGTTCTGAGCGCCTGTGCTAACACTGGGGCTGCCGGCCTCCAAGCCGCCCTTGGGTCCAGTGATGGCTCCCTGCGCGGCGAGGCCGCGGTGGCCATGGGGACTATCGCCGCTCGTACCGGAAGCGGTGCCAGCGACGGTCTCGTATCCGCCTTGGGTGACGCTGCGGGCCGTGAGATCATGCGTCTCGTGGCCGTCATTGACAGCAACTCGGATCGGGCCAACAGCCTATCCGGCTCCATCGGTGGCCCCGGCGTTCTCGTGAACCACCGCGACACGGGCGCTGGGGGGATTAGTCTCCTGCGCCGCGTCAGCGGCTTCGATGCGATCGTCGTTGGTGACCAAATTGGCGACATGACAGTGGATCAGGTTCTCGCCGCTGCCAGCCTTGACGGTTCTGACACGCCCATTTTCCTGGTCTCTTCTGACGAGAACACGGCAGACGCCTACTCGGACCGAGTCACTGGCGTGATCAGTGACCTCTCCGACCTCTCTGAGCTGGATTCTGTTTTTGAAGCCAGCCTGACGGGTGATCGCGCTCGAGCGGACGACCTCTCCCGTCGCGCCGCCGAGGTACTGGGAGCCCTTGCGCATTCCGGCACCGACATCAGTTCGGCACTGGGCGGATTAGCTCAGCCCATTGGGCATCGCGCTGATGGCGTCACCTTGGCCGCACTGGGCGCTCTGGCGAGTGCCGGAACTCCCGCGCAGGCGGGGGGCATTCTTGCCGTGATCACAGACGAGAGTCGTTCTGACGCCGCTCGGACCGCTGCCGGTCGTGCTTTGGCCGGGATCTTCGGGAGAAACGATGTGAGTGGCGATGACCTTGCCGGTCTGGCTGGCGTGGTCCTCTCGGATGCTTCTCTCAGCGTGCGGACCGCCGCAGCTCAGGCCATTGGCCTGGCCCGTCTCAACGGTAGCGAGCGCGCAGGCCTCGTCGGCGACATTTAGCGAAAGGGGTTCAACTGGGCCTACGGCCCAGAACCCTCTTCAAAAACCGAGCGGCCCCCCCAGGATCTTGATTTGGCCCGGGGGGGCCGCTTGTATGCTTGCGATTCGTACGGACTCCTCTAGAGTCCCTGAGGGAGTCTTCCGAAGGCTCTCCCGCCAAAAAAACAAGCCAGAGTAGCTCAATGGTAGAGCACTGCTTTCGTAAAGCAGAAGTTGTCGGTTCAAATCCGATCTCTGGCTCCATCCTCCGCTGAGGGTGTGGAGGCCCGGTGCCGTCGGTTTTTATCGGCAGCGCGCGGCCCACGACTCGAATTCTCACAGTTGATCTGGGTTTCATGGATTTTGGGGGTCCAGGACCGGCTCTTCGGGGCCAGTATTTGGCTAAGGCCATGGCTGCTTCCTCTTCAGAATTCCCGCTCATCGTGACGGAGGGCGACGGGCTCACCTCTACCCACCTTGCCTTTCAGGGTGGAGATCTCTTCGTGCACTCTGCTCCGGCGCCGGGCAAGGGCAGATCCAACGAGGATGCCGCTGTCGCTGTGGCATGGGGTGGGACTCAGGGCTTGCTTGCAGTGGCAGATGGTCTAGGTGGGCAGCCGAGTGCGGACCAGGCTTCAGGGATTCTGGTCCGGGCACTGGGGGCGTTGGGCTCTGGATCGGAGGATGAGCTGGGCCCGGTGGTTGAACGCACTCTGGAAGGTGCCAACCAGTCGATCATGGACCTGGGGGTCGGAGCTGGGACGACACTCGCCCTCGTCGAGTTCTCCGCAGAGGGGCTGCGCTCTAGCCACGTCGGTGATTCCATTGTCGCCTTGGTCGATCGCGATGGACTTCTCAAGCTGAGCACCGTTTCCCATTCGCCCGTGGGCTACGCGCAGGAGGCGGGATTACTCACAGAACTCCAAGCCCTGCGGCATCCCGATAGGCACGTCATCTCGAACATGGTTGGGTCGACCTCCATGCGTGTGGAGCGAGGAGAATTCATTCCTTGGGAGCCGGGTGACACTCTTCTGATCGCCAGCGATGGCTTGACGGACAACATGCGTACCGAGGAGTGGGTGGACATCCTTGTCGTTGCGCCCCCGCGCCTTGCGGGTCCGACACTGGTGGCGCTGGCTGAGGAGCGCATGGCCAAAGGGTCCGAAGTGATCCCAGGTAAGCCCGATGATCTGACTGTTATCGTCTACCGCCGGAATTGAGGAGCTTCTGAAGCGTCGTCTGAATCCGATGGGGTGCCATCGTCGCGGCTGCTGCTGTGCTTGCGGAGTTCGTTGGCCAAGATGATCAGGGTCGGACCGAGCTTGAGCAGGGGTAGGCCCAGGGCTGAGACCAGGAGGACCCAACCGAGCATCTTCAGGCCGGGTTCCTGCACAACTCCCAAGCAAAGCGTAGCCCCGAGGAGCAGTGACCAGAACCAGGTGGAAAGGTGGGCCCACTCCTGCATGAGTAGTTGAAGGGGATCGTCCGCGTCGAAGTCCTTGACCATGGCCTTTTCGTATCCGATTCGAGGCCTGGGAACCAGTTTTGCGTTCGCGGACCGAAAGGCAGCCTCTGCATTCGGGCTCCCAGCCTTGGTAGAGTCGCCAGCGACACCATGCTTGCTCTCCCCTTTCAACGCCCCTTCCTGATCGGGGTTGTCCACTTGCTGCCCACACCCGGTTCTCCCGGGTATGCCCCATCCAGCGGCAGTTGGCTGGCGCGAGCGCGTGAAGATGCGGATGCCCTGGTGGCGGGCGGATGCCACGGTCTCATTGTTGAGAATTTCGGGGACACGCCCTTCTTCCCTGATCACGTACCCGCTGAGACCATAGCCAGTCTGGCCCTGGGCTTGAGTACGGTCATCGAAGGGGCCCAGGGGATACCCGTCGGCGTGAACGTCTTGCGTAACGACGCCCGCGCTGCGCTTGGTTTGTGCGCGGCAACGGGTGCCTCGTTCCTGCGTGTCAACGTGCACACCGGGGCGATGATCACCGATCAAGGGCTGATCGAAGGGCAGGCGGCGCAGACCCTCCGTGAGCGTCAGCGGTTGCAGCTCACAACGCCGATTTTGGCCGATGTACATGTGAAGCACGCCGTGCCCGTGGCCACGGAGAGCATTGCCGATGCGGCTCGTGATGCGGTGCACCGCGGACATGCCGACGCGCTGGTGGTGAGCGGCTCGGCGACCGGGTCACCTGCAGATATGCAGGACCTGCAGGTGGTGCGCGAGGCCGTGGGGCCGGGCATACCGATTCTGGTGGGATCGGGCTGCACACTCGACAACGTGACCCAGTGCCTCGATTGGGCGGATGGCCTGATCGTAGGGACCGCACTCAAGCAAGACGGGGACGTTCACCGGGCTGTGGATGTGGATCGGGTACGGGCTCTGGTTTCGGCTGTGGAGAGTGCGTGACCTTGGAACAAGTCGGGGTATGGGGCGGCGAGAGCCTGACCGGCCGGAGCCTGTGTGCCGGTGACGTGTTTGGTCGTGCGCTTTGGGTGGGGCGGGAGACCTGGAGTTCACCCACCGAGCGAATAGAGCAGAGTAGTGTGGCGCGTGAACTGAACACCTTTCGTCACGCCCTCCTCTGCGCCCTAACCGAAGGTAAGAACGCTCGGGAGGACTTGGTGGGGGAGGGAGGCGAGTCGTCTGACCGTGCTCTAGCCCTGGCGGAGCAGCACATCCATGCCCTGTGTGATGCCGTTTGGATCGCGGATGTGGAATCTCTCGTTCTGACGGAGCATCTGAGCGTGCGGTCGGCCATTCACAAGGTATTAGTCGATGCGCAAAGGGTGGCTCACCTGCTGCACGATCCCCAGCCACGCCGACGGGCGCGGCGGTTGGCGGGTGTGGGGCGTTGCGTTCTGGCGGGACTGGACGATCGTCGCTCTGCGACGGCCCTCCACTCGCCCGGCACGGGCACTGTTTTACTGGTGGACGACGATCTTTTCCTGGCGGATCTACTGTCCGCTGGGCCCGTATGTCCCGTGGCTGTGGTCTGCGCGGCGGGCATCCTGGATGAGGACCTGCTGTGCTGGCTGCAGGCTCGCTCAATGCCCGCTGTGGAGCTTGAGGCCGGAGTGCCGGCTACGCTCCAGAATGGCGACGGGGTGCGCGTCACCGCGCTGGAGCCCGGAAAGGAGGGCTACGTGGGAGGAGAGCTCGGACGGTCGGACACACTTTCTGTCCAGGGCTGTTGAGTCATAGGGGTGTGACCCGAGGGAAGTCCCGGACCGGCTCCACCACCCGCCATTCCGCAGGAGCCCCGCCGGGGTCCAATGCGGCGGCCATGGCTTGCGCCACGGCTTCCATTCGATCCTTGGGGCCCAAGGCTACCAATGCTGAACCGGAGCCACTGATCGTGGCACCGTATGCGCCAGCCTCGCTAGCGACCTTCAGGGCAGCCTCTCCTCCCGGTATCAGGGGCAGGCGGTAGGGCACGTGCAGGCGGTCTTGAAGGCCCTGCTCTAAGAGCTGGGCATCACCTGTACGGAGCCCCTCGAGAAGCAACGCCAGACGCCGTGAATTCTCGATGGCGTCGGCGTGAGGGAGCGTGCCGGGTAGAGCACTACGAGACGCCTCCGTCGTGAGCGAGGTTGCCGGCCAGGCCACGGCGATGCCGATGTCTGGGTGGAAATCCTGTTGGACCACACGCAAGCCCGAGGGCAAGGGGACGCCTAAGGTGCAACTGCCGAGGAGGGAGGCTGTGGAGTTGTCCGGATGCCCCTCCATTTCCAGTGCCCACTGCAGAACATCCTGGCCCGCTGGTTGATCCGGATTTTTGCCGGCCAGTACGCGTGCCAGAGAGAGGCCTGCGGCGATGGCGGCACCGCTCGAACCCAGGCCTCGCGCCATTGGGATTTCAGAGTGCGCCCTCAGTTCGAGATCCGGCACGGCGGTTCCAAATCCGTCGAGCCCTCGCCGCAATGCCTTGATCAACAGATTGTCCGCGCCCCTTGGCCATGATTTTGCAGTTCCGGTGCAGGGTCCAAGTTCGATACCCTTACCTGTGGATGGATGGCACTCCACGGTCAGGTAGATCGAGAGGGCCAGACCTAGGCAGTCAAAGCCCGGGCCGAG
>JAPKBO010000001.1 GCA_028823395.1 Planctomycetota bacterium | reverse complement strand
CCGCCGACGTCCTACGCACGGACTAGTCCCGCGCGCGCAGGAGCACGAGTAGGCTTCCCTTGGGAATCCCTAGCTCAGCTTTCAGTCGGTGCACCTGAATGTAGGACTTGTCCCGCAGCGGTGCCTCGGCCGGATCACCGAACACGCGCTGCTCGATCATACCGGTGGCCAAGGCTACGGCGCGTTGGTAGGTGTTCGAGCCCTCAGATCCCACTGGGCCCTCGATGACGACGGCGTGAAAGAGGGTGGGGTTGCGATTGAGAAACCACGCGCGCGGCACCTGCTTGTCGTGGCCCGCAGTCTTGGACTCGCTGAGCCCGACGCGCATGGCTACCTCGCGATCCACCAGACCGTTGCGGTCGTGGATGTGCAGGCGCGATTCATAGCCCACTGCTCCGATCGCCCCGAAGGTCAGCGTGTCCGCCGGATCCGCCACCTGACGCAGCCCGCGCCCGAGCATTTTGAACATGGCCAAGTTGCCCACCCCTGTCTTCCAGCGTTGCCATTCGGTCTCGTAGCCCACTTTGAAGGTTCGGAAGTAGAGGGGCTGCAGCAGGGCGTTCGGAGCGAGGCTCTGACCGAAGAGGGGCGGCAGTGAGATGCCGATCAGGAGCAGTCCGATCGGCACGGCCTTCTGCCTAAGGGTGTTCAGGAACAGGCCCAGCAGCACCGCGATGAATGGCGATGCGGGCGCGAGGAAACGGAAGAAGGGCATCCAGTCTCCGCCGACCAGGGTGTTGTAGCCCAGGAATCCTCCGAGCAGGGTCAAGGCACCCGCGGCCCACTTCCGGTGCTCCGTTCGGTAAAGGCGTGGGAAGGCCGCCAGCGCTACCAGGGTTGAGGGGAACAGGATGAGGAAGGTGGCGCTGGTCTTGAGTCCACGGCTAACGCCTGTCAGGGAGAGGCCGCCCTTCGCATGGACGGTGTTGGCCATCCACTCTCCGAACGTGGCGTGACGCCACAGAAGGAACAGTCCGTAGCCTGTGATGGTGAGAGCCAAGTAGGGCCAGACCGAGCGGGCCGACACTCCTTTGCCCTTCCCCGCGATCCCGGCGGCCAAGACGATCCCCAAAGCCCATAGGGGTCCCTCCACTCGAGAGAGACAGACCGCGAGGCCCAGAACTCCTGCGAGCCCGGCTCCCCTGCCTCCATTCGCGAAGGCCCGGGTGAGGGTGATGTAGGCGGAGAAGACGAAGAACCCGAAGCTCGCCGTCTCAAGGCCGCCGGTGGTCCAGACGGCGAAAGGGGGGAAGGCGGCCAAGCTGACCGTGGCAAGAAGTCTCGGCCAAGGTGCGAGGGCCAGACGTCGGAGGTGCAAGTGCACGAGGGTCAAGGTGCCTGCAGCGAAGAGGCACGAGAGCACGCGTGCGCAGATCTCTAGGTTGAGGGACAGGCCCGCGCAAGCTCGCAGCAGTAGGACCCACAGCGTGTTGCTGTAGCCCTCCACCGGTGGTGCCGTGCCCGGGTTGTAGGTGGGCAGACCAAGATCGGCCCAGTTGCGCGCGTAACGGAAGGAGATATACGCGTCGTCGATCAGGAAATTCGTGCGCGCGACCAGCGCACCCAAGACGCTGAGACCCAGCACGAGTCCGACCCAGGAGGGGAGGGCCGGGGAGCCGTCGCCGGGGGGCGAGATAGGCTGACTTGCAGCGGTAGGGGACGCAGGCATGGCAGGGGTACGGTAGGGTACCGCCCCTGATGAGCGAGAACTCAACACAAATCGATGGCCGCGGTCCGCGGCCGGCAAAAGGAAGCCAGGTAGAGATGCGCGTCGAGGGTATCGATGACCTGGGCCGTGGATATGGCGAAGTAGATGGGCACCCGGTTGCCGTGCGAGGTGCTGTGCCCGGCTCCTTGGTGCGTGCGCAGATCCGGCGTCGACACCGGGGGGCCATCGGTGGGCAGCTCGAAGAGGTCCTCGAGCCCGGTCCGCTGCAGCGCGAAGCACGCTGTCCGCACGTGGGTACCTGTGGCGGCTGCTCATTCCAGACCTATGACTACGCCGGGCAGCTGGAGTCCCTGCGGGGCCACCTGCTTGAGAAACTTCAGGAGGCGGAGCTCCTGGGGGAGGTCGAGGTGGAGGCCGTGCTCGGCATGGAAGTGCCCTTCGGCTATCGCAACAAGATGGACTTTACGTTCGGCAATCGGCGCTGGATCGAAGTCGGTGAGCCCGAGGGGGTCGCCGCTGACTTCGCCCTCGGCCTCCACGTTCCCGGCGTGTACTCCAAAGTCCTGGACGTCCAATCCTGCGCCATCCACTTCGAGGGAGCGGACGAGATCCTCAACGCGGCGCGTGAGTTGGCACGTGAGCATGGCCTCGATGCTTGGGATACTAGGCGGCACGTCGGGCTCCTACGGCATCTGGTCTTGCGCAAGGGCGTCAACACGGGCGAGATCCTCGTCTACCTGGTCACCTCCGTGGAAGACGCCGAGCGTGTGGACCCCTATGCCGCCGACCTCGTAAAGCGTTGTCCTGGGATCACGACCCTGGTCCAGGGGATTCACAGCCGCGCCGCCTCCGTAGCCGTCGGTGACGAAGAGCGGATTCTGCACGGCCCCGGTGTGATTCACGAAGTTCTAGCGGGCCTGACCTTCACCCTCTCTCCCACTTCGTTCTTTCAGACCAACACGGTGCAGGCTGCACGGTTGCTTGAGTGCATCCACAGCGAAGTACAGTCCTTCGAGGGGCGTGTGCTCGACTTGTATTGTGGAGCCGGAACGATTGGCCTGAGTCTGGCATCGGCGGTCAAGGAGGTCGTGGGGCTCGAGTCCTCTGCCTCTTCCATTCGCGATGCGCGGGCCAATGCACAAGCCGCCGGGATTCACAACGCGTCATTTGTAGAAGGCGACGTCTTGGAGAATCTGGCGCAGTGCACCCAGGGTGCGCAGGGAGACCTGTGTATCGTCGATCCGCCCCGTGCCGGGCTGCACCCAAAAGTGATTCCTATCCTGCTTGCGGCTGCTCCTGCACGCCTGATTTACGTTTCCTGTAATCCTCTCAGCGCCGTGCGCGACATGGAGCACTTGGCGCGAGGCGGCTATCGCCTAGTCCGTGTGCAGCCCGTGGATCTGTTTCCGCATACTCCGCACCTAGAGTGCGTGTTCACGCTCGTTCCGGGTTGAGTGGGAGCCCTTCCGGGCTCAAGTCGTTATCCTCATCACATGGCCTCGTTGATTGAACCCGGCTCCCTCCTGATCTCCATGCCAAGCATGTTGGATCCGAACTTTATGCACACGGTGGTCCTGCTCCTGGACCACACTCCGATGGGGGCCTACGGCTTGGTCGTGAACCGTCAGCTCGGCGCGGATCTGGGAGGCCTGATGTCGGATCGGACGAACAGCACTTTTCCCGTCCACTGCGGTGGTCCGGTGGAAACACAGACGCTGCAGTTCGTGCACCGACTGCCTCAGTTGATTTCAGGCGGCACTCGCCTCGGACAGGATCTGTACTTGGGGGGCTCGATCGAGGCCATGCTGCGGGCAGTTGAGGAAGAGGGCGCGGGGGCTGATCTGCGGATTTTCCTCGGCAGCTCGGGCTGGGGTGGTGGGCAGTTGGAAAACGAGTTGCAAACGGGATCGTGGCGCGAGGCTCCTCCCGATGCGAACAGCGTATTCACGGCTGGCAGTGCCGAGAGCATTTGGCGTGGAATCCTGGGTGGACTGGACGCCGCAGGGGAGCAGCTCTCACACCTTCCACCGGATGTAAGTTGGAATTGACCCCGTGAGGCACGGGTTGGTGGACCGGGTTCGATCCCCCGTGGGCAATGGACTAGGCTGAAGCCCACACAAGGACCCGTCCGCATGGACTTGCCGCAACCCACCCAGCCCGTATCCCATCCTCCCCTTTCCGCTCCAGGGGATGTGGAATCGGTACCACCGAATAACGAGGCAGAAACCCGCTCGTGCTTTGGCTGCCTATTCACAGGCGGCCTGGGGTGTCTGGGGTTCGGATTCGGTGCGGTCCTGGGAGCGATCATCCTTGCCCCGGCCCTGCTCAGTGGATTTGGGACGCGTTTGGTCGAGGGGTTTGCCAACGCAGGCCTGGACGGCTCCATGGAATTTGAGGGGATTGGATTTGCATGGACCCGCCCGCAGAACGTGAGGCAGGTCCGGATCGTGAACGCGGAGGGGGTGGAGATCCTCTTCGGTGAAGGCACTCTTCCGTCCCTGCTCACCATGATGGGATTTGGGGAGGAGGAGTGGCGCTGTGATTTTTGGGTGACGAGCGGCTCCATCGAGTTCGACTCGAATGGGGTCTCAAATCTGACCAAGGCCATGACGTTGGAGAACGGAACCTCACTCGCCCCCGACTTTGAAATTCTCTCTCAGTTGCCATCTGGAGGTGTCTTCCGCATCTGGGCCGAGAACCTCATGATAAGTAGAGAAGGGGAGAGCTTGGGCGAGTTGCACTCGGCCGAATTCCGCTACACGCACAATCCAGATGTAAGCGACCACTACGTCATGCGTTGCGCTTTCGGTAGCCCGGAGGCGGCACCCGGTGCGGATCAGGACATCTCCATGGAGTTGGCTCCCGGCGTATTCGTTGCCCGGGGAATCCATGCCCTTGATGATCAGGGCCTGCACTTTCATTTTCAGGCCCAGGCTCTGCCTTTGACCCTTCTGGATGTGTTGCCGGGAGGAGCCGGGCTGCGTGCAGCGCTAGGGGAGGCCGGTGATGTGGACCTCACGCTGGAGGGTACATGGGGAGAATCGAGAACCTGGCAAGGGGGCGTGGAGGGAGAGGAGGGCGTTGTAAAGGGGCAGGTACGTATCGCGGAGCAGGCGTCGAGTGGGCAACGAGTGGTCGCCGAGTTGGAACTGCCTACGGCTATCGTCGACCAGATGCTGACGCTTCCCTGGTCTCTGGAGGATGGCATGGGGCCACAGGTCGCCTTGCGGCTTCTTGGTGACATGGTGGATACCGATCAAAATTGGGGGATGGAGCGCGCTGAGATCTCGCTTCTCACTCCGCTTCAGGATCTTGCGGTACAGATGCTGCTGGAGGGCGATGTCGTCCGGTCTGTCGGAGGCTTCACTAGCAACCTAGAGCTTGGTTTGGACGATAGGTTCAGCGTGGATGTGCTCGCGATCCTTCTTCCCTGGCTGGAGATCGTGGAGAAGGCGGAGGGCAGCGATCCGATACGATTGACGGTAGGCGAGTTCACCTTGCCGATGAGCGGATCGGAGCTTCCCGCGAGTGCTGAGATCACCTTTGATCTTGGAGAGGTCCGCTATCGACTGCACCCCTTGCTCAGCGATGGGATTCTGCGACCTGGCGTGGGGCGCGCCGTCTACGAGGACGACCTCGACCCATTCAAGCTCTCCGTCCGTTTGGGCCATGTGGCCTACGAGGACATCCTGCTCGTCTTGGACGATGAGGAGTGCCTCATCCGCGGGAATATGACCCTTGATACCCAGGAGCTCTCCTTGGATGTGCAATTCCCGGCGTCGTTCCTCTTGATCAAGGGGTCAGAGGCCGCGGGCGACATGGCCATGTCTGCCGTGGTCCGCGGTGACTGGAAGGACCCGCAGTTGAGTTTCTCCAGTGAGATGTTCGAGACCCTCGGCCGGCAACTCGATCGGCTACGCGGGGCATTCGACGACGGTCTTAGTCCCTAGCCCATATTCTGGGCTCTGCCCTACAACTCGACTTGTCGCCCGAGCTTGCCCCCAACGGCCTCGGCGATACTTTGCATGAGATCCTCGCCGCTCTTGGTGGAGAGCCAAGAGCCATTCGGCTCTCGCTCAAAGTGCCAGGCCCTGGCTCCCGCAGCGAACCATACTTGTTGCGCGGCAGATTGGCGGTTCAAGACGAACGCGACTCCGTCGGGGAACTCGATTTTCAATACTCCGTCTGCGGTCATGTAATCGACCTCGTCGGGATCGAAACCCTCAAGCCAGGAGGAGACGCGTTCCAGGCACGCATCGGCCGCGAGGGCAAATTCTGCAGCGTCTGGATCGGTAGGCATGTGTCGGTAGGGGTAGGAGTAGGGGTAGGGGGGGCGCTCAGCGACCCGGTCCGGATTCTGCCATGATTCGACGTTGGGTGGCAGCCCAAGAGCAGATAGGACAGCCACGCAGGTCATGGGCCCGTGCCCGGCAGTACTGCCGCCCGAAGTAGATGATCTGCAGGTGTAGCTTGTTCCAGGCCGCTTCGGGGAAGACTTTCTTGAGATCCGCTTCGGTGCGCTCGACCGTTGTACCGCGGCTCAGTCCCCAGCGTGCAGCTAGGCGGTGAATATGCGTATCGACGGGGAAGGCCGGTACGCCGAATGACTGAGCCATGACCACCGAAGCCGTCTTGTGACCGACACCAGGTAGGGCCTCCAACTCTTCGAAGCTCTCCGGTACATCGCCTGCGTGTTCGTCCAAGAGTTGTTGTGCGAGGCGCCTTACGTTGCGCGCTTTGGTGGGCGCTAGGCCGATGCGACGGATGTGTCCGAGGATTTCCCCCTCCTCGAGTTGTGCCATCCGTGCAGGTGTTCCACCGGCACGGAATAGTGCAGGGGTGACCTCGTTCACTCGTGCGTCAGTGGTCTGGGCCGAGAGCAAGACGGCAATCAGGAGCGTGAACGGATCCTTGTGGGTCAAGGGGATCGGTGTCTCAGGGATCAACTCGTCGAGGATCTCCTGGATACGCGTGGCCTTCTGAGCGCGTCGCATGCCACTACTCCCAGGTGAAACCGGGTTTTAGGTCGTCACCTGTCGGAAAGGTGACGTCCACGAGGGTGGGCAACTCGGCGATCGGTTGGGCCTTGACGAGGTTGTGTGCGCGCACGCCTGGAACCTGCACGGTCACGGTTGTTCGGGCGTTGGGCTGCAACTGGAACGGTTGGGTGGACTCGTAGCGATCCCGCGGACGGGTGATGGCTAGGCGCATCTCCAGGCCGGTCGGTAGAACGCCAAAATCACAACGACCCTCGGAGTCGATGACGACCTTGCGGAACTCCTGCCATTGGGGTGTCTCATCCTTGATGGAGTCGGGCCCCGGACCGTTCTTCTCTCTGCGCCCAGCGCCGCCCGGTAGAGCCTTGCCCGGTCCGAGAATTACCTTGGGCGTGGTTGGCTTGGATCCTTCCGTCGTGGCATCCGGTTCGTCCGTCGCCCGGTTTCCACGGTCGCGTAGGCGCTTTTGGCCCGAAGCGACCGGTTGCCTTGTAAGGAATCCGGGCCGCTTTCGTTTCTGGCGGCCCTTATTCAGATCGTCGCTGCGCACCATCAGGGCTGCGTGCAGTTGAATTCCGCCCTCGGCAACGCGGAGGGGGACCGGGTCAATGATCACGTCAAGGTCTGTGCCGCCGCCAATGACGATAGTCAGCTCAGAGGGACCGCCAGGATGCAAGTGCACGGCTTCCTCCGTGGTCATGACGGCTTCCCCGATGGGGCCAACGGAAACGTGATAGGAGCCGGGCTTGGGGATATCCACCTGGAATTCGCCAGCCGAGTTGATGACGGAGCCTGCGAGCTTCATGGTGCCCTGCCTTTGGGTTGGGTGAACTTCGCCCTCGGCCAAGAACCAGATAGGGAAAGTACCTGGCAGTTCTCCAAAGATGTTTTTTGCCGTGCCTGTGATGCGAATCACTCGAGCCATATGCACAACTACCCGTTCCGTTGTGCCCTCTGCTACGTGAATCTCTTGACGGTGATTGATGACCCCTTTCAGGCGCACGAGCAAACTCCAGTCACCGCTTAGGCAGTTGCGCAGGTCGGCGGTCCCTACGCTGTTGTGCAGTTCGCCGTCCGGGCCTGTGAGGACGACGCCCGCCTCCGGCAGGAGGCGCCCATCTTCCGCGATGATGCGTACCGTCAAATTCGTTGGCTTCGCCACAGCCTGACTGGAGGAGGGCGTCAGCGGCGTCTCGGTAAGTTCGGTTTTGGTCTGAACCTTCTCCTGTGTGACGGGCACGATCGGACCCATAATGGGGACCGCATCAGGGGTCGTCAGCTTCCATGTCAATCCGGCTATGCCCAGCAGGAGAGCGACGCCTAAGAGGGCCAGGGGGAGTCGGGAGGAGGCTTGCATGCTGGGAGTACGGAGGGTTCTGCGGGGGGTGAGCGCGGAGGTGTACGATCGTGGTCTGAGGACAGCTTTCGGCTCTAGAAGGGCTCAAACTCAAGCAGGGGCGCCCCCTCGTGCACCTCGGCTCCGTCCTCGGCCGCCCAGGCCAGCATACGGGCTCGATCCGGGAGCCCGTTTCCTGCGTGGTACGACACGTGTGCAAAGGTCTTCATGACCTCGATCAGCCCCAGGGTTGTGCCCTCCCGCAGCTCGTCGCCCGGGCTGAGAAAGGGTGGGCTGTCGGGGCCCGAGCGATGGTAGAAGCGGCCACTCTGGGGGGCAGGGACTACGAGGGTCTTTTCTGTGGGGGCCGGAGCGGCTGGAGCTTCCTGGCCTTGCCCTTCGCTTGGTACCCACTCCAGTTCGTAGAGAGTCGTTCCAAAACCCACCGGCTCGAGCACCCGTTTGGGTGGCGCAGATGCGATCTGGGCGCGGGTGCGGCCCGGTCCCGCGAAACCTGTGGGCGCCCGGAGTGGAGTTGTGCGTCCCAAGCGCGACAGCTGGCCGACGATTTGGCCCTCGTCGATCCACGTCCCTTGCTCTAAGGCCCCGGTGAACATGCCTACGTCGGGCGACTCCAGGCGTACGGACTCACCGACTTGCACGGGAATCACGTCTAGGTTCTCGGGGGAGCTCACGTGCGCGAGTCCGTTAGGGCGGCCAGGTCGTGCAATGACCAAATACGTGGGTTCTTCGTTCGGCGCACTCCGCAGGCTGCATAGCTAGTCTCGGCGAACAATTCCAACCACGAGCGTAGCTCGCTGACACCGACTATCTCGTCCGTGTCCATCTGTGCCGCAGACTTGTACGGATCCATGTCCCCCTCAATGCGTTCTTCAGTGGCGCGCATGCCCTCCTCTATTTGGGCGCGCTCCTCGGGGTCCTCGACGGCGATCTCAAAGTCATCATCGAGCTTGGTGTTGAAGGCGGCGATGGCCAGCGTACGCCCTTCCATGACAGACTGGCGGGTGATGGGAGTCGACACTTGGAGTACCGGCTCATAGGGCAGCCCAGCCATGGCGTAGTAGCCCGCGCCCGAGGCTTTCCTGAGGAGCATCGTGAACATGGGGGTTTGGTTGGTGCTGTTTGTGTAGATCAGGCTCGAGCCGTAGCCCAAAAGGCCCAGGCGTTCGGCCTCGACGCCGATGTCAAATCCTGAGACGTCCTGTAGCCAGACCAAGGGGATCCCGTCGTCATTGCAGGCGCGACTGAAGGCGGCCATCTTGGCTATGCCCTCTTTGTAGAGGATGCCTCCAGGTTTCTTGGCACCGTGATGCTCGGGGTCGTCAATGAGGCCTTGGCGGTTGATGACGAACCCCATGTAGAGGCCTTGCACTCGGCCTACGCCCACCATCAACTCCCGGCCCCGATCCGGCAGAATTTCCCAGAACAGGCTGCGATCCACTAGGCGGGCGAGGACCTCGGCCGCGTCGTAGGTCATGCGGTGGTCGCTGGGGAAGAGCCCCGTTAGCTCACTGGCTGGGAAGTGTGGCTCAGCTGCATCGGCTCCATGGCGGTAGAACCCCGAAGCGCTGCTCGGTAGGGCGGCCAATTCATCCCGGATGGCCGCGATGGCAGAGGGGTCATCGGGGACGCGTACGTCCGCACAACCCGATTGGTGGACGTGCACCTCAGGCCCGCCGATGTCCAGACTCGAGAGGTGCTGGCTCTTGGCGCCCTTGATCAGTGCTGCGCCGGCAATGACCATGTAGGCCTGCTCGGTCATGTAGACCCGGTCGGAGATGATGGGCATGTAGCCGCCGCCGGCAATGCAGTCGCCAAACACTCCCGCGATCTGAGGTACACCGGCGGCAGCCAACTCCGCGTTCTTCTTGAAGATGTGGCCGGCACCGGTGCGGCCCGGGAAGGAGCGCGATTGCTCCGGCAGGAATAGGCCCGAGCAATCCACCAGGTAGACCACGGGCAGGCTCAGGCGCCTTGCCATTTCCTGTGCCCGTTGGATCTTCTCCGGAGTGAGTGGCCACCAGGATCCCGAGGCCACGGTGTTGTCGTTCGCGATGACCATCGTCCAGCGATCATGGACCTCGCAGAAGGCGGTAATTACCCCAGCTCCTGGAGCGTGCAGCTTGCCAAAGGAGCGCTCGTGGTTCACAAACGTTCCCACTTCGAAGAGGCGCGAGTCCGGATCGCGTAGGAGATCGATGCGTTCACGCGCGGTGAGCTTACCCTTGGCGTGAACGCGCTCGCGGTACTTGTTGCCCCAGCCTTCGGCCACCTTCGCGCGGAGTGCGGCAAGGTCGTCTTCGCGCCCCTGCAACGTCTGTTCATTGGCCGCAAAGGCTTGCTTGTCGAGGGCCTTATCGCGCTCGCTTCCGATCTCTTGTAGGGGGACGTGGGCCATGGTTGTTCAGTCGGTGTCAGAGGATCCAGGCGCTTCCAGGTTGGCCGGGTCGAAGGGCAGAGAGCTCGTGTCGTATTCGCCGCTTGCGAACTCCGGGCTGGCGAGGACAGCCAGGTGAAGGGGAAGGGTGGTGGAGACGCCCTCCACCCGGGCGTCGGAGAGTGCGCGCTGCATGGTCTCAATGGCCAAATCGCGGGTCTCGGCGTGCACGATCACCTTCGCTAGCAGGGAATCGTAATAGGGCGGGACCTCGTCTCCCGCCCGCAGGTGGGTGTCCACTCGCACTTGGCCCGGGCCCCCGGCTGTGGGCAAATCGAAGACGCGCACCTTGCCGGGCGTGGGTTGGAAGTTGCGATGGACGTCTTCGGCGTTGATGCGGCACTCAATGGAGTGCCCGCTCAGCTGAACCTGATCCTGGGTTAGCCCCAGGGGTTGGTTGGCGGCCAGCCGCAGCTGGGCTTGCACAATATCGATGCCCGAGACGAACTCCGAAACGGGATGCTCGACCTGCAGGCGCGTGTTCATTTCCATGAAGCACAACTGTCCGGTGGTGGGCAGTCGCAGGAATTCGATGGTGCCGGCACCGCAATATCCCACCTGTGCGGATGCGGTTGCCGCGGCGAGCCCAATTTCGGCCCGCTCTGATGGGGAGAGTACCGGGCTCGGGCTCTCCTCGATCAATTTCTGGTGATTGCGTTGGATGGAGCACTCACGCTCGCCCAGATGAATAGCTGCTCCACTGGCGTCCGCTAGCACTTGAACCTCCACGTGCCTGCCCCCGGACACGTAGGCCTCCAAATACAGGTCGTCGTTGCCGAAAGCCGCGCGCGCTTCGGTCTGGGCCTCGACGAAGGCCGTGCGCAGGGTGGGCTCATCCTTGCAGAGGCGCATGCCGCGTCCACCACCTCCAGCGTCCGCCTTCAGCAGCACGGGATAGCCGACCTCGCTCGCTACCCGGGCTGCCTGATCTGCATCCGCAAGGATGCCCTCCGAACCGGGAATCCCCATGAGACCGACGGCGGCCATGGCACGCTTGGCGGGCCACTTGAGGCCCATGCGATCCATCACTGCGGGCCGCGGGCCCACGAAGGTCAGACCGTGCTGGGCACACAGGGCAGCGAAGCGTGCGTTTTCGGCCAAGAAGCCCCAGCCTGGATGAACTGCGCTGCAACCGGTTTGCAGTGCTGCCTGCACCAGTGCGGAAGCTCGCAAGTAGCTCTTCTCGGGCGGACCCGTTCCGATGCAAACGGACTCCTCGAAAACTTCGAGCCACGACGCGCGAGCATCGGCTTGGGAATGGACCCCGATGGGGACCACTCCCAGGTCGCGAGCCGCGCGAGCGATGCGGACAGCGACTTCGCCGCGGTTGGCGATGAGGAGGCGACGGAACATAGCCCCCAGCCTACCGTCTCGAACCCGGGGTTTCCCCGGGTGGTGCTTCAGTGGGTGAAGATCGAGCGGGGCCTGACGGGCGGTTGGGATCTCTAGGGGGTGAGAGTCCTCGGGCAGCGTAGGATACCCCCGTGCAAGGTCCCTGCTTCTCGATCGTCACCTGGCGGCCTCCGGCTCAACTCCTGGGGCCTTGGTTGGTGATGGCTGGGCTCCTGGCCCCGGCCGCGGAGGCCCATGGGATGGATGACGTCGAGAGCCACTTGGCCGGTTTGACCTCCGAGCAGGCGGCTGACCGCTGGCGGGCCGAGCGCTGGCTTGCCACCCATCTCACCTCCGCACACTTGCCCGACCTTGCACGAGCAGCTCTCGGGGGGGGGAGCGAAGTGCAGGGACGCCTGATTCGTGCCCTCTCCGCCGATGGGCGACACATGGAATTGTGCGTGCTGCTTCTGACGGACCCACGCAAGGAGATTGCAGAGCTCGGACAGAGCGCCCTTGAGGAACTCCTGACGGTTTGGAGTGCCGCCGCATTGGACCATCCACTCAAGGAGGGCACCTGGCCTCCAGCACTGAACACAGGGTGGGGGGGCTACCTCTTGGAACCGAAGCGGGGAGGGCTGCATTCGGTCGTGGATCGTGTTGGACGCTGGGGCCAGGGCCCCATGCCCCTAGTTCTCGATCCCAGTCTGGATCCCGGCGTGGCGGGAGATCTGGCGCGCCAAGCTCCCCGTGCCGGATCGCGACGCGTTCCAGATCTCGGTCCCATCAAAGGCACCTGGGTCCAGGGGCTGCGTGGGACGATGGAGACCTACGGAGTGAGCGGCAGCGTCTTCGGCTGGCGCGGGACTGAGGAGGCAAGTTCGGCTGGGACCCAACCGTTTCTGCTCATTCACAAGAAGCGCCGTCAATCAGCCACAGCAGCGGATCACGTGCTGGATTGGTGCCGCGGAGTTCTCCGGCCGCATGACTTGGCTTGGAACGTCGCCTCGGCCCGGGCCCTCGGGGCTCTGGGGTGGCCCGCGGCTACGGGCTGGTTGGAGGAGCGCTGGCTCAGTGGGGACGGTTCCGCCCTGGAAGGACTCCTGGTTGCTGCGCGCGGTGGGCGATTTGCGCCCAGCTTGTTGGACGGCGCGCGACTCTCCCGGCTAGTCCTTGAGGGGGGACCGGATGTGAGCCGTGGGGAACTGGCAACGAGGCGGTACCTTGAAGATCTGGCGCGCACGGTGGCGAAGTTGCCCCTGGCTATGAGCCACAAATCGCTCCTCACCGCTGCACTGCTGGAGGAGTCCCAAGCCATGGACTCGGCCTCTCGCTGGGTGCGGCTTGTGATCTGGGAGGGGCAGCGGCCCGGGGGGCAAGCCGTGCGCACCCGGTGTCAGGAGTGGCTTGAGGAATCGAAGTCGGTCCCGATGCAGTGGCAGGCCCTGCGTACCCTCGGTGCTCTGGGCTCGACGGTCTCCGAACTTCCGGGTGCACTCAGTATGCCCCGCAGTCTTGAGTGGGCCGAACAACAGGGGGTACTGGATTTGTACGTGCGGGATCTGATCGCCGTGCGCGCGGAACCCGCGGCCTTCGAGCAGGCCTTTCAAGGAACTTCGGCACGCCGCTTGGCCTATCTACGCTGGTGCGTGGGTCTGGGGGATCACGAGCGTGGCGCGGAGGTCTTCGCGGGGTTACTGGCGGAATGGGGACCCACAGAATTGGCCCTGCGCTGCAAGGCTTGGCACGGCAGTGGTCTGGCTCAAGGACTCGAAGAGTTAGTGCGCTGGACCGCTTCGACCACCGTGGTTGGCCTTGGCCAGGGTCTTGCTCCCGATCGGGTGCGGTATCTCTTGCAGGCGGGCCTGGCCGATCCGGGTGAACGGGCGGCGGCTTGGGACCGCTGGAAAGACTTCTCCCAGACGGGGGGCAAGCCGGGCCGCGCACAACTCGAGGACCTGGCCGCCCTCGTGGCGGACGCTCCCCCTCGGGGGGGGCTGGCCCTGGCGGACTTGCTCGCGGCGGCCAAGGTTGCCGCACCAGAGGATGTTGGATCCGCCACGGTTGTGGCTGGCCGTGTCCTGGTGTGGGCTGGCTGGGTGCCGGAGGCGGAGAATCTGCGCCACGGGATCCACCGTTCGATCGTCCGCAGAGGAGCTGATCTCACGGGGATCCTCTACACCCCCGATTGGCCCAAAGGGGCCGCACCGGCTCCGCGGAATCTCTGGAGTCGAGACCGTCATCTGGAAATTCAGGCTCCCTGAGGGCTCGGATTCTCAGATGTCGGCCAGACCGTAGGGATTTAGGCCGATTGATCTGGGGTCTTCCCCTTCAGGGGCCGATGATTGAGAGCCACGGTGCTTCCCGCCCGCCAACCCGCACACCTGATCCCATGGCCCATCCCTTCTCCCAGAAAAACACCGCACTCAAGCCGGCTGAGCCCGGCGAGGCGGTCAACCTCCCCATCAAGCGTGAGGAAGTTGTTATTGCTCATGAGCCGCGCGAGCAGATATCCGAGCAGTTCCGCTCGCTGCGCAACTCGATTCACGCTCTCAACACCGATGGGGCGTCCCACACTTTGGTGATGGCCAGTGCCTTACGCGGGGAGGGTAAAACTGTTGCGACGATCAACCTTGCCGCTGCCATGGCAGAGCTGCCTGGGAATGAAGTTCTTATCGTGGATGCGGACCTTCACAACCCCGCTTTGGAATCTGTCCTCGGGCTGCCGCGTCGCCAGGGTCTGACCGAAGTGTTGTCCGGTGTACTGACTCTCGATCAGGCGATTCGCCAGACCTCTGTGGGTGGAGTCTCCGTGATGGGGGCGGGCTGCTTGCCTTCCAATCCCTCAGAACTCCTGGGCTCCGATCGCATGCGTTCCTTGCTCAACCAGGTCCGTCAGCGTTACTCCTACGTACTGATCGACACGCCGGCCACGATGACCTACTCCGACGCTAGCCTGTTGGGTGCCATCGCGGATGGGATCCTGCTTGTCGTGCGCTTGGGCAAGACGCCCCGACACTATGTGGAAGAGGCGCACAACGGGCTTGAAGCGCTGGGCGGAAACGTGCTCGGAATGTGCCTTACGGGTGCTGACCAGGAAGACACGGCGAAAGAGTACGGCGGCTAGGAAAGGCGGACCTCAGCGGCCGCCCTTGCGACCGATCAGATCCCGAAGCCTGCGGCTTCTCTTGGCCCGGAAGGTGGTGCCCTGTCGCGCGCTCCGGATGAGGCCCGGTAGCTGCAACTTCTCCCATTCATGAGCGCGCTCGAAGTCCGGATGGGCGGCTTCTTCTGCTCGGAATTGGGCTCCGTGGTGAATCCAGCGCCGACCGCTTCCGCGCTTGGGGGGCCATTTAGCGTGGAGTAGTTCGTGGGCGAGGACGAAGCACACGAACCAGCGCGGGACCTCCGCTTGATCGAGGACGGGGTGCAGACGTATCACGTGGGTGAGTGGGTCGAAGCTCCCCAGGCGCAGGGAGTGACGGCTGCGACTGCGCGCCCGGCGGCCCCAGGTCAGTTCTGGAATGGGGCGACCCTCTCCAAAATGGCCTTCGAAGCACTGGGCCAAGACCTCTTGTGCCAGGGTGCCGAGGTCGTACGTCGTGCCATCGGGGTGCAGGGTAGGAGCGGAGTGTGGGGGCACCGGCTCACGCTGCATGCGCTGATCGATCCAATCGTCGAGGAGTGTGCAGGCTTTGCGGGCGCGGCGTCCCACTAGTAACCAGCGGGCTAGGGCCTCACAAACGTCCATGGGTGCTTCGGAGAAGGACCGATGTAGGCGTACGCAGAATACGGGCGGTTGGCCCTTCTCTTGTGCCCGAACGGGCACCGTGCGCGAAGTCCCGTAACTGACCTGCACGGGTCGGCGTAGGGTCTCGATCAGCAATTCCGTCCAGTCCTCGGTCGTGGGGCAACCACCCGCATCCTTGGAGGGGTCCAGAGGGAGCGAGGCAGCCATGCTGGACAGAATGCTTGGGCGATACCTAGAGGGCAAGCCCCAGCTATCCAGTCGTGCTCATCCGGTCAGTTACTGATGTTGAATTCCTGCACGTAGGAGTCGCCCTCGCTAACGGAGATGCGCTTCTTCGTCTTCTGCAGATCCAGGCTGCCCTGGAATGGATTGTCACTGCCACGACGTTGGGCGTGGATGTGGTAGGAACCGGCGGGCACGTGACTGAAGGTGTAGCGGCCCTCGCCGTCGGTGCGAGTTGTCAAGTTGACCTGGACCTCGTCAGCGCCCCCTTCAAGTTGTAGTTGCACCATGGCGCCAGAAAGCCCTGCTCCGCTGGGTCCATGTACGGTGCCGCTGATGGTCGCACCCGCGGACAGTTGGATTTCGGGCAATTCCACCATGTCTCCTTCCACCACGACGACACCAGTCTTGATGGTCTGGGCGAACTTCGCGTGGCGCACGTCAACCTGGTACGTGGCGGCTGATAGACCGGCGATCTCGAAATCACCACTGGCGTTGGTGCGCACCTCCTTCTCCGTGGCTTCGGAGGGGAATGCCGGCAGGCTGCGCCAGAAGGGGTCGTCGGAGTACTCGGTGTCGTGGGTCTTGATCCTGGCGCCTGGAATGCCTTGACCCTTGGCGTCCACCACTCGGCCGCGCAAGATCCCGCCCTCGCTCAGTTGAACAACAATGCCTGTGATCTCCTGTCCGTAGACGATCTCAAAGGGCTCGGAGAATGAGGGCGCGTGCTTGTCGTCCTTGGCTTCCACCACGAAGGTTCCGCGGTTGGGGCAGGAGAGGACGAAGGCGCCATCTTTGGCGCCCTTCACGTGCTTGGCCGTGTCAGGCATGGCCATTGTGGTATCGGTGTTCTGCACGGGGTTGCGCAGTAGCACGGTGAAGTTGGGGACAGGCTCTCCTAGGCCGTCCACAACTCGACCCCGGATCTGGGGTAGGGGAGTCATGGTCTTGCTCAGCGCCATTTCACCCGTCTCTACCCGCGGCTCCCGCTCGTTCTTGTAGCCATCAGCGATGAACATCAACGTGTAAACGCCTTCGCTCACGTCATCAAAGAGGAATTCACCGGCGGTATTAGTTTCGACCGCGGAGCGTGTCGTTTCAGCCCTATTGGTCATTGAGAAGGCTTGCACTGTCGCCTTGGCGAGCGGTAGGCCTTCATCAGACAGAACGGTGCCTCCGATCATGTACGCGACGTCCAGAATTACATCGCGCCTAACGGCTGCCTGACCGGTGACGTTCATCTGCTGAATGGTCACACGCCCAAAACCCTCTGCTTGAACCGTCATGGAGTAGTTGCCGTTGTCCACGCTGGCAAACTCAAAGGAGCCGTCCGGTGAAGAGGTGGCCGAGAGAATGTCGGGGCTATCCTCATCCGAGATCGAGCCCAGACTGGCCATGCCCAGCAGCAACGATGCTCCGGGGATGGGATTGCCCGAGGTGTCGTTTACGCTGCCATGAAGCCGGACGCCGTCGCCCAGGGTGATGACGAGACCTTCACGCGCCTCGCCCTCGGCAATTTGGAGGTTGCCTTCTTCCTTGCGCCCCAGGTCTGGGTGCTTGGCGATGAGCGAAAGTTCGGTGTAGGTGTCCACGTTCCGAAAGACGAATGCGCCCTTCTCGTCGGTTTCCACGGCTCGATCTCCGTCCCGCTGGTCGCCAGAGACCGGGCCAAAGAGGCTTGCCATGCGTCCGTACTTGGTCAGGGTGACTGTAGCTCCCTTGACTCCCTTGCCGCCTGCAAGCACTCGGCCGCTGATGGAGTTGGCCAGGATGGCGTGCGGGGGCTCGACGTTCTGGCGGTCAACGGCAGCGGGCACTTCGGCCAAGCCGCCATTGTTGCTGGGCTTCTGCAGCTCCGCCGGTGTTTCGTCCTGGGCGTTGGATACCGCAGGGCCTTGGGGCGCCGTGTGAATGGGCGCGGCCGGACCGGGGCCGTTGGCGTCTTCTCCTGAGAAGAAGGCCAGATAGAAAACTCCGAGGGCGGCAACGACGAGGACTAGTACGGGGAACGGGCGCATGATGGCTGGTGGGTGGCGGGTGAGGGGCACGAGGCAAGGCTACTGGGCGGTGCTCTCGCTGGATTACGACGAGCCTTCGGGCTCGCTCTTCCTTGTGTTAGGAGAATGTGTTTGAGAAACGCCCTGAGGGCGCTTGAGGGGGCTTCCTCCCCCCTGAGGGGCTCTAGGGTTAGCTCGAGGTCGACGGTCTAGCTGGGCTAGGGATCGTTCGATCGAGCCAGGAAGGGTAGAAGGACTCATTGGAAGTAAGGGAGCCGAGGAAGTAGCTAAACAGGAGCAGTTCCGGGTCCATCTTGCGCTGTAGATCAATGCGCGCGGCACGGCCCAAGAGGCCGAGGCGGATGGTGGCAACTTCTCCCGTTCGGCTCGCGATGACTCGCCAGCCCCGACCAAGACCCTTACGGGGCACAACCCGGTAGGGTTTGCTTCCGGTCCAAAGATCGATCTGACGCCGCCCTACGTGCCAGCGCAGGGACGATCCAAGCCACTCCCCATCCTCGGTCCACAGTGAAAATTGGGCCCTCAGAATTCCCGGGTCTCGCCGGAATTGCAGCACCTCGCCCTCTTCGGGCCGATACTCGGCTCCCAGAACGAGGCCCCAGCGATTGCGGCGCACCTTGAGAATGCCTACGGCGCTGCCATCGGCTTCCAAAATGGTGTGCACGGGGTTCCAGAATCCTCGGACTCTGGTGATAAGGGTTCGCAGGGGTTTAGCCATGGGCGAATCGGGCAAAGACGGGTCGACGGGGTAGGGGACAGGGGATGTTATCGGATTGGGACCGGGGGGAGGTGTAGCCCTATATGGCTCCTCTCGGCACCCCCTTGGCCCATCCCAATGGCTGGCCACAGGCGAAACACCACCTATTGGGCCAAAGGGGCAGGTTCAAGTGGGGGGGCCGCCGGGCCCCAGACCGCGTGGTCGGGGCTGCCTGGGGGTCGGGACGGGCTCAGATTTGGTTCCAATTCCGGGCATTCTGTCGGGAGGAGCGGGTGCGTCGACTGGAGTATCGGGTGGACCGCTCCAGTTCCGGACCCTGAGCGGTGTCCTGCTATGATCCTCGCCCTCACGGTTAGCTCCCCTTATTTCACCAGAGAAAAGCCTCACGACATGAAGACCCTCCTAGCCCTCAGCGCTCTTATCGCATCCGTATCCATCGTCAACAGTTCTCCTTCCGTGGGAACGCCGACGACTCCTGCGGTTCATACCGTGGCGCCTCTTCATTGCCAGGTTCCGTGCGGAATCTACGGCGACAAGATGCGCATCGACATGCTCATGGAAGATTGCGCCACCATCGAGAAGGCAATGACGACTCTGCAGGCCATGGACGCCGAAGAGAGCCCTAGCAAGAACCAGATGGTTCGCTGGGTCATGACCAAGGAGCAACATGCTCAGAGCATTCAAGACACGGTTGCCGCGTACTGGCTCGCTCAGCGCATCAAGGCACCCAAGGACTTCATCAGGACCTCAGGCCTCGATGATGGCATTGACAAGTACTACGCTCAACTGAAGAGCATGCATCAGATCACTGTTGCGGCGATGAAGTGCAAGCAGACCACGGACAAGTCTCACGTGGATGCACTGCGCAAGGCGGCCAGCGAATTCAGCGCCGGTTACTTTACTGCCGAGGACCTCAAGCACCTCAATTCGCACGAGCACTCAGAGAACAAGTAGTTTCAGGCGAGCGAGAGAGAGCGCAGAAAATCTCTCTCGCTCCAGGGGCGCCGCAGAATCTCCTGCGAGCCGAACGGTGTCGGGGCTCTCACAGAGACCTGAGAGCTTGCACGGCGGCGATCACTATGTCGCCCGTCCGGTCGATCTCCTCTGCGGTCGTGTGGGCAGAGAGCGAGAACCTCAAGCTCCCGGAAGCTTGAGCCTCGTTGCGGCCCATGGCCATCAGTACAGGTGAGGGTGCGGTGCTCGTGGCGTTGCAGGCCGACCCCGCCGAGGCGTCCACTCCATCCTGCCCGATCACGGCCAGAACGTAGGCTGCCTCGAGTCCCCCCAGGTAGAGGTTTGAAGTGCTGGGAACCCTCAGGCTCCCAGCGCCATTGGCCCTGGAGCCGGGCAGGGATGCCAATAGACGCTGTTCAAGGGTATCCCGTAGCAGTTCCATGCTTGCCAGGCTCGTTGTGTCGAGGCTGCGGGTATGGGCCAGTTGAGCTGCGACCCCCAGTCCCACAACAGCTGCGACGTTCTCGGTTCCGGCACGGCGCTGATCTTCCTGGGGGCCCCCGACAATCAATGGGCGGAAGGTCTGGCCTGACCGCACGTAGAGGATCCCCACGCCCGCGGGGCCATGAAACTTGTGGGCCGAAAGGGAGAGGAAGTCGCAGTCGAGGTTACCCACGTCCAACTCCATTTTGCCTGGGGCCTGAACGGCATCCACATGCAAGCTCGCGCCGGCCGAGCGGCAGGCTTCGCCCACCCCCTGCAGGTCGCTGAGTACTCCAGTCTCATTGTTGGCGAGGATCAGGGAGACGAAAGCGCAGGAGGAATCGATTTCGGACAGCAGCCGCTCGCGGTCCAGTTGCCCTTCTTCGTCCACGCCGATGACGGCCAGGTCCCATCCCTCTTCTTCTGCTCGTTGCGCGTTGTACTTTACGGCGCTGTGTTCGGCATGGGAGACGATCAGCTTGCGGCGCGCTTCGGGTGCTGTGGCCTGGGCTGACGCGAACGCGGTGGCGATGCTCTCGCTGGCACCGGAAGTGAAGCAGACTTCCGAGGGGCTGCAGTTCAGGAGCGAGGCCACCTGACCACGGGCTGCACGGATGGCGTCAGCGCTCGCTTCGCCGGCTGGGTGGGGGCTCGACGGGTTGGCGTGCCGCTCATGCATCCACGGGGCCATAGCCTCAACCACTTCCGGTGCCGGCCGGGTGGTGGAGTTGTTGTCCAGGTAAATGCGCTGCATGGGGCTTGGCCGATGCACGGGCGTGAGTTCGGCAGAAATCGTGCCCGGGAGAGGCTAGAAAAGTGCGCTTAGAAGGTTGGGCAGGGGGGAGCCCGAACTCTGACAGGGCTCGCAGTAATTGTTACTCGCCCGAGGATAGTGCTCGCACGTCTCACACATGTCGAGGTGCTTCAAGGACCCTTCGACCAGATTGCTTTGGGCTTTTAGGGCATCGATGCGCTTCTGGATCAGATCCTCCTGCTGTTTCAGGATCTTCCGAAGTCGCGTCAGCCATTCTCCGCGCAAGCTGGCGTCAGGAATTCCCTTGAGGGAAGTCCCGATCTCCTCCAGTGGTAGGCCCAACTCCTGAAGGAATTGGATCAACTGGACGCGGGCGAGATCCGTGGGGCGGTAGAAACGGAAGCCTCCCTTGCTACGACGGGACGGCGTGACTAGCCCCAATTCCTCGTAGTAGCGGAGAGTGCGTAAGTTGGTCTTTGCGAGTTCGGCGAACTTGCCGATTTTGAGTAGTTCGGTGGAGTCGGGCATGGCGGTTAGATGAGAATAGGGCCACTTGAGGAACCGGGAGGGAAACCCGGTTGCTTGCTTACCCTTACGATAGCGAACGACCTTTTGGGGGCATAGGCCCAACTATGGCGGGACCGTCGAGGCGCGCTGAAGGCCCTTTCCATGGGTTCCGACAGGTCAGAGCCACCTGTCCGGGTGGATCCAGCGGCCCAAAGGGTTATCGTGTCACTCCTGCCTCCTTCCAGTCCGCTCTCTCTGGCCCGGAACTCCAGCCATGTACCTGTTCGATCCCCTGTATTTCCTTTTCGTTGGGCCGTTCATGCTCATCGCCATGGTTGCCAGCGCCCGTGTGAAATCCACGTTCCAGCGCTTCTCCCGTGTGGGGGTCCGCTCGGGAATGACTGGCGCGGAGGCTGCAGCGGCTGTGGCCCGTTCGGCCGGGATTGCCGTGCGCATCGAACAGTCCAGCGGGTTCCTCTCCGACCACTACGATCCGCGCGGCAGGGTCCTGCGCCTCTCACCCGATGTGTATGGAGGGCGCTCCATCTCGGCCGTTGCCGTGGCTGCGCACGAAGCTGGGCATGCGATCCAGGATGCGCGGGCCTATGCGCCCCTGCGGTTGCGCTCATTCATGGTTCCCATCACGCAGTTTGGGTCGACCGGTTGGATCTGGATCTTCATGGCCGGCATGATTCTCAGCATCAAGCCGCTGGTCACGGTGGGTATCCTCATTTTCGGTGTCACCGTGGTCTTCCAATTGGTCACACTCCCCGTTGAGTTCGACGCTTCGCGGCGGGCTAAGCTGGTATTGGTCGAGACTGGAATCGTTGCCAACGCGGAAGAGGAACAAGGCGTCTCCAAGGTTCTCAACGCAGCGGCCATGACCTACGTAGCTTCAGCCTTGACCTCGATCGCGACTCTGCTCTATCTCATCATGCGTTCCCGCGACTAGGGAACGCGATCTGCCCATATTTCCCCGACGGGTTCGAGGCTCTGCGCGCACATGGATCGCATTCAACTGGACTACACCCATATCCTGGCCGATTCTGTCGGCCCGACCCATGGGCTGGATGAACAGCGTCTGATGGCCTTGGCGGGGCCGTCCATGGCTGCCTTGTCCGCGGTGCAGGCGCGCCGCACTACAGACCTACGGTGGCTCGAGCTGCCGCACCAGGACGAGATGCTCGACGAGATCGTGGCTTATGCTGCGTCCGTGCGCGGGCAGTTCGAGAACGTGGTCGTGCTTGGAATCGGCGGTTCCGCTCTGGGGCCTCGAGCCCTGCATACGGCGCTGAATAGTCCCTACCACGACGTGCAGCCCCCAGCGGATCTGCCGCGCTTGCACGTCCTCGACAACGTTGATCCCGACTGGATCGGCGAGTTTCTGACTCACGTGGATCCGCGCACCTGCCTCTTCAACGTGATTTCGAAATCCGGCTCCACGGCGGAGACCATGAGTCAGTTCCTGATCTTCCAGAAGGCGCTGATCGAGGCCGTGGGCCAAGAGGATCACAAGCGGCATGTGGTGGTGACCACCGATGGGAGCCAGGGTGTGCTGCGCCCTATCGTGGAGGAAGAGGGCTACGCCTCGTTCGTGGTCCCCGAAGGCGTCGGTGGCCGTTTCAGTGTGCTCTCTCCCGTGGGACTGCTGTCCGCTGCGCTTGTGGGCATCGACATCCGCGGGCTAGCCGCTGGTGCCGTCGACATGGATGCACGTTGCAAAGAGGCACCCTTTGAGGAGAACCCGGCCCTCGTCTATGCGGCGATCCAATGGCTGATGCAATCAGAGGGCAACAAGAACATCGCCGTGACCTTCGCCTACAGCCAGCGACTGCGCGACCTGGCAGATTGGTACGCCCAGCTGCTCGCAGAGTCCATCGGCAAGCGGCACTCAAAGGACGGGCAGGAAGTGTTCGTCGGCCCGACCCCTGTGCGCGCCGTGGGCGTCACCGATCAGCACTCCCAGGTGCAGCTCTACGCGGAAGGCCCCGCGGATAAGTGGTTCACGTTCTTGTCCGTGGAGAACTCCGACCACACCATCAGGATCCCTGGTGCCTACGCGGATCGGGATGCGTTGGCCTATCTGGGCGGACGGACCCTCAACGAGTTGTTTGAGGCCGAACGTGAGGGCACACGTATCGCCCTGACCGAAGCGGGTCGTCCTTCCGTGGATGTGATCTTCCCCAAGGTGACCGCGGCCACCGTCGGGCAATACCTGTACATGATGGAGCTTGCCGTGGCGGTCATGGGGGAGCACTACGGCGTAGATGCGTTTGACCAACCCGGCGTGGAGGCCGGGAAGATCGCGGCCTATGCCCTGATGGGGCGGTCGGGTTTCGAAGACCGGCGCCAGGAGATCGAGGCGTCCAGAGGCCGGGCAGCTAAACGCATCTAGGTATTCGGGCCCATGCGAGAACTGCATACGATTCTGGTTGGCCTGCAGGTTGCGTTTCCTGAAGGGGGACTCACCTTGGGAAGCGATCGTGCCTTGGATCAAGCCATCTGGGTGGCGCAGACGTCGGGCGCGGAGTTGCATCTCTTGCACTCGACCCACGGTCAAGCCGGCTTGGAGTCCGCTTCGGCCGCCACCTACGGGGCCGGCGATGCGCCCGGCTTCGTTGAGGCGGTCGAGCGCTGCAAGGCACTTGGCTTGCGGGCAACTTCGGAGGTGACGGACCTACGTCCGTGGCGCGCCCTGATCTTGTTGGCCGTTCAGGGACGCGGTCAGATGGTCGTGCTTGGCAAGCGAGATTCACCCACTGCGGAGGGCCGCAGGCTGGGTTCAGTGGCCGTCAAGGTCTTGCGTAAGTGCCCCGTTCCCGTGTGGGCCGTGCGGCCCGAGCACGATCAGAACCACAAGCTGATTCTTGCTGCGACCGACCTCTCCGAGGTGGGAGGGCAGGCGTTGGACATGGCAGCCTGGGTGGCGGAGCACCAGGGTGCACGCTTGCACGTGGTCCACGCGCTCTCTAACCCCGAAGGGCTTACGGATCTTGAAGGGGGAGAGCGCGAAGCCCTGCTGGATAAGCAAAAGGCGGGCGCTGCGGCCCTGGTGGACGAGAGGATTTCGAAGGGGGCCTTCGACGGGGAGTCCGCAGTTCACCTGAGCCGACGTGAGCCGTACCTAGCGATTCGTGAAGCGGGCGAGCACTTGCACCCCGACCTGCTGGTCATGGGGAGCCTCACCACGGAAGGCGAGCCGGGGCTCTTGGTGGGCGGCACCGCCGAGCGTTTGCTGGGCCGTACCAACTGCTCACTCCTCATGCTGAAGCCGCCAGGGTTCGTGTGTCCCGTGACCCCGTGAGCTAGTCGCAGAAGGTCGCCTGCAGCCCGTCGGAGAGGTTGTTACCTGAGCCTCCACCCTGACGGTCGCGATACCAGAGTTGGAAGTGCAGGGTGTCGCCGGTGTTGACCGCGCCTCCGGGTAGGCCGGCGGAATTTAGAAGTAGGCTGCTCGTGCCACCTACGCCCGCACGGACAACACCCAGGATGCCGAAGGGTTGGGCCACGCAGAGAGTGCCGTTGCCTGCCGGTTGGTTGTCCTGCAGCGGTCCGTACAGGTAAGCCCCGAAGGTCCCGGCCGGCAGGCCGGAGGTGGTCAGGGTCAGGTCGTTGGCGGCCAGCGATGCGCTGCCGCTGAAGCCCATTACCGCGCCAGCGCCCGCCGAGTTGACGCTCGTGTTGCAGTAGTTGATGGGGTCGGCGCAGGAGCTCGTCGTGACTCCCGAGACCACGAGAGCGAAGTCCACGTCCACGGCAGCGGTCTCTAGGTGCGCATCCTGGTTGACCTCGTCCGCAAGGACCTTGACGGTCCAGGTTCCGCTCTCAGGGTTGGCGAGCCAGACGTTCTCGACGGTGTCCAGCTTGTTGGAGCTGCCGCCCGTTGACGTGAACATCCCGGTCTTCATGCCTTGGTTGCCCCAGTACTTCACTCCGCTGGGCGAGGTCAGCCGCAGGGAAATATCGTTGATGCGGTGCTGGCTGGCCGAGGTTGTTCCGGCGGGGTCTAGGTAGACCAGGGTGGCGCGCAGTTCGGGAGTGCCGGGCGCCACGCTGACCTGGTAGATGATGGTGTCCAGATTCTGGAGTACCTCGGTCTCGTCCACGATGAAGAATTCATCGCGCAGATCGTGCAGCCGTTGCACGCTGGGCCGGCCCCAACCCTGACGCACCCGGCGCAGGTCGCTGCCCTGGGTGAAGGAGTATTGGTTGGCCGTGTTGATCATCATGGCCTTGGCCGTGGTGGCCTTAGGCGCGCTATCAAAAACCGTCGTGCCCCCGGAGCTCGTGCCAAACAGATCCTGGTGCCACATCTGATACAGCAGGCCCACGTGTCCGGCGGTCTCCGGTGTTGCGGCGCTGGTTCCGCCGAAGGTGTTGGTGTAGCCACCACTATCGGAGGTTGTCCGGATCGAATCGTACCAGTAGCACAGATCCGGTTTGATGCGACCATCCGGCGCCGGGCCGTAGCTCCCCGCTGCACCGTTATGGGAATCGTCGCTCAGGGTCTGGGTATTGAGGTGGTTGATGCCGCCCACCGACAGCACGTTCTTGGCCCAGGAGAGTTGTTCGGACTGCGTGGTACCGCTGTTGCCCTGGGCCTGACAGATGACCAGGTCGTTCTGGAAGGCCACGTCATCCAGCTGCGTCGTTTGGTTGGTGTAGTTACTGCTGTAGCCCCAGCCCCAGGAGTTGGTCTGGAAGACGCATTCGTAGGGAGGCTGAAGCAACTGGGCCGTGTGTGTGTAGCGGTTGTTGAGGTTGTGGAAGGTCGCGAACACGTGGTCGCCGTCGGGCAGCATGCCCCGGGCCGTGACGCTTCCCTGCCCATCACCAAAGACGATGCCTGCCACCGAAGTTCCGTGCCAGTCATCGGCGTTGTTGCCGTTGTGTATCAAAGGCGGGTTGGACTGGAAGTCCTGGTGCGAGTTCAAGAGACCCGAGTCGAAAACCTCGCCCGCCACCCCTTGGCCCGTGAAGCCCGTTAATGACTCCAGGTAATCCGCGCCGCCGTCCACACGCACTTTTTCCATGTAGGTGCGAGCCGGTTGCCAGCGATCCAGGTAGAGGACCGAATCCCAGGTGAGGACCTCGCGCAGGAGTTGCTCTTCCATGGTGGCGTTCAGCATCAAGCCTTGCTCGGCGCTGGCGTGCATCTGGGCGCCCGATTCAATCAGCCGCGCCGTGGTTGCCTTGCGCGTTGCCGGGCTGCGTTCGGTGAGCTGGATTAGATAGCGTGCACTACCGAGGGCCACGGAGGAGTGCATGCGTTCCAGCAGCGCGGGCTCCACTCGCATGCGCGGGTCGTAGGCACCCACCCAGCGCACGAAGGGCAGGGCTTGCAGCTGTTCCCAGGAGGAGCGTGGCAGGTGTGCGATGTGCCCGTGGCCCGGCAGGAAGCGCAGGACCTTGCCACCGGCGGCTTCCACCCTGTGCCGGTAGGAGTCCAGGGGCTGGGTCTCGTACTGGACAATGGCCAGCGCACCGGACTCTCCGAGCGGCGAGGGTCGGTCTTGGGGCGATTGGGTCAAGGGATCGAAGCGCGCCCACAGCGTGTGCAACCGCTCGTCCGCCACTCGTGCTCTTGCCCAGCGACCGTCCGCAAGCTGTACCCGGTAGTGGGGCTTCTTGCGCCCCTTGGGGCTGACCTCGTTCCACAGCAGGACCCCATGCGCATGGGCTTGGGAGGCGCCCGAAGAAATGGGGCGCAGGTCCACGTGACGCGCATTGGTCAGAGTGCGCGCGCTGGAGTGCAGAGCCTGACCGTCGAGCAGGATTCGGTGCTGCTTACCCGCCTGAATGACCCGAACGTGGGTCGGTTCTTGAGTGGGGGAGAGGGAGCAGAGTGCTAGGAGCGCGGCGAATTGGATCATTGGTGACAACCTGTGTGTGGGGTGCGGTGTACGCAGACCCCTTGTAAGTGTTACCCGGCTACAGGCACCTTGGATAGACGGTTGCAGGGGAGCCCCCTTCTGTGGGCCCATGCGGAATCGTTTTCCAGGTCGGAATTCAGCCGACGGTCTTTAGGGCGCTGCGGCCCTCGAAACGCTCTTACAACCCGCAGTTGTTCTCGAGGGTGTTGAGGTTGGTGAACCCCAGCTCCCGGCGCGTGTCCAAGAGTCGCTTGACGTCTTCGGGCGGGAGGGGTTCCAGGCCGCCGCGAGCGGTGTGGGCCAGCCACAGGATGTGCGCCGTGTGCTCGAGCATGTCGAGCTTCTTGTAGGCGTCGATCAGGTTCGCGCCCAGAGTCACCGAGCCGTGGTTCTTCATGACCATGGTGTCCGAGCAACGCACGATCTCGCGAATGCTCTCCCCCAGATCGGGCGTTCCCGGGATGCCGAAAGGGGCCGTGGGGATGCCGCCGATGGAGACGACAGCCTCAGGGATGATGGGCATCTGCATGTCGATGCCGGCAATGGTCATGGCTACGGCGTGCGGAGGATGCGCGTGGCAGACAGCGCGTACGTCGGATCGTTCCTCGTAGGCCACGAAGTGGATGCCCACTTCGCTTGAAGGGCTCGGGCCTCCGTCAATCACTCGGCCCTGCATGTCCACGTGGGCGATGTGATGGGGTTCAAGAAACCCCTTCATCAACGCAGTTGGGGTTATCAGAAGCGTGCCATCAGTAAGCCTAGCGCTGACGTTGCCCTCGGAGCCCGAGGTGAAGCCGCGTTGGTAGGCCAGCGATGAGACGCGGCAGATGGCCTTGCGCAGGCGCGTCTGCTCGTCGCCCCTGTCCTGGGGAAGAGAGGTTGCCGATTGACTCATGGCGCTGATTGTAGCCTAGGAGTTGGCGTGGTCGTAGACGATCTCGCCGCCCATTTCGACTTCGTCGACAAAGCCGACGATCACCGTCTTGACGGCGCCTTGGGGCTCTTGAAGTATTTGGCGAGAGGAGTTGCCCTCTTGGATGACGAGTACGCGGTCGCCCATACCGGCGCCGATCGTGTCGATTCCGATGCGCGCCTGCCCGGCGGGAGCGCCGCTTGGGGACACCGGCTTCAGGAGCAGGAGCTTGCGGCCATCCAGAACGGGAATCTGAACCGGCGACACCACTGTGCCAATCACCTCGGCGAGGATCACGGTTGTACCTCCACCCAAGCGGTGGCGTCTGCGCGCTGGACCTGCTCGACGTAGCCGATGATCGTCGCGTCCACAGGTACATAGGTCTCCTCGAGGGCTACCGCCGCTTCGCGACCGTCCACGTAGTGCACCAGATCCCCGGGTCCGCTGCTTATTGCAGCGCAGGCCACAAGCTGCGGCCCACAGGGTTGTCCGTCCTCGTCCAGGGGCTGGATCCACTGCAAGGGCACCCCGTCGAGTCCCGGGTAGGAAATCGTTGCCACCAACCGTCCGGTTACCCGTGCCAGAAACATCTCAGACGTCCTTCCACTTTTCGTAGACGTTGTCGCCACCCAGGTCCCAGGAGTCGACGATGGCCATGGTGACCGCATCGCAGGGGCGACCGTCGGTGAGGGTCGTCTGACGCGCACTGGAGCCGGTGGCATAGAGCACCATGTCTCCCAGGCCCGCGCCGACAGAATCCACGGCCACCACGTAGGACCCGGCGGCCTTTCCGTTCTGGTCGTGGACCTCCAGAACCAACAGCTTGAGGTTTTCGAGCTTCTCGTCCTTTTGGGTCGCAACAACGCTGCCGACCACTTTGGAAATCATCATGGGGATTGGCGTGCTACCCGCAGGGTGTCATTGGTTGAGCCAGGTCACTACTGAGTCCGGCGGCAGCAACTCTACAAGGAAACGGCGTCGGAGTTCACCTTGAACCTTGGTGGCCATTTCTTCCCAGGTGGGCGCAGGCCTGCGCTGGCCCAAGGCCAGCAGGAGGGCACCGCCGCTGAAGCGTAGTGGGCCCAGGATGGTCCCCGAGACGTCATCCACTCCGGCGGAGCGGGCCGCGTCCAGGGCCGCGAAAATGGGCTTGCGCACGCTTTCAGGCACTCCTTTCGAGTCCCGGGTGACGATTCCAAGGTTGCCTCCGCGCTCGCGGCTGACCGGATCCTCGGAGTGCTCGGCGCTCAGGCGCCGGAAGTCCTCAATAGACCCGATCTTGGCCCTCAGCTCCACCAACTCGGCCTCAGCGGCTTCGAAGGTACGCGGCACGAGGTCGTTGGGGAGCTTGGCCGCCTTGAGCACGATGGCGAGACTCTCCACGCCCTCGCCGTAGGCTCCCTCGAACACGGCGCGTTCCGCGGCGTAGACGGCGCGCAGGGACTCATCATCGTGAGCGCGGGCGATCCAGTAGCGCGAGAGCACGGCGATGACGAGGGCGGGATCTCGCCGCACAGCTTCAAGTGAGAGGCCTTGGGCCTCGAGTAGGCGCTCGTAGCTCACCCCTTGGTAGCGCGGATCGGCTTGCGTTGACGCCCGCCGCCGTTCGACCTCCCCTTCCACCAGCCGCTTCATGGCATCGGGTGAAAGGTCGGGCATGCGGGCCCGGAGTCGCTGTTCCAGGAGCAGTTGATGACAGGCTGCCTTGAGGTCGTCGGGGGGCAGCATCTTGCGCAGATGTAGAGCGTAGTCGCTACGGGTGATCTCCACTTCAGCACTGCGAGCGACGATGCCGTTCTCCCAGGGGTGCGGCAGGTGTTCCACCCCGCGCGCGGCCAGTGTTGAATCCAGCCAAGTGCTCTGCTGCTCTCCCGTGATCGGTTCTCCCGGCTCCAGACTGAGGGCCGCGCGGGTCAAGGCCTCGTGCACCAGGGCCAGCCGCAGATACTCCAAAAACGTTTCGCGGGCGATACCGGTTTGGGCCAAGTAGGCGGGCAGGTTGTCGGCCACGCCCGCAGCCTTCAGGTCTGTTTCCAACTCGGACCAGCGGCGGGTGAGATCGGTCGAGGAGACTTCGATCTTGGCTTCGGTGGCGAGGACCTCGAGCACGTGTAGCTCAAGCAGCTGCTTCAGGGCGGCCTGGCCGTCGGGCGATTGCCCATAGCGCCACAAGAGCAGTTCGTCCAACTCCTTAAAGGAGAGACTCGTGTTGTCTGCTCGCGCAGCCAGGTCTTCGCCGAGTCGGGGCGCTGCTGTAGCGGGGGCTTGAGGCGTGGGTGGCTCCTCCACCTGGCTGCTGCCGAGAGCGCAGACGGCGATGCCGGTCAGGCCGCGTAGAGTCGCTGAGCGGATGGCCGACGAGAGCAAGGTCCTGGTCGCGATGCGGTTCATGCAGGTCAGCCTACTTTCGGCCGGGGCATTGCGCCTTGCCGTGCACAGGATTCTGCAGCGGCTAGCGCCTAGTTAGGTCCGGTTGCCCTTGGATGCGAGGGTGGCTGCCCTGGTTGGACGAGTCCAAAGACCAGGGTCCCACGAGTCCGTCGAACTGCAGCAGCAACCGGGAGGAGTCGTCCGCAGCGCGCCGGGCCGCCGGATCAAAGGCATCGGTGTAACGCGCTCCGCTCGAGAGATGAACCGCGTCGAGGCTGCCATGGAAAGGCGAGGTGGTCTTTCCCTTGGAGTCCACGTCGGCGCCGATCATCAAGGGGAGGGCATTGCGTGTGCGCTTGCCTTTCCCCGGCGCAGCCGCCACCGGCCGGCCGTCCACATATAGTCGAACCTCTTTGCCGTCGAAGACGCCCGCAACGTGGTGCCATCGACCGACCTCTAGAATCGGTGCCTTCACGGCGGCGGTCACGTAGGCTCCATCAAGGTGCACGATAAAACTGGGCATGCCGCCGTTGACGAAAACCCCGAATTCAGAGCCTTCTGTCTTGCAGATCAGTCCCGTGCGCTCCCCGAAGCTCTTTGCCTGTAGCCAGGTTTCCACAGTGAACGGTCCGTCGGGCAGGTCGAAGTTGTCGCTTGCCAAGACGAGTGCGTCCGTGCTCCCGTTGAAGTCCATGCAGTAGTCGTGGCCCGGCGGCAGAGGGGGGAGGTCCGCAGTGGTGGCCTTGAGGTGTGGAGCAATCTCGATGGCGCGTGCCGGAAGGGAAATGCGTACGTTCTCTCCCAGATAGTCGGCCTGTAATTGGGCCACCGGGAAGCGCAGGCTCTCATCGATCCCCGCTCGGGGGTGAAGGGCGAGGGCGCGGAACTGGGTCTTCTGCCCTTGTTCCAAGCGCTCGTGGTGGTGGTCGCGCATAAAGAGCCAGCGCGAGTCGGCACTCTCCAGGCCGATTTGCACTTCGATTGGCGTGGCTTGGGGATTGGTGACCTCCAGGATGATCTCTCCATCCACCAAGCCCTGGGCGTCCATGCTGGGCGTCGAAAGCACCTTGAGTTGCAAGCCGTTGCTGAGGGCGCGTACCTGATTGCTGACTTCTTCAGTGATCTGGCGCGGGTCCATGGCGGCGCCCACGGGGAAGGTCGAGATGGCAATGTGGCCTTCGCGAACCGTGACCAGATTCCAGTGGTGCAGGTAGCCCGCTTCCGGGGAAATACCGGACTGGCCACCACCTACCGTGGCGAGGGTCATGTACTCGATGCCATCGCGCACGCCACTGTGCACCATGCGGTGGATGTGACCTCCAAAGACAGCGGTGACGTTTCCTGCGGCTACGAGGCGTCGATGCACTTTTTCCCAGTCGTCTCCGTAGTTACCGCCCAACCAGCGTGGGTGGTGCAGGAAAACAAAGACATGCCGCGCCTCTGAAGCGCGGTTCAAGGTCTGGTCAAGGAAATCCATCTGCTCAGCGCTCATGCGTTGGCATTCGGCCTTGCTGAAGTTGCGCTCACCCGTTTCAGGATTGGCCTCGTCGGTGTACAGGCTCAGGAACCAGCAGTCCTTGTGGCGCAGCGCGTACCAAAGGGGTCCGAAGTGCGCCTCGTAATTAGCCTCGTGCTCGCGCTCGGGACGCCCTTCACCACGCCAGTACACGTCATGGTTGCCCGCTACTGGATACCAGGGGCACAGCAGCCGGTCCATGATGCCCGTGAACTCGGTCATCTGCGTCATCCACTCAGGCTTTCTGTTGTAGCCATTGATCAGGTCGCCCACGGTCATTACGAGGTCGGGCTGCACCAGGTTCACGTCCGCCACGGCCTGGGCCAGGATCTTGACGCCATCTGCGGGCCCCCCCGTGCGATCACCGAATACGGCGAAGGTAAAGGTCTCGTCCTCGGCGGGCAGGTCGAGGAGCTCTCTACCGGGCCGGTCCGTTTGGATCCGGTCTGGATCTTGAGCACTGGCCTGGGCAGAGCCGAGAACCCATAGACTCACGAGTAGTGCAATTCTCCTGGAGCGGTATGTGTGCATGCTGGCTACGGTAGCATGCAAGGAGAGCGCTACACTCTTGCTTCCCTGTCCTTGGACGACCCCCGCTGCGCATGAGCCCCCAACACGACGCCCGCTTCCTGGCCCTTCTCGTTCACCGGGGGTATCTCGCCCGCGCGACGGCTGAACCTCTGCTTGGGCCCCTGAAGGAGGGTGAGGCCCTCGACGATTTGCTGGAAGCCCATCTGGGTTGGGATGCCGAGCAGATCCAGATGCTGCGGCGAACGCGTGCCGGAGAGCAGCCGGAGATTCCAGGAATGGAGGTCTTGGGCCTTCTTGGGTCGGGCGGAACCGCAGACGTGTTTCGAGTCCAGGAGCGCAAGGGCGGCCGGGTGCTCGCGATGAAGGTGCTCAATCGGCGCTGCACCGAGGACAAGGTCCAGCTTGCGGCTTTCGTGCGCGAGGCGCGGCTACTGGAGAAGCTGGACCACCCCGGGCTGGTCCGCGGCTACGGCGTCAATCGCAGCGGCGAGACCTATCTCTGTCGGCAGGAGCTCGTCGAAGGCAACACCTTGCTCGAGATCCTCGATGAAGGCACCGCCTTTTCAGAGGCGCCGGCCCTCAAGATCATCCTCGCCGTGGCGGAGGTCTTGGAGTACATGGCTTCCGAGGACCTCGTGCATCGGGACGTCAAGCCGGGGAACATCATGCTCGCGGCGGGAGGTGAGGTGAAGCTCATCGATCTGGGCTTTTGCGCTCGCTCTGACGATCGTAATCCGGAGGACTCGGCCGTCGGTACGGTGGCCTACTTGGATCCCAACCAAGCTGAGGGAGGTGGCTGCGCCGACATCCGCAGTGACATCTATAGTTTGGGAGTGACGCTCTTTCAGTTGGTGGTGGGTCGCCTGCCCTTTGAGGGCGACGGCGACGAGGACACCCTGCGCATGGCCGTGATGAACAACCTCAAGAGTCCCGAGCTCAAGAGCAAGGCCTTCTCTCCACACCTGCACTTCATCATCGAGAAGATGATGGCCAAGGATGCGGCGGTGCGCTTTCAGTCCTGGGAGGAGTTTCTCAGCGAGGTACGCGGCCAACTCAAGGGCTTTCAGGATCTCGATTTCACTGCGTCCGATTCCAGCAAGAGCAAAACCCGCAGCGGGATTCGCCGCCGCCGGCCCCCGGGGCGCTAGGCCTAAATGGACAAGCCGCAAGCAGATCCAACCAGTGAGCAAGGTGCTCCAGATCCTGGCCTCGAGGGTGTCGTACCCTTTAGCTTTAGCTGCCAGCGATCCGGTCGCTGCTGCACTTTTGGTGAGGGGCACGTGTGGCTTGAAGAAGGGGAAATAGAGACCCTCGCCGCGATCTTGGATATGAAACCCGCGGCCTTTATCGCTCGCCATGTGCGCCAGGTACCCGATCCCAAGAGCGGGCAATTGCGCACGGCTTTGCGGGAAGAACAGGGGCGCTGCGTTTTATTGGAGGGCACGCGCGATTGCACCGTCTACGAGCAGCGCCCGGTCCACTGCCGGACGTTCCCCTACTGGCCAAGCGTGCTCGGCGACCCGAGTGCTTTCGAGAATGCGCGTGCGGTGTGCCCGGGAATCGCAGTGATCGTTCCTGAGGACTTGCGTGAGCGCGCCTTCGCCGAGCTTGAAGCCCTCTACGCGGAACTGGAAGTCGAGCTGAACGAGCTCTCTCCCCGGTGCGAGATGAGCGGCTTGTGCTGCCGCTTTGAAGAGGCGGACCACGATCTCTACGCCACGGGCTTGGAAGCTGACTTCACGGCGGACCGCCACCCGGAGGCTCCCGCGCCGGAGGCTGAAGGCCGCTGCCCCTATCACGTGGCCGGTCGTTGTCAGGCCCGGGAAGGTCGCCCGCTGGGTTGTCGCAGCTACTTCTGTGATGACTCTAAGCGTGATGAATTGGAGTCCCTGCACGAGTCCTACCTGACCCGCGTGCGAGCGTTGGAATCCAGCTTGGGGTACCCGGCGAGCTACGGCCTCTTTCCAGCTATGGCCAGGGCCCGGGGAATCGGGCGAGGTGGCGGAACCTCATGAGGTTTCGGTTCACCCTGGCGGCCGCTCTCGTCGCGCTGGTCGTGCTGCTGGTGGGGCGTCAGTTCCTGGAGAGCTTCCGCGCCCCTTCGGGCCCCGCAGGTCCACAGATGCCTGACGGTCCCACGGACCAAGGGGCGCTCTTCACTCCTGAACCCGCGCCTGTGGGGGAAGCCAACCTTCCTTCGCTTTCGGCTCCCGCCTGGGTGGCGCGTAACAAGGCGGGCATTGAGGCTCTGGACAAGGACGCTTTCGAAGAAGCTGCCGAGCACTTTTCTGCTTGTCTGGCCGGACGTCCGGATGAGGTGGTCTACGCTCGTAACTTGGCGGAGACCTACGCGCGCTGGGCGATGTCGCTGCAGGCTGGAGATGCCTGGGATCGTACGCGCTCGATTGATCTCTTGGAGCAGGCCGTAGGCTTGCACCCCGAGCGCCTTGACCTCTCGGATCTCCTGGGCCGCTATCGTCGCAGTGAAGAAGCCGAGGAGGGGTTCTTCACCCGGCACACTTTGCATTTCGAGGTGGCCTTCGATCTGAATCGCACGGAAGTACGCGCGGACGTGCAGACCTTGGTGGTGGCCTTGGAAGACGCCTACTTGGAATACGGCGAGTGGTTTGGTCGGCGGCCTGCCGATCGCGGTCAGCCCATCCGCGTGGTGATCTATACACAGGAAGGCTTCAGTGCCGTGACGCAGGTGGGGGCTTGGGCCGGGGGCGTGTATGACGGCGCGATTCGCGTTCCCGTGGCAGACCTCTCCCGTGAATTAGTCCGCGTGGTCAGCGTCTTGCGCCACGAATTGCTGCACGCTTTCGTGCATGTGGTTGGTGGGGACTCGATTCCCGGTTGGCTCAATGAGGGGCTAGCCCAATGGCTTGAGCGAGGCCGTCGGGGCCCGGCGGCCGTCGACCTGGAGCGCGCGCAGAAGGCGATGGGTACGGAGCGGCCTTTCCCTCTCGATCAATTGCGAGGCTCGCTTGCCAAGTGGGACGATCCGAAGGCCATCGAGCGTGCCTATGCGCAGTCGCTTCTGCTGGTTGCCCACATCGAGAGCCACTTCGGAGCTCATCTACTACAGGAGATGATCGAGGGTGGTCTGAAGGAGCTAGCTCCACGGGCTGTCTTCAAGTCGCGCGTGGGCTTGGAACTCGATTCCCTACTCGAAGACGTGTTTCCACTCCGCTGAGGGCTTTAGGCCGCTGAGTTCCGTCCGGGGGTCAGGACAAAAAAGAGCAGCCGCCTTGAGCATGTGCTCTAAGCGCGGCCGCTCGTCAGCCTCTCCCGTCCAATGTGGGGGAGGCTCCCCTTCGATCCGTTGGCCTATCCCAAAGAGATGGGCCAACAGGGTCGTGCATTCTTACTTCGCTTCAAGCCGCGCCAGTAGTAGGCGAAGATCACAGACTCCACCAACCAGGCCCCCAAGAGGGCCGCGCCTAGGGTTGTCGCAAGAACGCTCACGTTTCCTCCTCAGCTTCGTTACGAGCAGGAATGCCCGCACATATTTCCTTCGGCCGGGGAGCCTGTTTAATTCCCAAAATCCGAGAGCAAAATGCGGGCCTTCCCATTTCCGGGAATTGTGTGCATTGGGACACCGTTGAGGCGCGGAAGCGTCTGTCGAGATGTGATGGTCTCCCCCGATCCGACGCCCGAGACGCTTCTCGCTAGGCTCCTTGGAGAGAGGGCTATAGAGGGGGATCCGGCTGGTGAGTTGCTCGCCACCTACGGCCTCCACAGGCTGTCGCGGCTTTCCGGGGAGGAGCTCACCCAAGGGCACGCTTTGACCCCTGGCCAGGCCGGACGCCTGGAAGCGGCTTTTGCCCTGGGGCGCTGGGTCGAGCGGGAGCGTCCAGACCCTTCTCCTTCCCTCGCCAGGCCGGAGGCTGTCTACCGCCTCCTGGCGCCCGAGGTGCGCGGGGAGCAACAGGAGAGTTTTCACGCACTTTTCTTGGATCCTAGGCATCGCCTGAAGGGGCGACAGATTGTCAGCCTGGGCACCCTGACCTCCTCCCTAGTCCATCCCCGGGAGGTGTTCGCGCCCGCCCTCCGGCTCGGCGCCGCAGCCCTAATCGTGGCCCATAACCACCCCTCAGGGGATCCAGAGCCAAGTTCAGAGGACCGTGCCGTGACCCGAAGGCTCCTGGAAGTGGGCCGCTTGGTGGGTGTACCCCTGCTGGATCACGTCGTGCTGGGGCACGGGTGCTGGGTCTCATTGCGGGAATCCATGGACTTCTGAGAGGCTCAGGGGCCAGAGTGAGGGAGCCAGAGATGACAGGGATGAAAGGTCCCTTTGCGGCGCCATGTCTCTGCGCTACCCTCGCGCCCCCGCCGATGTCTTCCCATTGCCCTTTCCGTGCGCACGGGGAGGTTACATGGTCCTCTGGTGGGGATAGGCCACGCGCCCGATCCCGCCTCACAATCTCCCCAGCTCTCCACGGTCAGTACCCCCCCCAGGGTGCCTGGCGGTGGGAGTCGATCCGTTCCACCTCCGCTGTCCATGCTCCACCGGTATTCCCTGCGCGTCGAAAACGGCGCCCTAGAGGGTCAGTCATTCCCCATTGAAGGGGAGGGATTCACTGTAGGCCGCAAGCCGGATTCCACCCTACAGTTGGCCGACGCGTCCGTGTCGGGCGCACACGCGCGCCTGAGCGTGGACGATCAAGGCGTTAGCGTGCGCGACCTTGGGAGCACGAACGGCACGCGCATCGGCAGCGCCAAGATCTTGGAGGCCCGTCTCGATGTCGGTCAGCGGGTGACCTTCGGTGCGATTCACTGCACCCTCTCGCGAGCTGATGTGGAGCAGTCCCATGGTTCCGGAGGAATGGACGACATCGTACTTGAGGGGGACTCGGGTGCTTCGGAAGAGCTGACTCTCGAGGAACCCGCACCGCCCATGCCCGGAAGCGTTCCGGCTAAGGCTCCTCCGGTTCGGGCTAAGCCGGTTCCCACGCCGGTTCCCACGCCGATGTCGCCGTCCGTGGCTACGCCTCCTCTCGCGCCGGCTGAAAGCGAACAGCACACGATCAGCGCCGAGAACCTGGCCCGATCAAAAAAGAAATCCCCCCTCGGAGCTCTGGTCCTCGTCGTCCTCGCCGCTGGATCGGTTGGCGTCTGGTGGGTCATGAGTCGCGATGGCGAGGAGAGCTCTGGCGGCCGGCCCGTACCCACCGTCGTGGGCAACCTGTTGGAAGACGGTTCCTCGTTCGAGGGTTCTAGTGATTGGGAAGCTCTAGACGAGGGCGAAGCGGCTTTCGGTCGTTCCGCTCGCGCCGCTTATTCGGGCGAGTTCGGCTTGTCCGTTTCTCTGGTTGCGGGGGAGAGTGCGGTACACGCTTCCCCGTGGGTCGATGTGCGCCATAGTCAGCAGCTCATGGCCACTGCCCAGGTGCGCGTGTCTGGATCCGCGCAGCTCCGCTTGGGCATCGAATTGGCCCGCGGCACGCAAGTTCAAGATCCCACCCCTTGTGCGAGCTTCGGCGATGCAATCTCCGAGAGCACCGCATTCGCCGAAAGGACCTTCTCATTGACCGTGCCCCAGGGCTACGACCGGGCACGGCTCTTGCTGGCTGCCGCGGCTAGCGGGAGCGGTGAGGCAGATGAGGCGTCGGACAGCGCGGGGCGCGCCTCAGTCGATGATGTCAGCGTCGTAGTGAGTGCCGGCGGCGCACCCCGGGCGGTGCTTGACGAGTATCGTTTCTTCGAAGCGGGACGCCTCCTTAACCTGTTCAAGGTGGATGCGACCCTGCTTTCGGGGATGCACCTTCGTTCTGCAGGCGCCACGGCGCGTGCCGCCCTCGACCTGCAACTCACGGAAGAGGCGAATGGAGTGCGGCTTGATCCGGGCGGTGATTCGGGTTTGCTCCTTGTCTGGACTGCCGAGCCGAGTTCATTGGACGGTGGTCTGGCGACCATGGGGGAGGGCGGTTACTCCCTGCAGCAGGAGGACTTTCAGACCGCAGGCGTGACAGACCTCGTGATCGGCAAGGGCGTCAACTTACTGCGCGTTGCTCTGGGCGAGCCCTGTAACGTGCGCGGCCTCAGGAAGGGAGGAGCATTCCAGGTGACCGTTGAGTTGCCCGGCGGCGCCAGACCCCTGATCCAGGTGCGCTTCCAAGAGGAGCGCACGGCTGCTATCAACCTGGCTGCGGATGCGGAAGGTGCGGAGCGTGCGGGCCGTCTGGGCGAGTGTCTTGTCCTTTGGCAGCAGCTCCTCGACACGTACCCCTTCGAAGACCACTTGGTACAGCGCGCTGAGTCTCAGCGCGCCAATCTCGTGCGCACCGGGTTCGAGGAGACACGCGCCTTGGAGAGCCAGATCGAGCGTGCGAAATTCTTCCGTCTGGCCGGCCTGTATCGGGAGTGCCGCGATCATGCGAGTGACATCGCCGGCCGTTACGCAGGCTCGGAGGTCGAGAGTGGGGCGCAGGCCATAGTTTCGCGGGTGGACGCGGATCTAGCGGCGCTTGAGACCGACCTGGACCGGCGGGAGGTGCGGCGTTTGCAGTCCATTCTTCAGACTCTCGAGAGTCGTGAGGCCCAGGGGTTGGTGGCGCGCATGCGCACCTATCTCCAGGAGGAGTATCACGTGACCCCAGGCAGCGGAGACAATAAGTAATGGCGCGCACCTCAACAGGCATTGACGTCGGTGCTGGTTCGGCCATTGCACTGTGCGGACAGTACAAGGGAAATACCTTTCACGTCACGAACTTCCATGCTCGTGCCAACCCTTCCCTTGGCTCAAGCGCGAGTGAAGCGGACACCGGCTGGCTGCTGAGCGGGTGGGAGGAACTGGCCCAGGGCTTTAAGCCCGTGGCGGCGCGAGTGGGCCTGACGGGCCGCGATGTCAACGTGCGCTATACCCGCGTGCCGCGGGTGCCCGACTGGCAGCTGCGCAACCTGATGCGGTTCGAGGTGTCCGAGATTGGCGATCAATCCGGTACCGATGTGGCGAGTGACTTCAACCTCTTGCCCGAACTCCCGGAGGTCGAGGGGGAGGACGTGGTCCTGCTGGCCATGGCACGTGAAGGCCTCTTGGACGACCACCTCGAGGGCTTAGAGCTGACGGGCGGGAACCTGGATAGCTTCAGCCCCAGCGCGATCGCGTTGCACAACGCCTGGACGCACTACGGCGTGGTGGAAGACGAGACCGTTCTCCTGGCCAACATCGGGCACGACAACATCGACGTGGTTATTGCCCGGGGACCGGATCTTCTGTTTGCGCGCAATCTCTCCGGGGGCAGTCGACTTTTCGACCAGGCCCTGGCGCAGCGCTTCAACGTGGGCCCGGCGCAGGCTGAGATGCTCAAGCGGAAATATGCCAGCTTGCGTCCCGGTGCCTCGCACCCGACTCCCAACCACGAGAAGGCCAGCCGCAGCATCATGGGCGCCGCGGGCCAGATTCTCTCTCTCCTTCAGTCGGCCATCCTGTTCTGCAAAAGTCAGGTCAAGATCAGCGGCCTGAAAGTGGATCGCGTGATGCTCTGCGGTGGCGGCGCAGCTCTTGACGGCTTGCCCCAGTACATCTCGGGCGGTATGGGTGTGACGGTGGAACTCTTCGATGCTTTCCGCATGGTGGAGACTGAGAAGCTGGACGCAGCCAGTGCGGATCTGCTTGAAGAGTTCAAGTTGCAGGCGGTGGTGGCGCTTGGCTTGGCCACCATGGGCTCCGACTCCGAGGCTTACAGTCTGGAGGTCTTGCCGGCGAGCCTCGCCAAGAAGCGAGCTTTTTGGGGAGAGACGGTCTGGCTTATTGCCGCCGCCCTCCTGGCTGTGTGCTACCTGGGCTTCAAGACGGTGCACCTCGCCGATGAACTCGACAAGGTCAATAGCGAGAACGCAGGGCTACAGTCCCGCCTCTCTAGGGACACCCGAATCCATCGCGAGGCCGAGCAGCTGATCGAGGAAAATGGATCCCTGCGTGTGCTCGCCTCGGAGCTCCAGTGGGTGGCGGGTTTGGGCGAGCAGGGCGCGCGTGCGATGAGCAAGCTCGACAAATCCCTTCCCGGCGATTTCTGGGTCTCCGAGCTGAGCAGCGAGTGGACCTTCGACCCCGAACTGGGAGTCGAGCGCAACGCCGAGCGCCCGATGCTCATGGTGCGCGGGATGATACGGCCCGGTACCGACTCTCCCAGTCGCCAGTTCCAGGAGATGACGCGCACCCTGCGCGAAGCCCTGGTGGGGGACGGATCGAGTGGGGGGCGCATGAAGGAGTCCATCGATCGGGACCAGTTTTCATTGGACCTTTGCCTGTTCGGTGCGCCGCCGCCCGACGCGGATGACGGCGCGGGTGATGATGAAGGGGGGGAATACTAGCCATGGACATGAATGACTACTGGCAAGAGAACAAACGTTTCCTTGTCACTCTTGGCGGCGGCTTCCTCGTCTTTGTGATCGGACTCTTCGTCGTGCAGAGTCTCTACGGTGAGGACTTGGGGACGGCCAAGCGTCTGCGCAACAAGAACCGTGGAGACCTCAAGGCCGAGCGTTACTCCACCACCCATCGTGATGCTGCGGCCGAAGAGAACGACGCTCTGCGCGAGGCGATCAGCGTCATGACCGGAGCCACCGCATTTCGGCCGCGCCCCGGCTTTGTCGTGGAGGCGGGTACCGGTTCAGCGAGCGGGATCTACTTCACTCGCGTGGAGGAAGTGCGAGAGGACCTGAACCTTCTGGCCAGCCGTCGACGTATGAACTACCCGGACGGATGGGGTATTGAAATGTTGGAGACCAACAGTCTGCCGGAGATCGAGCGTCGCCTTGAGGCCTTAGACCTCTTAGAGCGCGTGGCTCGACTCGCCGCCGATGCTGGCGTCGATCGCATCAGTCGTATTGCTGTGAAGCTCGATCCGGGCTTTGGATCCCGCAGTGGATTGGGCGCCGTGGAGCGTACGAGCGTCACCTTTACTCTTTTGTCCAGCGCCGAGTCGGTCACCAACTTGATCGTGGCCAGCCAAGAGCCTGCGGCGGAAGATGGGAGCGGTGGTCCGTTGGCCATCGGTCAGTTCAACGTCAAGAACGAGCGCAACAAGATCGGATCCGTCAAAGCGGATATCGAGTATCAGGTCGTGCGCATCAAGGACAACCTGGGTGGCGAGGAGGCCGGGCAGTAGCCTCGGGACCATCATCATGGAAATGAAAAAAGAGACCGGTGTCTTCCTGGCCGTAGCGGGGCTCCTCGCCTGGAGCGCTTACGGTTTGATGTCTGATGGGACTGTGGGCCTTCGAGGAGGGAGCGCTGGAACGGCCAAGAGCTACTCGCGGGCCGCCGTCCCCGATAGCGATTTGGCCTTACCGGCTGAGAGTCGTCAGGGGACCCTTCAGCGTGACCTCTTCTCGCCACCTCGGGACACCACCCCCCTGCCGCTCCTGGAGTTAATTTCACCACCCATCGAGCCCCTGCCTGCCCTCGCCCCTCCAAGCGCTTACGGCCCTGCCGCCAAGCACATGGGCGAGCATCTGCGCACGCCGCTTTCTGCCAGATCGGCGCCAGGCCTGTTTGATGTCTCGTCAATGGAGCCCGCATCGATCGGAAGTGGAGACTCGCAGGACATCATAACGGTGAGTGGTGCGTCGGACGCGGACCTCACTGTCGACGAACGCCTAGCACGCATTGAAGCGCGCAAGAAACTCTACGATTGGATCGTGGTAGCCAACCTGAAGTTCGGCCACATCGCGAATCGCGACCGCTTTGGGCTGAAGGGAAGTGGCGAGGCCGTTTTGTTTCTCGAGATTGATCCCAGCACTGGCAAGGAGCGCTTCCCCGGCCAGCAAGCTGTGGCCTACGAGGCCGAGCGCGTTCAAGATTTAGGGTTTGCTGATACATCGGCGAACAGAGTCGAGCTGGGCCGTGCCGCCTTCGGTTCTGACTTGCGCCCGGGCGACTTTGACGGGGCCATGCGTTTTGCAGGGGAGTGCCTCGGGCTGCGTAACGAGACGTCGCGTGCCCTGGAAGTGGCCGAGGACCTGTACCGCCTGTGCGTCGGGTTACAGCCCACCGACGTGCGCCCGCACCTGGGTTTGGCCCGGTGTCATGAGCTGGGTTTTGATTTCCAGGCTGCCTTGGACGTCTACGCGAGCCTGACCGAAGGCAATTTGCATACGGAGCCCGAGCCGTGGGCTCGACTAGGAGACCTGTACGCCCGCTTCCGCATGCGCGGCCCGGCCCAGCAGGCCTTTGACGAGGGCCTGCGCCGTTCGCGAACGGACTGGCTTGTGCGTTGGCTGTACGGACGGTTTCTCCTGGATGCCGGTCAATACGATCAAGCCTTTGAGCACCTGAACGAGGCCCAGAAGCGGGAGCCCACGGGCAACGACCTGCGCGCCGAACGGGTGGGTATCCGCACGGATTTTGGTCGTGTGCTGATGGCTCGCGGTGAGGTACGGGCGGCGAGAGATGCGTTCGAGCGCGGCGCCAGTGCGGACCCCGAAGCGGACCTTGGCCCTGCGGGAGTCTTGGCCGCGTCGGTCCTCTTGGGTGAGGGTGATGTGCTGGAGGAGAATGTCAGCGACGGGCCGGATGCCAGCTTCGATCTGCTCTTCGCCCGTGGGTTGGCCGCCTTGCAGGCCGAGGATGATGGGGGCGCCGTGAGCTCCCTACGCCAGGCCGCAGCGGTTGATCCCTTCCGTGCTTGGCTGTGCTGGCGAAGCTTGAGTTGGGTGGCCGAGATTACGGGCCATCCGGAGGAAGCCTGGACCTACATCGAGATGGCCTACGCGTCGAACCCCGAAGACGCCTGGACTCTCTATCAGCGCGGGCGTCTGCAGACGCAGCGCGATGAAGAGGACGAAGCCATGGCGAGCTTCCGCGCTGCCCTCGATCAGGAATTGGATTTCCCCGACGCGCTGATCGCTATGGGCGCCCTGGCCAGCGAGGGGGGGGATCCGGATTCGGCCGAGCGCTACTTCGAGCGGGCCCTGAGTATCGATACCGCACGCCCGGCCGTGCATGCCCGGCGTGGATTGAACTTCCTGGTGCTGGGTGAGTTGAGCAAGGCCGAGACCTCTTTCGGCGTAGCACTGGGCCTCGATCCCGACCTGGCCTCGGCCCGGAACGGGATGGCCTGGTGGCAGTACCTCAGCGGCGACTCGGGGCAGGCCCAGGCTAGCTTTGCCGAACTGGTGGACATCCGCCGTAACGAGCTCGAGGGCGATGCGGCCAGTCAATACGCCGAGTCCCAGAGCGCTCGCATCCGCGACCACGAGAGCAAGGAGTTCTGGCGCGACCGTTTCGACCGCGTGGGACGTGTGGGCAACGGCTGGACCTACGACCAAGGCTACGGCGCGGAGGTGCGCCTGCGCGACGGAGCCGTGTGGATCGAGGGGCAGCTCAGCAAGGAGAGTCGGACCCGCCTCTACCGCGAGCTTCCCGCAGACCGCCTGCTTTCACTCGAGGCCGAGCTCACCGTTCACCCCGATTCGCGGGACGTGACCGTGGGCATCTTTATCGCACGCGAAACTGAAGGTCGCACCGGGGACATCCGAACCCATGCCGCTGTGGAATTGGTGCGTCACTGGGACGGTGCCGTGCGCGCGACGCTGACCAAGAAGGGTGAGCTGGATGCGGCGGCGCAAGATCTGTATACCGCCCAATGGAACGTGGGGGAGCCCATGCGCGTGGGGATCGAGAAGCGCGGAGAGACCTCCTCGGATACCACGGTTACCCTGTGGGTCGATGACGTTCCCGTGATCGAGAACTTGGCACTGCCGACTCTGGGCCGTTCAAGTCAGCCATTGCGCTTCGGAATCTTCGTAGAGGGCCGCGCCGGCAGGCGTGCCTCGGTTTCGGTGAACTACGTAGGGGTCATCCGGCGACGGCTTTAGGATTTAAACTCGACCATGCGAATCTCCAACTCCCTTCGCCCGCTACTCCTCCGGACCTCTCGGGCGTCTTCCACGACCGCTCCTGAGCGGGACGGAACCCAAGGTGGCTTCACCCTGATTGAGCTCCTGGCGGTGCTCATGATTCTGTCCATCCTGGTGACCTTCCTGGTGCGCTCCGTGCGCGCTGCCCAGATCAGCGTGGAGGTGGGCAATACCAAGGCCCTGATTCAGACCATCGGTGGGCTGGTGGAGGAGTACAACAACGAGTTCCAGCGCTACCCGCCCTCGACCTTCCCGGCCAGCCTCGACCCCAAGCCCAACCGCATCAACATGGGTGTGGAAATGCTCGTCATCAGCCTGTGGCGCCAGGGCCGTCCTTGGCAGGCCGCGGAGATAGGTGAGGATGCTCTCGGCAACACCGATGGAGATAGCACGAAGACCAGCCTGACGCGCTTCAGTAGCCCCGATGCCTTCGAGTTGATCGACGTTTGGGGAAATCCCCTCGCGTACATCCACCGCCGGGACTACGAGAAGGAGATTCACTACCTCACCTATGACGAAGTGGGTCTGGATATTGAGGGCCCGGTCAAGGGAGGCGTCTCCCGCAAGACGGGAGACCCTCATCGCAAATCCAGCTTCCAGATCATCTCCGCCGGACCCGACGGATTTTTCGGTACTGCAGATGACATCGCCAACTTTGAGATTGAGCGGGACTAACCCCACGCGTCCGGTCCGCTTCAACGCGGGCATGACCCTGATCGAGCTGATGCTTGTGATGGGGCTGATCGCTGTGATGATGGGCATGGGATTGGGGGCTTTCGCGACCCTGGATCCCGGTCGGCGCGCCGCTCTGGGTCAGGTCACGAGCCTGTTGCGTACCGCGCACAACACAGCCGTGGCTCTGGGGGCTCCTTCTCGCGTGATCCTCAATCACGAGACAGGCGAAATCCTGACCGTGGGCATGCGTGTCGTGGGTACTTGGCATTTCGAGGACGAGACCCTTAGCGGTTCGGATGGAATCGACGGTGTATTCTTGGGGAGTGGCTCACTGTTGGACGACGACGGGTTCATGGGGCGTGGACTCTCATTCGATGGTGCGCCCGCCGGCGCGCGGGCCGAGTTCCCCGTGCAACACGACCCCGCATTCGACTTGACCGAGGGGTTCAGTCTGGAGATCAGCTACAAGCCCGAGCGCATGGTGGGGGCCAAGCTGATCGAAATCGGCGACTCCTTCCTGTTGCAGACCACTTCCGGTGGAGGCCTCTCGGCCACCCTGTACCGGCGTGAGGTGGACGCACTGGGCCAGCCTCGGCGTGGCGCAAGGGTCGGTGTTCAGACAAGTGCCACGGCTCTACGGCCGGACCAATGGAATCATGTGCGATGCGTCTACGACAAACGCACTCTGCGACTTCTGGTCAATGGGGTTCCGCTGGCCTCAACGGCCTCCGACGTGCCGGTCTGGGACGTGGAGGCGCCCTTGATCGTGGGCGGTGGAACCACCCTTCCCTCGGGAGTTCTCGACAGGCTGATCCTGGCGGTCGTGGTGGGCAGCGAGCGAGGCGTTTTGCCCCTGGGGGTGGATTTTACTCCCCAAACTCCCGCCTCCGTGGAGTTCATGGCCGGAGGTGGATTGGATCCAACGGTTCATCTGCGGCCGGTAGAGCTGGGCCTCGACTTTGGCGAGGGCGGTGTGGAGACCATTCGAGTCAACGTGTACGGGACGGTCGAATGAGAGCCCATAAGTCCATCCCTTTGGCTGCGCGCGGGCGCGAAGGCTTCGCCTTGATGGCGGTGCTGCTGGTCGTCCTATCGCTGCTCGTGTTGTGCGCTCCGTTCCTCTTGGCCGCCCGCAACGCGGATAGGGCCAGCGCGCACCTGGCGGACCGTGCCGAGGCGCGCCTGTTGCTGGACTCCGCTGCCCGCCACGCTCGCGGTCAGTTGGGGGCCTCCCATGCGGGGCTGCCCGACCTTTCGCCGTACGCCGACTCCCTGGAGGAGTTGAGCGTGGACAATGTTTTTGCCGAAGGTTTCCTGAAGGCCAACGACGCGACGGGAGCGATGTGGGATCTGGACGTGCGCGACGTAGCGGGATTGATCGATCTGAACAGCGCGCCGCCCCAGCTGCTGGCCAGCGCCATGGGCCTGATCACCCGCACGTCGGATGTGGTTGCGGGAGACGCAAACTCACTGGCCCTCAATGACGCCGATACTTTCGGGGAGCGCGAGGGTTTCCTCGTTATCCAGGGTGAGATCGTTCACTACGTTCTCGATGAAGAGGGCGAGATGCAGGTTCAAGTTCGGGGTGTGAATACGCACAAGAATGATGACGGCGACTGGGTGACCGACGGCCCACGTCCGCCCTCCGACCACCCGGTGGGGGCGCACGTCATGGATCAGCGTTCGTTCGCCCCCGTGATCTGGCGCATCTCGGGTCCTGGTGGTCGCCTGCGCGAATTCGACACCATCGAGCAACTACGGGAGGCTGACGCCTTCGCCATAGTGGGGGGCGTCGGGGATGGCGCCTATAACGCTCTGGGGGAGGTGGGCAGCGTGCATGCTGGAGTCTGCGCGGGTAGTGCCTGGCAAAGGTCCGTACGCCTGATCACTCCCATAGAGGGTGGATTGACCCTCTCTATTGGCGTGGATGATGCACGCTATCTCAACGAGGGCGCGACGATTTGGATTGGTGACAAGGAGGGGGGCGAGTTGCGCTACGTGCAGTCGCGCAGCACCAACGGACGCATCCTCTGCAATGAGGTGTTGGATCGGGACTATCTGGCTTGGGAGACGGAGGTGCGCGTGCTGGCTCGCCGGCCGGTGAACGTCAACACGGCACCTGGGCTCGTGTTGCGCGCGCTGTTTGAAAACCTACAGCTGCGCGGGCAGAACTCGCGCATCACCACGAGTGAGGCCAAGCTCCTTGCGGAGTTGACGGTTGAGAGTCGGCCCTTCGAGGGGCTCGAGGACTGGATGCGGCGCATCGTTTTGCCTGCGGCGGGAATTGAAGAGTTGCCCTCGGGTTCGCCCGTGTCTCCCGATCGATTCGCCGGCACTTCTGGCGCCGCCATCTCTTCGGTCGATGCGCTGGCGCTCTACGTGAATAGTTTGAACGCCAACGACGGGTCGCTGGCATTCTCCACCATGCCCTTGTGCTTCACGTCGCGGGACGTGTACTCGATGCAACTGCGCGCTTCGGTCAATGCGCCGAGTGGATTGGAACGCACCCATGCTCTCCGTGAGCGCGTCGAGTGGGTCGTGCCCCAGCGCGACCTCTTCACTCTGTGGGGCACCCAGGAGGCCTTCGATGAATCCATGCGCCTGACCCGGCGCGCCACCTGGTGGGCCACGGGCCCCGAAGCGACGTCCCAGTGGGACGGCGGCACGGTGCCACCCTCGCGGGTCTGGCCGCACATGGGTACACGCGATGGACGCGTGTACCTGCCTGGCCTCACTCCGGACGACTCTGACAGTGGGGATCCGGGACCCGGCGAGCACGTGTTCGCCTCGCGCGAAGACGAAGCCTGGGCGCAGCTGTGGCCCTCCCGCCTCGAAGAGGGGGGGCGCTACCGTGGCCGTACCCTGCACTTTGACCGCGAGACTCGCGACTTGGAGGGTCGCTATCTGCCGGACGAGACTCTGGGTTTCGCCATCGACGACAAGCGCGTGGCTTGGGCGGACGCGCGCTCGGGTGGCTTGATGAATCCGGTCCTCTTCGAGCTGTGGGTCAAGCCTGCCATGCTGGGGGAGGGATACCTCTTGGACGTAGGCATGACCAGCCGCGAGTCAGACCGGGTCAGCCTCCTAATGGAGGGCGAGGATCTGGTGTTGCGCGTGCTCGATGGTTTTGGGGATCACGTGGACACGCCCGGTTTTCGGGAGGCGGCCGAGGCCCGTTTTGCGCTAGCGGAAGGAGATGGTCCGGGCTTCCCGGTGGACACCTGGAGCCACGTCTCCTTGGAGGTGCTTGGTACACGCCCGGATCAACTGGGCCTGATGGTCAATGGCTCAGCGTCGGGCGTTCGACGCCCGGGAATGTCGAAGCTGAGCGGTGGGGCCGGCCAAGGTATGGGGTTCCTTGCTCTGGATGACACCGAAGGATTCCCCACCCAGGGGGTGGTGCGAGTAGGGAACGAGCTGGTGGAGTACGTGCTCTCCTCCGGAGGGCTTGAAGCCACCCACGTAGAAGTGGGCCCCAACGCGGGGCACGGTGGACGCCTGGCCCGTACGCGCTGGAGCGTGGAAGGCCTGCCCGCCAATTTGGGAGCCATCACCACCGATCACCCGCTCGGCGCGAGCGTGTCCCTCTACGGCTACTCTGCGCCCCTGGCCTCCAATCTGCCCGCAGGCAACGCGCAACTACCTGAGGCCATCGGCCCGTTCAGGGTGGCGCGTGTTATCGGCGTGGATGCTTCCACGGGGACGGGGCCCGATCCCATCCTGGGCGGCTTCTTCGACTTTGGCGACGGGTACGAGGCCACCAACATGAGTGGCCTGATACTGGCTCTGGCGGACGACCCCACCGGAGATCCAGGGGAGTCCGATGTGATGACAGCCTTCAATCCCACCGGGGGCTATGCCGCCCTCGTTCAGCAAGGCTGGGCCTTTGACGAGACGGGTACCTCGGGCATCCCTCCCAACGCGCCCTTGGGCGGGTTGGAGATCATCCGCTACTCGGGCTATACCGGGACGGTCCTCGATGTCACGGCCCGGGGGGATGTCGTGGCCAATGAACTGCCCAACTATGGGAACCAGGACCCCACCGGGTTTGCCGGTGGCGTACGCGTGTACGTCGTGGACTGGGAGGGCACCACCAACGCAGAGGGTGACCTGGTGCAGGGCATGCTGGACATGGGCTGCTATTGCGTACCTATTTCCCTTCCCTGTCCAGGTGCCGATGACCTCACGTATCTGCCCGCCCTCGACAACTCGGAGTTCGTCCAACTCACGCGGCCGGACGCAGCGGAGTTCACCGAGTGGGTGCGCTACGACACCTTGGCCACGGCCCAGGGCCAGCTCGTGCGCGACCGCAACCAGGCCCTGCTTGCCGTCTACGTCACCCTGACCTCCGGCGGAGTCATGAACGACTTGCGTGGCACCGTTGATGGCAATGGCGGTGGTGGACCGGGCGGCGGCGGTGGTGGTGGCGGCGGTGGCGGTGGCGGCGGCACTTACGCACCTGCTACAGGTCCTCCGGTGGTTTCTTCAGGCCCGGTTCCGTCCGTAGGGTCGGACTGGGATCCCCTGCGTGGAGAACCCGAGCTGGATGAGTTCTATCTATCCCGAGCGGTCTCCTCGGTCTTCCAATTCCGCGGTGTTTTGGGAACCCACACACATGACCATCCCGCCGGAACTCAGGTTCTGCCGGTCTTCCACTTGTTTGATAGGGGCGTTGATGGAGGGCGCCCCGGTGCGGGTGATGCAGTCTTTGTATCGGGCGCCAATCCGGACCACCTGGGATGGCCCATGGTCGTTGAGCGTGCTCACCTTCCTGCGGCCGAGTACACCGGCTACGGTTGGGACTTCGATCCGGGCGGAGACCAGGTGGCCCTCCCCAGTTCCCCGGAGAGCTTCGAGGCCAATCACTCGGAGATCAACGTGCAGCACATCTATGTGGCTTTCGACAAGCCTTGCCCGGAGTCGGTTGCCATGGTCACGCTTGGCACGACGACAACGGACTCCCGCCTCCTGCCACGTATCAGTAAGTTCCCTTCTGGAGAGAGGCCGCGTATCGTTTCGTCGGTCAGCGTGGGCTCAACTTTTGATGCCCAAGGAGGCGAAGTGCCCTCGGCCGTTGTGGACGAGGTGGCATTTGGCTCCCAGCAATTCCTGATGGGCTTGCCTGGCACTAGCCCCGCCATGCACAGTGCGGGCGCGCAGATGATCCTGGCCGAGGCCATGGATGAGAGCAGTGGGACGATGCGGGTGGCCCCGACGGGGTTCGTGATTCCTGGCGGCCGCTGGGGTGGCGCGCAGGGGGTGCTCGGAGCATTGGACAGCGATGGGGGGCTCTTGCGGATCGGCAACGAGATCCTGGCTTACACCGAGCGCGACGTGGAAACCGGCGACATTGTCGTCGCCCCCGATGGTCGCGGCCTCTTGGGTACAGATCCCCAGCCCCATCAACCGACCGAATTGGTGACTTTGATGGAAGGTTGGGCTGTGAGTTCGCTGACGGGAGGGATCGGCCCCTCCGACTCCACCTTGCCCATTGAGAGCGCCACCGGTTTCGGCACCTCCGGTACGGTCCTGATCGGTGACGAGTTGATCCACTTCACACGGCAGCGCCGGGGTTCGCTGGAGATGCCGCGCTCCGGCTACGACGCCGATGATCCTGACTCTAGATCGAGTAGCGATGACGGTGGCGGGGCGGGCCTGTTTAGGGGTCGCTACGGCACCGTGCCGAGCGCCCACGCATTGCGCTCCACCGTGATCCAGTTCCCGTTCCGCTACTGGGATCGTTGGGCTGAGCAGGCCGACGCTCCCGAAATGTCGTACTTCGGTTTTGAGTTGGAGCAGCCCGGCGCTTGGTGGTCGGAATCCTTCTGGGATTCTGAGCCGGCCACCCATGGCCAGTGCCACATCGGTGTCTTGCAACGCACGGACCCATCCGTTCCCTGGGACGCGGACCCCGAAGAGGAGAGCGGCTTGCAGCTTCTGTTCCAGGGGCGAGACGGTGACGCGGCCCTGCCGGTGGGCGTGCAATCCCAGCGCATCGACTGGCGCGTTTTCGTGCGCTACGACCCGGGTGCTTTCGACCCCACGGCCGGGCTCTCACACGGTTGGAAAGAGACGCCGCGTCTGAAGCGTCTGGGTGTGGGCTATCAGGCACCGGGTCAGGTGCTGAGGAGTGTGGATCAATGAGAGGCACCCGGCTGAATCCGAAGAGTTCCATCGCACGTCGAGGCTTCACGATGGTGGAGCTGATGGTGGCGGCTGGTCTGGCCGCGATCTTGATGGTGGCTCTGTTCCGTCTGCTCGACACGACCTTGGACATGTGGACCCGGGGTGAGGATCAACGTCTCATCGTTGAGCGCGGGGCTGCGACTGCGGAGCTCATCGCTGAAGATCTGCGTTCTCTACACAGTGGATCCCAAGGGGACTTCCTCGTGGATTGGGTCAATTTCGATGTGGACCAGGACGGGCGCGTGGACCGCGTCTGGCCGCGTTTGCGCCTTGTGCGATCGGTATCCATGGCGGACGTCGTTCGTTTGTCGGCGCGTGGTGTGGACCCGGCGCTGGTGGCTCAAGCCGCGAGTTTAGGCGTCGATGTAGAGACTCTCATTCCCGAGGACCAGCGTCCCACGCCGGCCATACAGAGTGGGCTCATGGAGGTGGCCTGGGCCGTGGTGCCCGTGGGGACCGATGCCCTTTCCCGTGGGCAGGGTCTACTCATGCGTGGCGAGGCCCTTTTGGCCCCGGGCTCTGTCGGCACCTTCTTTAGGTCCGACTTCTTCTCCTCCTCGGGCCGTCCCAAGGCGGGGGGGCTGGAGGAAGTGTCCGGAGGGCTGCTTTGGTTGGGCCTGCAGTTCGCCACACAAACGAGCATTATTTGGGATGGGTGGGAACTGGGCGCCGGGTTGGAACACGCCAGCGCTTCCTGGGATGCCTGGGGACGATCCAGCGACGATCCCCTCTGTCCGGACTGGCAGGCGCACCCCTGGAACAAGCCCGGCGCGGGGATGCCGGCGGTGTCGGGCAGCCCCCTGCTTCCGCGCCGAGTGCGCGTGGAGCTTGAGTTCGAGCGCCCTGCGGATCTTCGGAGGCGTCCGACCCTCCTCGAACCCCTAGAGAAACAAACGGCCTCATTCGAGGTGAGCGACGGTTCCGCCCTGCCCTATCGGAAAGGACGCCACATTCTCATCGACGGGGAGTGGATGGAGGTACAGGGCTTGCGCGGCGACCGCGTGAGTGTGAAACGTGCCGCCCGTGGATCCGCCGCGATGCCCCACGATATTGGCGCACGCGTACACTTCGGTGAGACCGTCGTCGTTGAGGTGCCCGTGGCTATGCACAGTGACGACTGGAACCTGGGGCGTCCTGCGTCCTCGACCCGGCTAGGGAGTGGCCGATGAGCCCTTCACGCACCCGGACGCAGGCGGGCTTCACCATCCTGGAGGTCGTCCTCGCGATGGGATTGCTGGTCATGGCCATGACCTCGCTCCTGGGCCTGTTCACCTTTGGCGCCGCCCTGACCCGTACCGCTGCCTTGCGCACGGCTGCGGCCACGGCCATCGAGGCGGTGGTGGCAGACCTAGAGGAGTCACTCTTTCCTTTAGAGGAAGACGGCAGCGTGGGGGACCCGCGTGTGATCGTCGATCGCCCCGTGCCCGGCGCCACCGGCGTGATCTACTCGGCCCTGGCGCGGGTCAACCCCGACGACCCGGACGAGTTCGCTGTGGACGTGAACGTCTCCTGGGAGGCCGCCGGAGTGCAACGCGCGCGCAAGTTCACCACCCTGTTGCTACGTGAAGTACCCTTTGGAGAGCGACTGCGCCGGCGCTTCATCCGAGCCCGTTCATTCCCCCCGCCCCAGGAGATGGCTCCGGGTGAGGAGGACCAATCCGCTACGTCTTCTACCCCAGACCGACCGTGATGATCGACACCCTCAAGTTCCTGAGCCTTTCCCTTTTCCTCTGTGCCAGTGCCTCGGCGCTCCAGTCTCCTGAACAGGACCCCGGCCTTACGCCTGAGCCGTCCTCGCAGGAGGCGCCCGAACTGGAGCTGCAACCTGCGCTGATGTTGAAGCTGCGCAGTGGGCAGATCCGGTGGGGCCACATTCTAGATCACGACCCGGACGGCTTCCGCTTTACGCTTTTGTCCCACGGTGGAGTGGCGAGCGTTGTCTGGACCGCACTGGATCCCAGCCAGCAGCAGGAGTTGCGCGAAGAGCTGGGCTACGTGGACGTGGCCACGGACGAATTGATGGTGGATGTGGAGCGCCTGATCTTGGTGGACGGCCACGAGGTCGTGGGCGTCATCCTCTCGCGGGAGGGCACGGACTTCGTCGTTCAGGTGGATGGCAACCTGCAGCTCGTGCCCAAGCGCCGAGTGCAGAGTATTTCCAAGGGGGGCCAGGCTCCGGCTCTAGATATCTACAGCCGCGAGGAGCTGTATGCGCGCCACTCGGCTGAGTTGGTGGAGACGGACCTCCAGGGCCAGATCAATATGGCACGCACCTGTGAGCAGTTTCTCGATTTCCAGCATGCCCTGGAACACTTCCAGGCAGCGGTGGCGTTGGATGAGAACTTGGAGCATCCCGAGCTGGCCAACTCCGTAGCCTTAGCTCAGGTCAAGGCCGCGCAGCAGGCCCAGATTGACTATCTGCGGAGCGTCGACGTGCTACGCAAGAAGGGACAGTACGAGACGGCGCTGGAACGGCTGGCGGGTTTCGCCCTCGTGTTCCCGGCCAGCCCTCTAGTGCTTGAGGTCAAGGCGAAGGAAAATCAGATCATGCTCGCGCGCGATGAGGAAGTGACCGATTTTGTGCGCAGGCGCTGGGGTTACTGGCTCTCCCGACTGACCCGGCAGGCGGCCGGCAGTCTCAACTACGTCGGTGCCGTGGCTTTTGCGGAAGAGGGGCTTGGCGAGGCTATTCGAGAGGCTGTGCTGGCGGACGTCCAGGAACAGTACAACTCTGAGGCGAGTGAAGATCAGATCGTGGCCCACTGGGTCTCGCGCCACATGCTGCGCTACAACAACGCCACCTATGGTGAGGGGACCTGGATGCTGGGGGAAGACAAGGCCCTTGCGGGCACCGAGGATACCTCCGCCCAGCGCGATGCCATGACCGACAAGGACAAGGAGCGGGCGGCACTAGAGGACAAAATCCAGCGCTTCCTGAAGAACCAGCGCAATGCCCGCCGTGCACAGGCTCAGGCCGCCCAAGAGGACGAGTTCCAGGTTTTCTGGGACGCCTTCACCCTCAGCAAGCGCGCCAATTGGATTAAGGCCTTCTACGTGGAATTCGCCGGAGACTACGAGCTGCGCGATCACCCCTACCTCAAGGCTTGCTCTACTTGCGGCGGCCGTGGCGCGCTGGAGATGATCTATTCAGGTGGGGGCGGAAGTAAGCAGGCCTCCTCGGTGCAGATCGTGCCCTGTCATGCATGTCGGGGAGTCGCTGTGACCCGCCGCGTGTACTACCGCTGAGTGCGCGCGTGCCTGTTATCCACGCACCCACAGGCCTGCTGCTTCTGGGCTTGGGGCTGAGCGCTTGCGCTGGTCCACGGGCCGGTGCGTTGGTGGCACCCGGAGAGGCCGCCGGGTCCACAGCAGAGGCTACGCAGGCTCCGTTCGTGGCTCGTATCGCGGGCCAACCCCTGACCACCGCCGAGCTGCTTCAGTCCTGGCTGCACCGGGACAGCCCGGGGGTGCGCGCTCTACTCGACGAGCTGATTCTCGAGCGGCTGATCGTGCTCGAGGCTCTTAGGCTGGGCGTGAGCGTGACTGAGGCACAGGGTCAGGCGGCTCGACAGGAGGCCTTGGATCGCTTGGATCAAGAGGTGGCGGCCAGCGGGGCTGGGGACCTGAGCAGCGATGAATTTCTGCGGCAGAGGCTGGGCCTGAATCCGGGCCCCTACAAGCAGCGCATCCAATATCAGGCTGAATTGGATCTCTTAGCCGAGCGGGTGGTGCGTGGGTGGCTCCTGTGTACCCCGCATGCCCAGGTGCGCGTAATTGTGCTCCAGACCCGTGCGCAGGTGGATGAGGTCCAGGCCCTACTCGCTGCCGGGGAGCCTTTTGAGCACCTCGCCCGGACCTGGAGTGTGGACGAGTCAAGTGCCGACGGTGGGCGCGTCCCCCCGATCGTGCGGGGCCGAACGCCGCTGGCGCTGGTTGCTTTCGAGACTCCTGTCGGAGGCTTGGGAGGGCCCGTACGCGAAGGCGACCGCTGGCTGATTATGCAGGTTGATGGGAGGCCAGCACCCTTGTCCCCCGAGCGCCCCGACGAATTGTCCCGGGCCGTGGAGGCGAGTCTCCTCCAGAGGCCCATTGAGGATCCGGAATACTGGCAGTGGAAGTCCGCTGTGGTCATGGAGCACGAAGTGGACATGACTCCTTTTTTTCGCCTGATGGGCGACGTGGCGCTGGACTGACCCGAGTCCTTGCCCATAATCACAATTCCTCTCCCGGCGGGTGCTTGATCACAGTGCACCGAAAGCCGATCCTGCACCCAATGGAATCCAAACTCGATACCGCCTTGCTTGAGCCCACGGATATGAATGACAACTCCAAAGTGGACCCCGCCGAGGATTTGCCCGAGGATTTGCCCGAGGGCGAAACTTCAGAGGGCGAAGCTTCCGAGGGAGAGCCGGAATCTGTAGCTGCTGAGGATTCCGCCCCCAAGCCGAAGAAGCGCTCCCGGGTTGGTCCGGGAGATAAGCTCTCCGATGACGAGATGGTGCGGCAATTGGCTGCATTGCTCTTCGCCTCATCCGATCCCCTTGGAGTGGATCGCCTGGTTCAACTTCTGGATCGTCCGCGACGGCCGCGAGTTGTTGCGGCCCTCGAGCAGCTTACGCAGAAGCTATCGGAGACGGGGCTGCCCCTGGAAGTACGTGCCATCAGAGGGGGGCACACTCTCATGACCAGTGCCGATCTCGGCGAGGTCGTGGGTCGTCTTGGCAAGGGGAGCGGCGTCGAGCGCATCAGCCCGGCAGCTCTCGAGACCCTGGCCGTCATCGCCTACCGCCAGCCGGTGACCAAGGCGGAGGTGGAGGCCATCCGTGGCGTCCAGGCTGGGCCCGTTCTGCGCTCCCTCGTGGACCGCGGTCTGGTGCGGGTCCTGGGCCGTGCCGACGTACCGGGCCACCCCCTGCAATACGGTACGGACAAGGAATTCCTGGATCGCTTCGGTTTGATGGACCTGGGAGACCTCCCCAGGGACTCTGAGTTGGCCCGGGACTGATCCCCTTACTGGGTGCCTTCCACGGGATAGCCCACTCCGCTTGCAAGCCTTCTGGCTTCGCCCGTATCCTCTGCATCTCACATCTTTCCGTCTGGGGTGGTTCGCCACCCCGCAACCCCCCTGGTCCACGGTCCAGCCGATGCCGCAAGCCGACTCCACCTCGCACGACTCCTCCTCGCACGACTCCTCGGCCCACGATGATGATCTGATCATTGTCCCCAAGGGTCGCAGCAAGTGGCAGTTCTACGGCACCATCGGGCTCCTGCTCTTCGTGCTGCTCATCTTCACCGTGGGCGGCAGTTTCCAGGACGTCGCGGGAGGCGCGTTTGGAGGTGAGGACACCAACCCCGTTCATCTGAGTTGGACGGACCCCACGACCGAGATCCGGCATGAGGTGCGATACGATGTCTTCCAGCGGCGCTTCACCGGTCTGGACACCCTACATTCCGTAGGGGCCTATCAGCCGCGTCACGTGCCAGAAGGCAAGCGGCGCCCGCGCGTGTCCCCGGAGGATGCGGGCCTAGTTTTAGTGCTGGACCAGATGGCCATAGACGCGGGCATCGAGGTTAGCGACGGCGAGTTCGTTCAGTTCCTGGTCAACTCCTTCCAGACGGGAGATAACGTTCAGGCGTTCGCACGCCAGCGGCGGATGACCGTGCCCGCCTTTGAGGCTCTGCTACGCGATCACTTGCGCGTGGCCAAGCTGATGAGTTTCTTGGCTATGGGTGCCACGGCGGGTGCTGATGCCGATGACGTGGAGGTGCTTTGGAATGAGCAACATCCCCAGTACGCATTTCAGTACACCGAGGTCGAGGGCGCCAAGTATCTAGATCAAGCGCGCGCCGCCCTGCCGGCAGACGAGGACTTGCTCGAGTGGTTCCACGCTAAGCCCCTGTTCCAGCAGCAAGTGCACTTCACCGAAGAGAGCTTTAGTGGCATGGTGGCCTACGCCAGCCTCGATACACCCTTCGACGCGACTACACTCCTGGAGCGCTTCCCGGCACCGGAAGGCTTGGACCCCGAAGTTCAGGCACGTAGCTACTACAACCGCTTCAATAACGTGCGCTTCAAGAACGAGGTGCCTATCGAGGATGCTGCTGCACCCGATGAGGGCGAGCCCGCCCCTTTGGATGAAGCTCCCGAAGAGGATGGTTCGGAGGACTTCCCGGCCCCTGCTCCCCAGGATGACGAGGGGGCTGCTGAGGTCGCCGAAGATACGCAGGAGACGGAGGACGCCATCCAGGAAGATGTGGCGGTGGACTCAGGAGAAGAATTGGCCGCGGACGAGCCAATAGAAGTTCCCCTCTACAAGCCCTTCGAGGAAGTGTCTGAGCAGTGCCTGCGCGAAGCGCCCCTGCACGCCGCGCTGACCGCGTGGTTTGGGGACCTGCGCATGCGCATGAGCGCTGCTCCCGAGGACGCTCCTCTGGATTTCGCCGCCGAGGCCGAGGCCGCAGGGCTCACGGTGGTGCGTATCGACGAGCCCTTGACCCGGGCGCAACTGGAAGAACAGGAGGGCTGGGGCGGCAAGTTCCTCTCCAACCAATTCACCTACGCTCTCGAAGGTGACCTGCTTTCCTCGGTGATCCTTGAAGAGGGTGCCATCATCGCTGGGCAATTGACCAGCAAGGTGGCCCGTCAGGAACCTCCCATCGCTCAGATCCGCGAGGCTGTGGGTGAGGAGTGGGCCCAAGAGCGCGCCGTGAATCTGGCTGTGGAGACCCTTGAAGGTCTCCGTGATGGATTGGGCGAGCGCCCTACGACCGAGGAGGACTCGACCGATGACACCGCGGATAACACCGCGGATGACGCCGTCGATTCCACCGCGGATGCCACAGCTCTGGATGACGAGCCGTCCCCGTGGCTTCCTAACTCAGACGAGGCTGCCTTCAATGCGCTGCTGACTGACGGTGGCTTCGAGATGGTGAACCGCCCCTGGTTGGAGCAGTTTGAGGTGCCGGGCGACGACTACGACGCCATGACTGCCGCAGACAAGACCATCCGGGTGAACCCCGACTGGTTCGAGTTGGAGGCTGGGCAGGTGCCCGCCGCCGTGGCCAACGCCGAGAATACCCACGCCATTTTGGTGCGCTATTCAGGCAAGCGGGACAGGCCCATCGACGAGATGAAGGCGGCCGACCTCCTGAGTCTGCGTCAGCAGGTCGCGGGCCAGAATGCCAGTCTCCTGGGAGATTCACTTTTCCGCTTCAACAGCGAGTGGTTCATTGATCGGTTCAAGGTGGACTTTGATCCTTGGAATCGGGCGGCAGCCGAGGCCGCAGACGAGGCCGAAGCCGAAGCCGAAGCCGAAGTGGATCCTGCCAGCGATTCGACGCAGTAGTCCTAGCGCCTGTCTTTCGGACTGAGGCGCGCGACCAGCGCGAGGGAGTGGCCCGTGGGCAGGTCGAAGCGTTTGACCCATTTGGCCTCGAGCCCGTACAACCACCCGCAGAGTCCGTTGACCCAGGTGGGCATCGTCCAACTCAGATTGGTGTGCGTCTTACGCCGGCCGAGGCCCAGGCCTTCCAAGACCTTGAGGGTCAGGATTGCCGGGGCGATCAGGGGCAGGAGCAGAAGGTCACTGCCGCTTAGGCGCTGCACGTCCAACCCTGCTTCCTCAACCACCCGACGCAGGCGCCTCCTCGTGTAGCGGCGTCGATGACCCGAGACCTGATCGTTCTGTGCGAACAGAATGGGATGAGCCGGGACGTGGATCAGTACCCGGCCACCGGGGCGCAGAACACGCTGCACCTCCAGCATGGCCGCGCCGTCGTCGTCGAGATGTTCGAGCACGTCGAAGAGGCACACCAGGTCGAACGCTTCCGCTGCAAACGGTAGGCGCTGCGAATCGGCTTGCACTCCACCTTCGTGACCACGCATTCGACAGGCTTGCACGTGCGTGGCGCTGGCATCGAGATAGTGGAGTTGAGTGCCGACCGGACTCAGGCTGTCGAGGAATCCACCGACCCCCGCGCCTGCGTCCAACACACGGCCTGTGGGCTGGCCGTTACGCGTGGCCTCTTCCAGGGCCATACACAGAGCATGCCGACCACGGAACCACCAGTGGTGGGCCTCCAGTTCGGCCAGCTGCCTGGACGCTAGAGCGTCCATCAGCAGCGGCTGGCCACGGCTACCAGTTCGTCCATCGGGTTGCAGTAGAAGGATGGATTGCCAAGCCGCAGAAGCGGCCGCAGGGCGCGCTCCAAGAGGGGCGAGATGCGCGCGGAACGTTCGACGAGGAAGTCCAGCCGAATCAGCTTGCCCGTGTGACGCGGCCCCATGGTCTCAATGCTGAACCCTGCTCCTTCTATGGCCGCCTTTAGAGTGCCGCGGTGGAAGTGAGCGAGATGCTCGAGGTGTTTGTAATGCTGCCAGCGACGGCCCAGGAGGCGTGCGAAGGGGCTGGCCACGTTCTGGGTCAAGACCAGGATCTTGCCGCCGGGGGCCAGATGCGAAGCCGCTTGAGCAAGGGCTTCCGGAGGTTGGGGTAGGTGTTCGAGCACGTCCCAGAAGGTTATCAGGTCGAAGAGCTCGCCCTCCTTCAGGCACTCCATGCCTCCGGCGCGGACGCGCTCGGGTCCCAGGCGTTCGTTGGCGACTCTGTGCATGGTCTCCGAAGGCTCGAGGCCCTGGATCTGCCAGCCCGCTTTTTCCATCACTTGCAGGAAGCCTCCCGCCGCACAGCCCACGTCCAGCACGGTGCCGGGCTGGGGCAGGTGTTGGGCCAGGCCGCGTAAGCGCCGGCGGAAAGTTTCGGCGATCAATTCACCGTCACCCAGGTAGTCCCGGTAGCCGCGCAGGCGTGGAGTGGGGGAGGTCCAGTAGGTGGCATCGTAGACCTCTTGCAGGAGATCGTCGTCCGCCATGCGCGGACTCACGTAGGTCAGGTCGCAGCTCGTGCACAGCCATACCCCGAACGGCGGCTCCTGAAAACGCGAGCGGCGTTGGGTTCCGCCGCACATGGGGCAGGCGGTATCCCGAAGGGGGGCGGAGGGTGAGTCGGAGAGCTGTCGCACGCTCATGAGATCTTCGAGGGCGTGCTGCGGAGAGTGACCTGGAAGATTGAACCTCCGCCCTTGCGTGGGGTGACCCGAACGCGCGCGCGAATGGCATCAACATGCATCTGCACCAGGTGTAGTCCCAGGCCCGTGCCGTGGGTCGTGCGCGTGCTCTCGTCGCCCACTCGGTAGAAGGCATCAAAGATGCGGCCGCGCTCGCTGGACGGAATACCCGGCCCTCGGTCCGCCACTTCTAGCAGGACCCGCCCGCGGCGATCGAGGCTGGTCCGTACCTCGAGCGGAGCTGTGCCCTTTTCAACCGGAGCGTACTTGCGTGCGTTTTCAACCAAGTTGACCAGGATGCCCCGTACGGCCCCTTCTTCCATGAGGACGGGAGGGAGATCCTCTTGGAGGTTGAAGGTGATGTCGGTGGCTTCGGTGCCATCGGTCATCTTGAGTTCGGGCATGGTGGCTTGCACCGCCTCGTTGAGTGATCCGGGCTCGGGCGTGGCCTCCATGTCGGCCAATCGTCTCGACTCCAGGAGACCATCTACCAGCGTGTCGAGCCGGTTAGTTTCCCTCACGATGCGTTGCAGGTAGTCTGCGCGTTTCTGCTCATTATCTGCCCACCCGTCCCGCAGCATTTCGCTATACAGCTTGACCGAGGCCAGGGGTGTGCGCAGTTCGTGGGTCACGGCGGCTACGAAATTTTCCGTGCGGCGAGCGCGTTCCTGGGATTTCTGGACACTTGAGCGTAGCAGTCGCACACCCACCACCAAGGAGATAATCATGATCGTCCCGACTCCCAGCAGGGAGGCGAGTGTGGTGCGCAGACGCCTGCGCAATTCGCTGCTGGGAAAGGCTACCTCCACCCAGGCTTTCTCGAAGTCCAACTCATCGTCCAACGCCACGTCCAACTCCTCGAACAGGTTGAAGCGCGACGTGACGTAATCCGCTGATCCCTTGTCCCATTTATCCTTGGGACCGAACATTTTTATACTGGGCCCCAGGATGCGCAGGGCCTCGGCATTCGGGAGTTCATTCAGGAACCACTCACTATCCAACTCAAAGCCCTGTACGAGGATCGTGTCCTGGCCCAACCCCGCAAAGCACGTGGGGATGGGAATCAGAGCCGGAAGAGGCTCGACGAAGACCTTGCGGATGGCGATTAGTCTCAGCTGTCCCTGCTTGTCGTGGCGGCCTTCGAGCCGGAGGGGGCCGGTGTGAACACGCAGAGTCTGTAGATCTCCGATACTGCGGCGCAGCAGGCCGATGTCGGCGTTGAGGCAGGCGGGGTCTCGGCGCGATCCGAGGTTGAGTGCGAGGAGCTCGATGGGGAAGGGCTCTCCCACGCTTGTTTCAGCGCCGTGGAACTCGTCGCTGAAGGCTTCGAAGGGCTGCTGGGACTCGTGCCACATGAGTACATCGCGGACGAAGTCCTGCTGATCCAGCCCGCGCATGGCCTCCGCAGACCACAGGTCCACCTCCTGTTCACTCGTGAGCCCGTGGGGGACTTGCGGCCGACCGCGCAGGAGCAACGGCTCCTGGTCGCCCTCTTGGGTCAGATTCCAGGAGAACCAGGCCAGCACTCCGGGGGGCCGCAGCTTGAGGGCCAGATTGGAGGTGATCGGTGCCAAGGTGGGGCGGCCTTCAGCTCCCAGGATCGTCCCCTTTTCCCAGTAGTCTTGGTGGTAGTGATAGAACTCGCGCGCGTCCTCCCGAGCGATGAGATCTCGCAAGCGGCTTTCTATACCCGATCGCAGGCGCGCCGCACTATCGCGCACCTCCCTGGGGAGCTGCGCCAATTGGTTGGAGTGGCTACTCAGAAGCTGCGAGAAGAGCAGACCCCCGAGCACCAGTGCGGGCACGAGAACCAATACCGTATAGAGCAGGAGTGCCCGTCTGTCCGTGCGGATGGCTCGGGTCGGATGCGGAGCAGGCGTCGCCGCTTGGCTCAGCTGTACCACCGATAGCCCTTACCACGCACGGTCTGTATGAGCGTCGGCTCGGAGGGGTTGGGTTCCACCTTGCGGCGTAGGCCGACAATGTGAATATCCACCGTACGTGTTTCCACATTGGCGCTCTTGTAGTGCCACACGTCGAGGAGGAGATCATCACGAGTGACGACCCGGTCGCGATTGGTGATGAGGTAGGTGAGCATGTCGCCCTCACGCGGAGTGAGTGCCTGGACTTTGCCATCACGGTGTACCTCAAGGCGCGCCAGATCCACGCGGATGTCCCCCGGCAGCTCCAGCATCTCTGGCGGCGTCGTGTCGAGCTCGACGCGACGGAACTGTGCCTCCACCCGCGCGAGGAGCTCGCGCGGCGAGAACGGTTTCTTCATGTAGTCGTCGGCACCCAGTTGGAATCCGACGAGCAGGTCCTCTTCGGATGCCAGCGCGGACAGGATGAGAACGCGGATCTTGTTGCCGGCCGCGCGCAGGTCGCGGAGCACATCGAGGCCGTTCTTCCCCGGCAGCATCAAATCCAACACCAGCAGGTCTGGGTTGTGCTCGGCGATCGCCCCTGCGGCCGCGGCGCCGTCGAGGCAGAGGTGGGCGTTGTAGCCGGCATGCTCCAGTGCATCGCGCAAGCCCAGCGCCAGGGCCTGCTCGTCCTCGATGACGAGCACGGTCTTGGCCGCAGCGTTCTTGGCGGAAGTGGACTCTTGGGAAGCGGAGGCTTGAGAATTGGGGTCAGGCATGGTGCATGGGCGTGTAGGACGTAGGAATGGTAACGAGGTCGCTCTCGTGTGGCAGGGGGGGCTGCTCCGAGGGGGAGACTGAACCCTTCATACGGGGTTCACGTGTCGGAGGATCACTCCTATCGCGTAAAGGTCCTGTTTCCTTCCCTGGCGCTCCATAGTGGCCACTGTGCCTCCGGCACCAGATACGGAACAGGTCTACGAGGGACGTGAGAACGGCGTGGGCCACGCGCACCTTACTGTCTTGCTGGTGGCCCCAGCGCACGGGGATCTCCACTAGGCGGAGCCCGTGGGCCCGTGCGCACACGGCCCACTCCACGTCAAAGGCCCAGCCATTCACCTGTGTGGACCTCAGGAGGGCCTCAGTCGCGGGGCGTCCAAGGGCCTTGAATCCGCAGGTTAGGTCTCCGAGGCCCAAGCCGAAGAGGGCGTTGGTCATGGCTGTGAATCCGCGTCCTAACTCCTCCCGGAGACGGGGCTGTCGATTTAGCAACTGGGCGCCCTTCGCCCGGCGAGAGCCGAAGGCCAGGTCGGCCCCGCTTTCGAGGGCATTGAGCAGGTCGCAGGCGCAGGCGGGATCCGCTGAGAGGTCCGCGTCGGTGACTAGCATCCATTTTCCGCGCGCCGCTGCCAGGCCGGCCCGTACAGCTGCGCCCTTGCCCATATTCTGGTTCAACTGCACCAGTCGCACTCTGGAGTCACGTTCGGACCAGTGGCGCGCGATCTCTGCGCTCCCGTCCCGTGAGCCGTCATCCACAATTAGCAGTTCTAGGTGCCATTCCCTGAGAGTGGCGAGAAGTCGCTCTATGGAAGGGCTCAAGACGGCCTCTTCGTCGTAAACCGGCAGCACGATGCTCAGCTTGGGAGGACCCTCTGATGGGACTCCGGCAGCGGAGGAGCTGAGAGTGAGGTGTGAGGCAGTCATGAAAGTGGTATTCGGCGTCTCGGATCGGCAGCATCGTCGCTGGAGGCGCGCGCTTCCAATCATATTCCTCCGATGGATTCCCCGCCCCTCGTCATCAGGCAATCCCGGCCCACACGCTGGGCCACGCTGTTCTTGCTGGTTCTCGCCTGCGTTCAGGTCGGTCCATCCCTGTGGGATGCGGGGCAGGTGCAGCTGGCTCTCCACCAGCCTGCGCGGCATTTGCCCTGGAGCGCGGTGCTCCCGGAGGCACCCAGCGCTACTCCAGCGCCCGACCTGTCCGATCAAGGCATGGTCTTCTACCCGGCCTATAGACAGGTTGCCGAGCGTTGGGCGAGAGGTGAGATCACTCTTTGGAACCCGGACATCCACGCCGGAGTGCCTGCGCTTGCCAACCCGCAATGGGGCGTGCTCGACCCACAGGTAATGTTCTTGGGATTGCTGGAGCGCTTGGGAGGACGAGACGCTTTCGACCGCGGTTTGGCATGGCTCGCCCTGGGCCGTCTGTTCGCCGCAGGGTTGGGCGCCTGGCTTTTGGCGCGCGCCTTGGGATTGTCCGTGAGTGGTGCCGCGCTCGTGGCGATCACTTTCCAAACCTCCGGCTTTGTGGTGGGTTGGCTGGGCCACAGCCTGGGCCACGTGGCACCTGTCCTACCCTGGCTCTTGTGGACCATTGAGCGCGTGGCGCTTGGGGGCCGCCGCTGGGCGCCGCTGGGTATTTCGATCGCCGTACTCCTTACCTGGCTCGGCGGGCATCCGGAGACGGCCTTTTTCTGTCTCGGCGCAGCTTCGCTGTGGGCGGCGCGTCTGTATCTGACGGATCGTGTGGCGGGTCGTCGCGCGGGCTTGTTCCTTGGATTCGGCTTGATGCTTGCGGCCCCATCGATTTTTCCTTTTGTGGAGTATCTGGCCCACTCGGGCGCGCGCCTTGCTCGGCAGGGTATGGAGTCCCCGGCAGTCTCAGGTATCGGTCGGGGGATACGTCTGATCGCGTTGGTATCCCTGGGCACGGGCCTGATGCGCCGTAACGCGGGTCCGCGTGTGCTGGGCGGAAGAATCCTTGGAGGACTCATTTTGGTGGCGAGCCTTTGGCTCGTGACTCTCAATAGCGGGCACGGCGGACGCATGCTCCTCTTCCTTCCCGGAATTCACGGGCTGCCAGGGTGGGGGGGATATGGCGGCGGAGGTGACTTCGTCGAGCAGGCCTCGGTCTGGGTAAATGCCGGCGCCCTGGCTCTCGCTTGCGTGTCCATACTCTCACCCTCCGGTCCCTTGCGTGGTCGCGGGATGGTCGCGGTTGGGACTCTCCTCGCTTTGGGCTTGAGCCTCGAGATGGAGGGCATCGGGTCCATGTGGGCGAGCCTCCCAGTGGTTGGGCAGGGGGCGGGCAGTCGCGCGGCGGTCCTTTCGACTCTGGGTATGGCGCTCCTCGCAGGCGAGGGATTGGGGTCGCGGGTTCGTGGTGCCCGCCGCGGGGCGGCAGGCGTCTTGGCCTTGGCCTTGCTTGCGATGCACATGCCCTTACCGAACCGGGTCATCCTGCCAGAGGCGTCCCCGGCTGATGGCCTGCACGGACTTCTCACTCCACTCCCAGCAGATTCAGGTGGGCGATCCCTCGACCTCGGGGGTTGGATCCACCGTGGCGTTCCCTTCGAGAGCTTGATCCTGCGGGTGGAGAACCTCGACCCCTCAGGTCAGCCTCGTCCTGAAAGGACCCGGCGGTTGGGATTGGTCGTGGACCGCGACCGCAGCAATAGCCATTTGACGTCGGGTGCTCCGCCAGACAGTGTGCTCTTCACCAGTCCCGAGCTTGAAGTCGCCCGACTGTCCACGGGTGTGTGGACGTTCACGCTGGAGATCCTGAAGCTTTCCGATGGCGGCGGCATTGTCACCGTGGGGGAGCGCCTGCTGGGTGCGACTCGGGTCGAGCTACCCAGAGAGAGTCGCGGAGGGCTCGCACTTTGGTCCATCGTGATCGTGGCGCTCTGGGTGGGAGTTGAGGTGTTGGGCGTCAGTGGCTGGATCGGTTTGCTCCTGGGCCTCGCTCTGCTCCAGGGAATCTACGTGGGCCATGGTCGTAACCCCGCCACACCCCGGGGCGCTGTGTTCCCCGATACCCGTACGGCCCAGTTGTTGCGCGCGGAGCAGGAGCAGGACGTCCTACCCGGTCGGATCCTGGGCGGCCCAGGGGTCCTGCCTTACAACACGGGTCTCGTCCACGGTCTGGTCGGCCTCGACGGGTATGACGCTATGGATGTGGACACCTTCGACGGGTTCAAGTCCTTTGCTCAACTGCCAGGTCGTGGTCCCTTGCTGGACTGGAATGCGCGCGGCGTCGACCTGGATTCGCCGGCGCTGCACCTCTTGGGTTGCCGCTATCTGGCGACGGCGGCGCCTATGTTCGGCACGCAGGGGAACGCGGATTGGGAGCGGATCGCGGGACCCGATGTCGCGGGGGAGTCTGCGGCGGAGGTGTACGTCTACCGGGCGGTGAACCCTCTGCCACGGGCGTTTTGCGTGAATCGGTTGGTGAGCCGGGAGCAGGTCTTGGAGGATCCGAAAGCTTTCGATCCTCGACGGGAAGCTTTCTTGGAGGAGGGGCGTGGCTGGTCGATCGAACATCCGTTCGAGACCAGTTCCGTGGAAGTGACGCGCTGCGACCCCGAGCGTGTTGAGCTTCTGGCGACCCTCGATGGCGCGGGCCTCTTGGTGTTGTGCGAGCAGAACTACCCGGGCTGGAAGGCCACGGTGGACGGTGAGGAGGTCGAGGTTTGGACGGTGAACAGTCTGCTGCGTGGCATCAGCCTGGAGCAGGGCGAACACGTGGTGGTGTTCGAGTTCAGCCCAAGCTCTTGGAGTTGGGCTTGGTGGGTAGGGCTACTGGGCCTGATTGGGATGCTGGGCGTTGGGCTGAGGCTGGCCCCACTGAAGCCCTAGTTCCCGAGCAAGCCCGCATCGAGCAGAGCCTGGCCCGCCCATTCCGGAAGCTCGCGCAGGTCGTGCACGCCGAAGGTGCCACGCCCCTCCATTAGGTCCTTGGCCTCTGCCTCCCGGCCGACCTTGCACAGGGCGCCCGCCAGTTCCAGTCGTAGCCGCCGGCCTCTGCCGGGCAGTTCGGGGTACTTCTCCGAGCTTCGTAGCGCTTGGCGGTAGAGCCTGCGAGCGCTCTCGAAATCGCCGCTGGTGGCGTGGTCGCGGGCAAAGAGCGCGTTGCTCGCGGTGACGAAACCCTCACCGAGGAGGGTGCCCGCCCGGCCGGTCAATTGGCTTTGGGCTAGAAGCTCTTCGCCTTGCTTCCATTCGTCTGCACCCACACCCATCAGTACACGTGCCACAGTTACGCGCCCGTTCATTAGAGCTTGGGCGGCTAACGGCTCGAACCAGTCGCGCTCTGCCTGTTTCCTGGACAGCAGTTCGTCCCGTAGTACCTGAACCTCTTCGACCCCACCCACGTCCACGGCCAGCAGCAGTCGATTGCGGCGTAGCATGGCGTTCTCGGGATCTAAGCCCTTGGCGTGGGAGAAAACTGCCAGGGCTTCGGCTATTTCGCCTTCCTGGGCGGCGAGTATGCCCCGGTCTATAAGCGCACCCAGCGAGTTGGGCCGCGCGGAGAGTATGCGAGCCAATGTGACCCGGCGTTCGTCAGGGGTAGCCCCGGTGGCGAGCTGTAGTTGCTTGTATTTCTCTAGAGCCACAACTGAATCGGGCACCGCCTGCAGAGCGCGCGCGAGGTGCGGCCTGATGGCCTCCGGCGAATGCTGAGCTACCCCGTTCGAGACGACCACAGGTGCGGTCACCACCCGGGCCAAGTGCGCTCCGTGGCGCTGGAAGGCGAAGGCACTGCGCGCGTTGGCGAGCAGGATTAGCAGCAGCAGCCCTGGGGCAAGTCTGCCGGCTCTGCGGGCAAGCCGGCTGGTTGAATCAGCGGAACAGCAGCCGAGGCAGACTCCTAAGAGGGGCCAGCCAAAGGCGGGCGAAGCCACGCCGTAGAGCAGCGTGGAGTTGAAGAGCGTGTTGATCAGCACGGCGAGGGCGGCAGCGGCAAGGGCGCGGCTGACGGCGTCGGACTCTCTAAGGAGCAACAGTCCCCGTCGGGCCGCGACCAAAAGCAGTGCCATCCAGGCCAGGCCAGCGATGAGGCCCCACTCCACGAAGGGCTGTAGCCAGTCATTGTGAGCGTGCTCAACCTCGATGGGGGTAGGTTCGCTGTGGCCATGGCTGGAGAGTTCCAGCTCACTGGGGTCACGGTAGATGGGGTAGACCCGCGCAAATTGTCCCGGTCCGTGACCGAGCCAAGGCGCGTCGCGAATGACCTCCGGTAGGCTGGCCCAGATCAGGGCGCGTACCTTGATCCCACCGGTGGCCGTGGGGGTGGTAGCAACCGTGGCAACGGGCTCGCTCTCGGGAACCGAAGCCGTTCCCATGTTCATGGAGCTCACCGCCAACACGAGCCAGCCTCCGATTCCCACCAGTAGCAGGTTTCTGGCCCACTCGCGTTTCGGCCCGGATGACGCACGGCTCACGGAGAAACAGAGCAGCCCCGTTCCAAGTAGAGAGACGAGTCCAGCCATCACGGGTGTACATCCCATGAGCAGGAGCGTTCCCGCTCCCATGAGCAGAGCGAGACTCTTCCAGAGTCTCGATGAGGAACCCGATGCCACCAGTGCTAACACCGCTCCCGGTAGAATCGCCTCGGACAGATCGCCACTGTTTCCGAGGGGCAAGTGGGTTCCATTCCCCAGCTGATCCAACAGTGTGTCGGCCAGCAACATAGCGCTCGCCAGACACAGTCCGTGGAGGAGCGTTCGGCGTCCGCCTGCTCCAAGGCTGGCTCCAGCCAACACTAATCCTATGCCTCCGGTCAGGCCTAGGAGCGCGCGGCGTGCTGCGAATGGATCTCCGGCCGTGCGCGCCCCGTAGCTGGCGATCAGGAGCAGGCCCAGCCAGGGCACTAACCCGCGCAGGTGAATTGGCCGTCGCCGCGCGGCCAGCAGGGCCAGGGCAGGAAGGCAGGACAGGGCCAGAATGCCGGTCCCGGCAGAAGTGGTGGTGGGGACGTTGCGCAGCAAAGATGCGTGACCCGGCAGGGCCAGCACGAGGGCTGGTAGGGCGGTCAGCCAGCCCTGTAATCCATCCAGGTCCGCGGGCTTCGAAGTGGAGTGCTCGGGGGAGGCCATGGGGGAAGCGCGTGAGTAGGGTCGTGGGGGGATCCGCAGCGATCAGTCGCTCGGCGTCTCCAGGCCTTCGCAGACGATTGCATTCACGAATGCTTCGGGTTCAAAGACCTCCAATAGTTCGAGCTTTTCGCCGGTGCCGACGTAGAGCACGGGCAAGCCCAGCGCCTCCTTGATTCCAAAGAGCGCGCCTCCGCGCGCGGTGCCGTCCAGCTTGGCGACGATCAGGCCTGTCACGTCCACGGTGTCCGTGAAGTGTCGCGCCTGCTCAATGGCGTTCTGGCCGTTCGTGCCGTCGAGCACGAGCCAGGTGTGGTGCGGAGCTCCCGGAAGGCACTTGTCGATGACGCGTCGCACCTTGTCGAGTTCACCCATGAGATTTTTCTGGGTGTGCAGACGCCCCGCCGTATCGATCACGACCACGTCCACCCCGCGAGCCAGCCCCGCGGTTACGGCGTCGAAGGCCACCGCTGCCGGATCGGCTCGGTCCGTGTGCTGTCGAACGATCTGAGCACCATTGCGCTCAGCCCAGATCTCCAGCTGATCGGCCGCAGCGGCGCGGTAGGTGTCCGCTGCGCCCAGGAGCACACTCTTGCCGGCCTTCTGGAAACGGTGTGCGAGCTTGGCGATGGTCGTCGTCTTACCCGAGCCGTTGACGCCGACCACGAGGATCACTGTGGGCGAGTGGGCGTCGAGGTCGATCTCACCGCTGTCCTGGCCCATCCGCTCCATGAGCATGGCATGCAGGGCCTGACGGACATCTTCTTCTCCGTGCAGTTCACCACGCCCATGTAGGCGCTTGAGTTCGGCGGTGACGGTCGTGGCCGTTGGCCCGAGATCCGCGGTGTAGAGGAGGCGTTCCAGCTCGCCCAGCAACTCGTCGTCAATGGGCCTTCCGCCGCGGAACAGGGATGAGAGGCCATCGGCCAGGGCCCCGCGGGTGCGCGTCAAGCGTTGTGCGAGGCGCTGGAGTAGGCTCACGGGGTCTCCGGTTCTTCCGGGCTGGG